>CAWJHT010000019.1:0-20978 GCA_963842685.1 uncultured delta proteobacterium | reverse complement strand
ATCATCTCCATAGCTGCGCTGGCCATTGTACTGCACCCCACGAGACAGCACTTTCCCCTCTTGCAGGTCGAGAAGCTCGCCGCGAACGCCCGTGGTACCGATATCAAAGGCCAGCCCGAAGAGGCGATCCCGCGTGTCACCGGGTTCGATAAGGGTCAGCCTGGGACCCGACAGTTCTTTCAGGACGGTAACGGTCACCTTCCAGTCGCCGTCCCTCACGACATGAGGCAGTTTTTTCAGTAAACCGAGTTCGACCTGATAATGATCGATGTCGTGCTTGGCCAGTTCTCTCTCCAGGCGGGTAAGGTCGCTGGAGTTATCCTCCAGCGTCGGCGGGACCAGCTCCAGGTAGAGCTTGAAGATCGGCGGTGCGTGCTTCCAACCGGTGACCGCCATCAATTCCTCCGCCGTGACCAGCGCCCGCCGGCCGCTCCCCGTCGCTATCCGAGACGTCTCGGGAACGGTCACCACGAGGTCACTCCTGACCAGGCACTGGCAGGCCAGTCTGATACCCTGAGCGACCTCGCCAGGGTCAAGCTGCATGCCCGGCGGACTCTCCACCTCTCCTTTTTCGACGAGTACTTTGCAGGTGCCGCAGACTCCGTCACCCCCGCAGGAGGCGGTGAGGGCCACACCGGCTTTACGGGCCAGTTCCAAAAGATTGTCTCCGTCTCCGGCATCAACCGCCACACCATCCGGTTTAAAAAGGACCTTGTATTTCAGGACGCCCATAGGTTGGTTTATCTTTCTTATGACTTGATTTGTCGAGCAACCAATTTCGCATAAATGGCATCAACCGACGACTTGATCACCTGGCTGCGGATCACCGGCAGACCCTGCATCTGGGCATCCACCAGGCCCGTGTCATAGGGGATGACGCCGAGCATCTCCAGACCACCTGTCCCTTTCCTGATATAGGCTTCCTCGTCGGCCCCGTGAACTTTATTTCCCACGACAGCCAGTTCTTTAATGCCGAGGTCTCCGGCCAACTTCTTCACACGGAGAGCCGTTTCCATGCTGGCCTGTCCCGGTTCCACCACGATGATGAGCCGGTCTACCGCTTGCGCCGTTCCCCGGCTCAAATGTTCGATGCCGGCGGCCATATCCATGATGACCACATCATCCCGCCCCAAAAGCAGATGAGACATCAGCGAGCTCAGGAGTGCGTTTTCCGGGCAGTAGCAGCCGCTTCCCCCTTTTTTCACCTCACCCATCACCATCAAGCGGATGCCGTCATGACTGACCGAGTAATCGTCCGGCAGGTCATCCACCTTGGGATTCAGCTTGAAATACAGTCCCCCTGCCGTCTCCGCGGCGCCGGTGCGTTGCCGGATGAGATCTTTGAGATGGGAAATCGGAACGATTTTACCGGCGTCCGGAAAACCGAGAGTCGCTCCCAGGTTGGCATCGGGATCGGCATCGATGGCAATGACTTTATACCCGCCGGCCGCAAAGGCCTGCGCCAAAAAGGCACTCAAGAGTGTCTTACCCACGCCGCCCTTACCGCTTACCGCTATCTTCATCACCCTCGATAACCTCCGTCCATGATTAGACTATTTCTCATTTATAGCGGGAATACCTGAGACTGTCAACTTTTTTCATACACCTTTTTCACACCCGAGAATATCTTCAGGACTTCTCTACACCCTGTGAAGTCGCTTTTTTCCTCATGGTGCCGAGAGGTTTTTTTCTTGACTGAAATTCCTTGAAGGATTAAGAATTGGACCCATTCTGCACTTGGAGACTTCGCCATGTCGCCGGAACTGAAAATCCTATCGAGAAAGGAATGACCGTATGGAAAGCAGAATCGCCAAGGCCATCGAAACGAAATATCCCCCCATCGCGATCAGTTGGGCCGATGAAAAACCGGAAGGGGCCATGCAGTTCCAGGAAGGGAAATGGGCCTGCGTCATGTGGCTCGCCGCCTCCGCCGCCAAGGGTCGTCCGGCGGTCTGTGACGCGGCGACATTCGGCTGCATCGGCGGCGGGGTCGGCATGGGCTTCGGAGATCGTTATAAAAGCTTCCCCGGCAGCGAGGAGGGATTCTGCCACTTTCTCTCTTCCGGGATCGAGGGGTGGGCGAAAGGCCCCGCCGTGGCAGAGATGGTTAAACCCTTCCTGAGGGGTGAAGCCTACGACAACTTCATCCACGGCGAGCGGTACATCAAAACGCCGGATCAGGTGAAACGGTTTATCGCGTGCCTCCCCATCACACAGATCCCGAGGCGTTATGTCGTCTTCCGGCCTCTGGCCGATCTCGGTTCCGACGGGGAGCCTCCACAGACGGTGGTCTTCTTCGCCGACCCGGACGAGCTCTCCGCCCTGGTGGTCCTGGCCAATTACGGCCGGGGGGACAACGAAAACGTCATCATCCCCTATGCCGCCGGCTGCCAGACGATCGGCATCTACCCCTATCGGGAGGCAAAGATGGACCGGCCGCGGGCGGTCGTGGGGTTGACCGACCTCTCGGCGCGGGTGTACATCCGGAAACAGCTTGGAGACAACCTCCTTACTTTCGCCATGCCCTTCGCCCTGTTCACGGAGATGGAGGGGAACGTGGAGGGATCGTTCCTCCAGCGCCACACGTGGCAGGAGCTGCTCGCAGCAAAAAGACAGATTGACGGAGAAATAATCCCTATTATGAAAGGGAAAGCAGGTGGGATCTAAGGTTGGTTTTTTGTTTCTTCATGTTCAGCTTTTTTCTTATGTTGTTCCGATGGGTATTGATTGTTGCGACAGATGTACCCAACATATCGGCTATCTCTTTGGAATTTTTCCCTCCCCGGATCATCTCGGCAATCTCCGTTTCTTTGGGAGTCAAATTCTTATAGGTGTTTGACATATTTCTCATGAAGGGTGACAAGATACTCTTGAGATTGGATTCTAGAAGATCCAGATAGTGTTTGCCCCGATCTTCCAAATCGATAGTCTTTAATGAACTGATGAACGGAAGGATAATTTCATTAATGTTACACTGAATTTTTTCTTCGAGAATTTTTTGATCCTCATCACGGTGTGAGAGCACCACTCGCAGTGCAATATTGGCTTCTTCTAGGTTTTTCGCCAGCTTTCGGACTCTTCTTCCCGTAATTTCAATAGTGCTTCTGACTGCTTCCGTTTGGTGATATCGAAAAGAATACCAAGGACCTTCTTTTCTTCATTGCCCCCAATAAGGGCTGCTGAATAAAGACCATAACGCAGTTCTCCGGTCTTTGTTTTATATTGAATCTCCTCATTGTTTATCCCGTTCTGTTCTGCAAAGAGCTTGCGTAATTGCTGCAATGTAGCAGACTCCATAAAACCCAATTCGTCAATTTTATGGCCGATGATTTCTTCTCTCTGATAGCCGGTATACTGGGTAAACATCTGATTGATCTCAAGGAACATGCCGTCGCTGAGACGATGAATGCCCATCATTGCCGGGCTCATCGAAAAGACTACTCTTGAAGAGCAGTTCACTGTCCCTTTGCGCCGTCTCCGCCTTCTTTTGATCGGTGATGTCTCGGAAGGACCAAACTCGTCCCATGATTAAGTCATCTTTTAGGAATGGATAGGAATAACGTTCCAGTATGCGCCCATCCTTCAACAGGATGATGTCATAGGCTGTTTCCGTTGATTGATAGAGCTCCAGAATTCTTACAAGGAATGCGTCCGGGTCGACCAACTGGTTTAAAACGTACTTTCGTAAGGCTTCACAGTTGTTCCTCTCTAATAAATCGGACGGTATATTCCAGAGATCTGCATATCTTCGGTTTGACAGGATCACTCGTCCGGTAGCGTCTACTACAAGAATGCCATTACCGGTGGATTCAATAATTGCGCGGAGCTGAATCTCTTGGAGACGAAGCTCCTCATCCAGCTGCCTTTGCGCAGTGACGTCGAAGAGAATTCCGTTGGCTCCCATAAACCTGCCGTTTTCGATTCTGGGCATCATTCTCGCTCGTGCCCATCTGACCTCACCGGACTTGGTTTTGATTCGAAAAGTGATCGGGTGTTCCGCCCACATAGTGATCTCCGGGAACCGCTTATGCATAAGGTCTTGATCATCCGGATGTATGAATTCAATATAGTTTTTGCCAATGACCTCTTCCGGATCGTAGCCCCAGAGCGCCTTTCCCATCGGGCTGCAATAGAGAAACACCCCCTGATGATCAATCTCAAAGATGACGTCACTAACACCTTCCACCAGCGTCTGATACTTCTCTTTGGCGGCCAGCAACCTCTCTTCCCGGGACTTACGATCAGTCACATCACGGGCGATCGTAAGGACTCCTGACGGTTTTCCGTTCTCCATCAGCGCAGAGGATCGTACATCCAAGACAATAGGTCTGTCACCGCCCGGGTGGATGAGTTCCCACTCATAAGAATAGACCGTAACGTCTCCCTCTCTTCGCCTTTGAAGAAGATCCTCGTGTCTTTTTAAATGATCAGGGGAAATAAGATCCCGCATACGCAGACCTATCAGGTTAATTGGACCGGCCAGATCGCCTGCCGCGCGGTTTGCGTATCGGATGATGCCGTCCAAGTCCATGCACATAATGTAGTCATTCGCGTTCTCGACCACTTGGCGGTATCTCTCTTCAGATTTCTGTAATTCTTCGAGGGCTGCCTTCTCCTGGAATTCCGTCTTTTTACTCTCGGCTTCCGATTGTTCCAGTTCCCGGACTCTCTGCCGGAGAGACGCCAGTTTTCCTATCATAGCCTGCTCGGCTTTAGATAAATCTTTCATCATGTGCCCCTCTGCCATACAAAAGAATGACGGCTGGAAGAAAAGTGAAACAGCATTGAAGTATATCGCGATGGGACAGGCTTGAAATAAACTGCGGACCTGACCTGAGAAGAGAAATACCCTCCCTGCGTATCGGAAGCACAAGGCGCCCGAAGGCCTTCTTCCGGGACGCCTTGCACTCCCATACACGCTTTTCTCAATAGAAATTCTTCCCGTAGAGCTTCTTGCTCAGGCCGATGAGGTCGGCCCACTTCATCGGACCGCCCTTGTCGGCGGGAAACCCGAGCCCCCAGATGATCCCCACGTCGATCATCCGGACGTCGTCGACGATCTTCCGGTCGAGGAGGTCCTTCCCCACCTGGACCATCGCCGTGAGGAGCCCCATCTGGATCTCCTCTTCGCTGCGCTCGTGCGGCGGGCGCTTCGCGATCAGCGGCAGGACCTCGGGATCGACGCTCCCGTCCTTCAGGAAGAACCCCTTCCCCGATTTCTTCAGGCCGAGACGCCCCGCCTCGACCACGTTCTTCAGCGTCTCCTGCGTGATCCCCATCCCGACGAAGACCTTGTAGGGGATGTCGATTCCCACCTCGTCGGTGAGCCGGATCGGTCCCACGGGCATGCCGAAGCGGGTCATCGCCCGGTCCACCTTTTCGATGGGATTCCCCTCCTCGATGTATTGCAGCGCGTTGACGAGGTCGGGGAAGAGCATCGCGTTGACGACGAAGCCCGCGTTGTCCCGGCAGACGATCGGCCGCTTCCGGATCAGGCCGGCGAAGTTGAGGAGGTTGTCGATCGTCTCCTGGGCGGTCTTCTCGCCCCGGATCACCTCCACGAGCTGCATCAGCCAGACGGGGGAGAAGAAGTGGATCCCCCCGAAACGCTCCGGTTTCGTCACGAAGGGGGCCATCGAGGTGATGGGGATCGAGGAGGTGTTGCTCGCCACGATGCAGTCCTCGCGGACGACCTTGCAGAGCTCCCCGTAGACCTGCTTCTTGACGCCGATCTCCTCGAAGACCGCCTCGATGACGATGTCCGCCTCCCTGAAGGCGTCGATGTACTCCGAGTCGCCGTGAGACGGGCCATGATCGCATCCACCGGCTCCTTCAGCCGCTTCTTCTCGGCCATCCCGTCGAGGATCTTCCGGACGAAGGCCTTCCCCGGCTCCAGGGCCTCGGGGATGTCCTTGACCAGGACGGGAAGCTGGGTGTTTCGGAGGATCTCGATGACGATCCCCCGCCCCATCGTCCCGAAGCCGAGGACGGCCACCTTGTTCGAGCGGCTTGGGGACGAACCCCTTCGTCATCATCGCCTTGCGGCTTGTCCGTCATCCCCTTGATGAAGAAGGTGTTGATGCTCCCCTTGGCCTCCTTCGACAGGACCACCTCGACGAAGTTCTTCTTTTCGATCTCCAGCCCCTCGCGCAAGCGACACCTTCAGCCCCTCGTGCATCGATTTGAGGGCCAGCATCGGCGCCGGGATCTCCCGCCCCTTGGTCGCCTTGAGGATCCCCGCCTTCGCCATCTCGGCGACGGCATCGATCTGGGAGAAATCCTGGACGGGCCGCTTCAGGTTCGCCTTTCCCGCGATGATCTCTTCGAGGAAGGCCTTCGCCGACGCAAGAAGGTCGCCGTCCGCGGGAATCAGCCGGTCGATGATCCCCATCTCATAGGCCTTGGCCGCCGGCAGCATCGTCCCCTTCAGGATCAGTTCGAAGGCGCCGTAGCCGATCAGCCGGGGCAGGCGCTGCGTCCCGCCGCCGCCGGGAAAGAGGCCCACGTTGCACTCCGGCAGGCCGATGAGGGTGTTCTTCCCCTCCTTGGCGATCCGGCCCGTGCAGGCGAGCGCGAATTCCAGGCCGCCGCCGAGGCAGTGGCCGTGGATGGCCGCGACCGAGGGAATGCCCAGGGCGCTCAAGACGGTTGAAGGAGCCGTGGAAAAGGTCCATGGTCCTGTCGCACCTCCTCCGCGCTCTCGATCTGGGAGATCAGCTTCAGATTGGCGCCGGCAAGAAAGTTCTCCGGCTTTCCCGAGATGAAGACGACCCCGCGGATCCCCTTCGCCGTTTCCAGCTCCTGCATGACCTGCTCAAAACCGCTGAAGGCGTCATCCGTCCAGGTGTTCATCGTCTCGCCGACCACGTCGAAGGTGATGACGCCGATTCCCGTCTCTTCCCTGACCAAGTTGAACACCTTTCCCATGACTGACCTCCTTATCATGATAATTGCCTTTACCTGGCCGTCATCCGGACCGCCCCGTCGAGGCGGATGCACTCGCCGTTGAGCATCGGATTTTCGATGATGTGACGGACAAGCGCCGCATACTCGGCCGGTCTGCCGAGGCGCTTCGGGAAGGGCACGGTCTGCGCCAACTGCACCCGGACGCTCTCGGGAAGGCCCGCCATCATGGGCGTGTCGAAAAGCCCCGGGGCGATGGTCATGACGCGGATCCCGTAATCGGCGCATTCCCTCGCGATCGGCAGCGTCATCCCCGCAACCCCGGCCTTGGAGGCGCTATAGGCCGCCTGGCCGATCTGCCCGTCGAAGGCGGCAACGGAAGCGGTGTTGATGATGACCCCCTTCTCCCCTTCCCCGTTCGGCGTGTTCTTCACCATCTGCTCGACGGCCAGCCGGATGATGTTCAACGTGCCGACAAGGTTGATCTGGACGACCCGGTTGAAGAAGGCCAGCGACATCGGCCCTTTCTTCGACAGCACTTTCCCGGGATCGGCCACGCCGGCGCAGTTGATCGCCACGTTGATCGTCCCGAAGGCGGCGACGATCTTTTCCACTGCCGCCCGGCTCTCTTCATCGCTCGTCACGTCGGCCGCAACGAAAATGCAATTCGGCCCCAGGTCGGCGGCGATCTTCTCGCCTCGCTCCACCGCGATATCGAAAATCGCCACCTTGGCGCCCAGGGCGGACAGACTCCGGGCCGTCGCCTCACCCAGGCCGGAGGCGCCTCCCGTGATCACCGCCATGCATTCTTTGATCTGCATAGCCATTCTCCCTTCTTTTCATCGAATTTTAAATGATTTCTCATGCATGAATTCGAAGAATTTTTCAAGGTGAAAAAACAGCGACTCTCTATCTCGGAATGAGGTCGATCACCGTGATCTCCGGCGGCGAGAGAAAACGGATGGGCGGCCCCCAGGTCCCCGTCCCCCGGCTGACATGGAGAAGGGCGCCGTTGGCCAGGCGGAAGTTACCGCTGTGGAGCGGAAAGAAGCGGCTCGTGATCAGGCTGAAAGGAAATATCTGTCCCCTGTGGGTATGACCGGAGAGCTGGAGGTCGAACGCGCCGGGGGCGTCGTTTTCAACCAGGGGCTGGTGTTTGAGGAGGATCGTGAAACGATCACCGCCCCCGCGAGAGAGGACCTCCCGATCCGACAGACCTCCATGCGGGCCGAGGCGGCGGATCGTCGGATCGTCGACGCCCGCGAGATCAATCACGCCGGCCACGGTCGCGACCTCGCCCCGCAAGAGGATAAACCCCGATCGGGTGATGAAATCGATGGCGTCATCGATGCCCGCATAGAATTCATGGTTCCCGGTCACGGCAAATTTCCCGAAGCGGGGACGGATATCCCGGAACTGCGCCATGGCCTCGGCCATACTGTTGAGCTGGCCGTCCACGAGGTCCCCCGTGGAAACAAGAAGGTCCGGTTGCGCCTCTTTGACCTTCCGGAGTATCGCGGCAAGCCGCTTCTCCCTCACCAGAACGCCGACATGAACGTCGGAGATCTGGACGACCCGGATTTTCCCGGTATCCTTTGGGATTTTATTCGAATGGATCTCAATGTGTTCCTGCCGGATCTCACGCGCTTCGAAAAAACCGTAACCCCCGATGATCAGCGCCGCAGCGATCGGAATGAGAAAGAGCGTCCTGGCGGTTGGGAGATACGCGACGATGTCCGTACGGAGGACAAGACCGGCGGCATAAACCAGGAGACGATAGAAATCCAGAAGGAGAGAGACAGAGAAGAAAAGAAAAATGACTGCCATCCAGAGGTAGCCCCCCCATGACAAGAGCCTGGCCAAGACCTCGAGTCCGAACCGTTCCGACGCACGGATGAGGAGGGGGGCCAAAAGCCCCAGGATGAGCAGTGCGACGAGGATCGCCTGGATGGCGGCGCCGGGGGCAAAAGCCGCCCGGATCTTCAGAAAGAAGTAGAGATGAAGCCCGCCGTACAACAGGAAGAAGCTCAGTAAAAACAGGATCATGGTCACATTCCTTCATTGTGTGTCACATAAAATGGGAGGTCAATCGCCCTTCGGTCAACCTCCCGCTGATATTCCGGCGCCGGCGCCGTGAAAAAACCGGCAAGCAGCCGATTTCTGCGGAATACTAACGCCGTTTCCCTATCCTGTCCGGACAGATTTCGACGGCGAATTTCCCGATCTTGGTTCAACAATACCTTGACATACCCTACCCTCTTCATATAGTCAGCGTATAAAAAAAGCGAGTATTGATCATCTTGAGTCTGATGCCCCTCTATTTTACCTTTACCCTGGTTTTGTTTAACATGACGAGTGTGCAAGCCGGCCGCGTGCTGCTGGCGCTTTACGCGCTTAAACTCGGTGCGCAACCCTTTGCCGTCGGCATTCTCGCTGCAACGTTTTCAGTGTTACCGATGCTGCTCTCTTGGCAGGTAGGCAAGCTTTCCGACCGCTTCGGTTCCCGCTGGCCGCTCCTGTTTGGCGCCGCGGGCGGCGCCTGTGGCATGCTGGTACCGTATTACATTCCCGGCTTGCCTGCTCTGTATGTGGCGGCGGTGATGAATGGCCTGTCCTTCGCGTTTTTTGCCGTATCCTTGCAGAACGTGGTAGGGCTTCTGAGCGAGCCGCATAACCGCGCCCTGAATTTCAGTAATTTCAGTCTGATCGTCTCGGTGACTACCTTTATCGGCCCGCTGTTCGCGGGATTTTCGATCGACAACTCAGGCCCTGCCCTCGCCTGTCTTTATCTCGTCGCGCTGTCGCTTGTGCCGGTCTTCGATGCTCGTCATCTGGGGCAGCTCCCTTCCCAGGGGTTCGCGCGATGCCCCCCCTGCAGGAAGCGTTCGAGACATGCTGACCGGCTCGGGACTCTGGAAAGTGCTGATGACCAGCAGCCTCGTTGTGACCGGAATTGCCCTATTTCAGTTCTACATACCCATTTACGGACATGGCATTGGACTCTCCGCTTCCACTATCGGCGTCGTGCTTGCGATGTTCTCCGCGGCTGCATTCGTCGTGCGGCTGATCATGCCGCGTCTCATTTCCCTTTTCAGCGAGGAAACGGTACTCGCCTATGCCTTTTTCCTCGGAGCGGCAAGCTTGATGCTGGTGCCATTCTTTAAAAGTGCAGTGGTTCTCGCACTGCTGTCTTTCGCCTTCGGACTCGGCATGGGATGCGGCCAGCCTATCACCATGATGCTGACCTACAGCAACTCCACTGAAGGTCACTCCGGCGAGGTGCTGGGCCTGCGTATCACCACGAATCACCTGGCGCGCATGATCGGACCGGTTGTGTTTGGGGCGATCGGCTCCGCGTTCGGAATATTCCCCATGTTTTGGATCAACGCGCTGATGCTTGTCTCAGGCGGCACACTCACCCTGTCCGGAAGGATCGTTAAAAAACGCACGAGCCAATAGGGAGTTCTCCCAGCACTGACAGGGGCTCATAAAAATATTTCGTCGAATCAGTCGATAGCCAGCTTGCCGGCTTTCCCTCGGTTTTCCTTTCTCCCTTCGTGAATGTAAACAGTCACGGCTTGGGGTTCGACTTTGAAATTCTTACAAACCGCTTCGGTGATCTCCTTGACCAGGCCCCTCTTCTGTTCGACGGTTCTTCCCTCATCTGCTTCGACGATCACTGTTGGCATACTTGTTTTCCTCCTGTTTGTATTTTCCTGTCTTCATAAAATATATTGATCCAGTTAGCAATGGACAATCACTCTTCCTAGATAAATCCGCTTCATAAATAATTGCGTATTAATTCGGAATTTGGTATCGTGGGGGCATGAAAAAACTCACGATAGCAGACGCCGATTTGATGGTACTTGGCCTCCAAGATGAGATTCGCCGGTCTCGGGATTCTCGGTACGACCATCGACTCCATGCGGTGTTGCTTGTCGCACAAGGGATGAGTTGTCCCGAAGTCGGGCGGTTGCTTGGGGATGCCCCTCGGACCGTGGAATACTGGGTCCATCGTTTCGAGGCAGAGGGTCTTTCCGGACTTGTCGACATGGAGCGGCCGGGGAGGCCGTCCCGGCTCGGGGATGAAGAGTTCCGCAAGATCGGGGAAGCCCTTCGGCAGTCTCCGTTGGATGTTGGGATGGGAACCAACCTCTGGGACGGCAAGACCCTGTCCGAGTTCATCCAGTCGCAGTATGGGATCTCGTTGGGAGCGAGACAGTGCCAGCGCCTCTTTCGCCAGATGGGCTTCCGGATGCGGAAACCGCGGCCTGTGATCGCCAGGGCGGACCCTGCGCGACAGGAGGAGCATAAAAAAAACTTCGAGCCATAACCAGGGATGAAGAGATCGACCTGTGGGCGCTTGATGAAGTTCATTTTCAGCAATACGGTTCGCGATGCCGGATGTGGATTCCACCCGAGATCAAGGACCCGGTGGTTCGTCATTTCCCTGGCCGCAAAAGCGTCGGGTACTTTGGGGCCGTGAGGCTGAGGGATGGACTGTTTGTCGCCATACGAGAACCGGACAAGTTCAACGCCCAGAGCTTCCATAACTTCATGAAAAAACTGTTTGTAGTGGGTTCCACCGCGGGGCGCAAAATGGTTCTGATCACGGATAACGCGAAATACCACCATGCCAAGCTTCATAGGGAGTGGAGGGAAGAACACGCCGATCGCTTCGTCCTCGATTTTCTGCCGCCCTATAGTCCTGACCTGAACCCCGTGGAGCGGGTGTGGAAGCTGGTACGTCGAATTTGTCTGCATAACAGGTACTTCCATACACTCAAAGAAATCGAGGAGGTTGTCGAAACCCAGTTTCTGAAATGGTCTCTGGACAGTGAAACCCTGCGCAAATTATGACAGAGAAAAAACGTAATCCGACGGAGCGCAGACCTCTTTTGTCCCGCGCTTTCCGTAGGCTCATCCATCTATCGAACGATACTCATTACACAAAGGAGGTAATGACTGCAATGGGTTATACCAGGATTACCGTTGAAACTCGTGGCCATGTATCCCTCATGGGACTCAACCGCCCGGAGAAACGAAACGCCTTTGACCTGGAGATGTACGACGAGCTTGCGCACGCCTATGGAGAACTGGACAGAAATCCGGAACTTCGCTGCGGCGTCCTTTTCGCACACGGAGAGCATTTTACCACGGGGCTGGAACTCGATAAATGGGCATCGGTTTTTGCCGGCGGCAAGTGGACCATTCCGGAGGGTTGCATCCATCCTCTCGGCATCGACTCGAGTGCAAGATGTAAAAAACCCGTCGTCATGGCGATTCGAGGCAGATGCTATACCATAGGTTTTGAGCTCTTACTTGCACAGGACATTCGCGTGGCATCAACCGATGCACGCTTCGCCTTATTAGAGGTAAAGCGCGGCATTTACCCGGTGGGCGGCGGCACAGTGCGGCTCTTCCAGGAGATCGGCTGGGGAAATGCGATGAGATATCTTCTCACCGGTGACGAAATCACCGGCACTGAGGCCTACCGTCTCGGCCTGGTCCAGGAACTGACCGAACCGGGGAATGAGCTGGATCGTGCCATAGAGATCGCCACGGACATATCGAAACGCGCACCGCTCGGTGTGATGGCGGCACTCAAATCGGCGCGGATCGCCGGAGTTGAGGGACCAAACGCTGCATTTGCACGGCTCATCCCTGATCTCATGCCTATCATGGGAAGCGAAGACGCGATTGAGGGGGTGATGTCGTTTATCGAACGGCGTGAGGCGAATTTTAAGGGGAAATAATCACCATTTATCTTGACAGAATATCCGTGTTTTCATACACTCAACTAGGATCGTGTGACAGAAAGATATTCTTTTCGATATAATCATCTCGGAGGGATAGTTATGTTATCAAAAACTATTAAAATCGCCGTGATCCTGCTTTTTGTCTTTACCGCTCTTGGCTGCACTACAAAAGTCTATCTCAATCCGGATAACTACAAGCCCAATATCGTCCTGAATCAAAATAAACGATTCCTCAACAAAAAGATTTATATGCGGTACTTTACCAATTCAGCACAGAATACCTCGCGGTATGCTTACTATAGCCCCGATGAAAAAATCAGATATGAAACAAATCAAACGTTAGACTCTTATTTCTGGCAATGCTTCAGGTATGCCTTCGATGAAATCGGCGTCGCCGTAAGCCCCTATGAATACGGAATGATTGAATTTAATTATGAACTGGTCTCGTTAACCGATCAATTTTTCAGATTTAATGTGAATTTGACAAAAAACCGTTCGACGATTTTCCAAAAAATGTATTCTGTCGCGATGACTCCGCCGGAGGGTACATCCGTTACTTCCTTGGAGGCCAGGGCTTACAAGTTGGTGGACAAGTCTTTTGAAACCATCATCAATGATCCTGCATTTCTGGCCAGCTTTGGTGATTGAAAAATGGAGCCGATGAGCAGGATCGAACTGCTGACCTGCTGATTACGAATCAGCTGCTCTACCGTCTGAGCTACATCGGCTTTGTTTTGCGCGGTGGGTCTACTTTCTCTAAAGAGTTGTCTATCTATCGCAAGAAATACCCCCTGTCAAGTTTTTCATGCACGTTTTTCACGCAACAAATCATCTCATCCGCCAGGTTTGCGAGAGTACAAATCGCATGGAGTCTGCCTTGACTTTCGAGGCTTCTCTGATATGATCCCTTGAATTTTCCCGGATGTATGGCCGCACTGGAGTGATTTGAGAAGATGCTTTTAAAAGAAAATCAGAAATACCGCAGCTGGGTCGAGGTCGATCTCGGCAATTTCGCCGCGAACTGGGAAGAGATGAAGCGGCTGGTCGGCCCAAACGTTCAGATCATGCAGGTGGTCAAGGCGGATGCTTACGGTCACGGGGCCATCGAGATCTCCAACGTCGCCCTGAAGAACGGCGCCTCCTGCCTGGGTGTGGCGAACGCCGATGAAGGGGTTCAGCTCCGGGTAAGCGAAATCACAGCCCCCGTGATCATCCTCTCCCCCGCCACGGATTCCGAGATCGACCAGATCATCAAATACAACCTGATCCCCTCGGTCTCCGATCTGAGTTTTGCGCGGGAATTTCAGAAACGGGCCCGCAAGGCCGGCATCCGGGCGCCGCTCCACGTCGAGGTGGACACGGGAATGGGACGGGGCGGCACCTTGAACGAGGAGGCGTTCCAGGTCATCCGCGAGATCGCCTCCTTCCCCAACCTCGCCATCGAGGGGATCTTCACCCATTTTTCCGAAAGCGAGATCTTCTCTTACTATAACGACCTCCAATGGAGCTGCTTTCGGGGAACTTCTGGAGAAACTGGAACAATCACGGTCTCCGCATCCCGATCCGTCACATCGCCAACAGCGGCGCCATCCTGAACTACCCCCAGTTCCACCTCGACATGGTGCGTCCGGGGATCATGTCCTACGGGATCTATCCCTCGCCGGAAACCCGGGACAAAGCCGCCCTCGCCCCCGTGATGAGCTTCAAGACGCGGGTCGTCCTCGTCAAGGAGTTTCCCGAGGGATACAGCATCGGCTATGGCCGGACCTTCATCACGAGACGTCCCACACGGATCGCCACCATCCCCGTCGGCTACGGCGACGGCTTCGGCTGGCTCCTCGGCAATCAGGGGGAGGCCCTGATCAGGGGAAAGCGAGCCCCGATCGCAGGACGGGTCTCGATGGACATGTGCACACTCGATGTGAGCCATATCCCGGAGTGTCTGGTCGGCGACGAAGTCGTCCTCATGGGTGAGCAGAACGGACAGAGGATCACTGCCGATGAGATCGCCGCGAAACTCCATACGATCAGCTATGAGATCCTCTGCGCCCTGGGAAAGCGGGCGCCGCGGGTATTCCTCCACAAGGGGCGGGCCGACCGGGTGGAACCGAGCCTCCGGCGGATCTTCATTCCCGACGAGGAGAAATCGATCTCCCGGATCGACAACATCATCCGCCGCTGCTTTCAGACGCGGGCGCGCAACGAGGAACTGGGCGATGCGATCTACTACGAGATGTTCGAGACGCTCTTCGGAAAGGACGATCGTCAGCTCGAACTACGGGACGACTTCCGCTACGGCATCCGGATCACCGAGTTCACCCCGGAAGAGGTTTCAGACACACTCCGGCGGGATTACTTCAAGGTGACGACCCATGTGGAATACACAAAGGCCATCCGAAACCCGGTCTTCATGATCGGCTGCGCCTTGGACAACGAACAACTCGCCGCGTTCTTCGAGGACAAGCGGTGCGAATACCGCTGGCTTTTGAACCGGGGAGAGGCCCTCGTCCCGGAACGAGACTTCCGGGTGAACCGCGTCCGCATCGACCATCAGGACGTCCCCGTCATCCGGACGGAAAACACCCCGCAGGGATATCAGGTCTGGTGCGGTTCGGACGATCTGAAGAAAAAACTCAATCGCCGGGTCCGGGTGGAGATCGAGATCGAGACAAAACAACTGAAGAGCAACCGGCTTTTCTCCGCATACCTGGTCTATCCGACACGGGGAATGGAAATCTCCTTTCATTACGAGGGAGCGAACATCAAAAACGTCCGGGACGTCGGTTTTTTCGCCGGGAAGCATCCCTATCCGGAGGTCACCCGGGAAGAGGGAAAATCGGTCACCCTCAAGCTCAGCCGACCAGACATGGATCTTCCCCACTAGCGGCGTCACGTTCTTCTGGGATCTGTGAATGGGCGGATCGGAGCGGGTCTTCGTCGGCCGGGATTCAATGTAAGGGCATGGGTCATATGAATAAATTGCGTGTAGGCGTCATCTTGGGAGGCATGTCCTCCGAGCGGGAGGTCTCCCTCAACAGCGGTAGAAATGTCTTCGATCATCTCGACCGGGAGGCGTACGATCCCCGAGCCGTCTTCATGGATGGCGAAGGAAGGTTGTGGATCATCCCTTGGCAGCTCATCTCCCAGAACACGACGACGGACATCGCGGAGCGGCTCGATAAAGAGGCACGTCGAATCTCCTATGAAGGGCTCAAAGAGGAGATCGACTTTGCCTTCATATCGCTGCACGGAAAATACGGAGAGGACGGCTGCCTGCAGGGACTCCTGGAACTCCTCGGGATTCCCTATACGGGGCCGGGTGTACTGGCATCGGCCCTCGGCATGGACAAGCACATCCAGCAGCGGATACTCCAGGCGGCGGGAATCGGCGTTCCCGACAGCATCCTTGTCAGGGAGGAGGCGTGGCGCAACGACCGGCAGGAGGTGGTCAGCACCCTCATAGACCACTTCAAATATCCCTTCTTCACGAAACCGCCTCGCGAGGGATCGAGCATCGGCGTCACGCTTGTCCGGGACGAAGAATCCCTCGGCAGGGGCATCGAAGAGGCCCTGAAGTGGGATCGGGCCGTTCTCGTCGAGGAGTTTCTCGAAGGGACGGAATTCTCCTCCATCATTCTGGAAGAGGACGGCGAGCCACAAGCCCTGGAGCTTACGGAGATCACCCCCCAAAGCGAGTATTTCACGTACGACGACAAATACATGCCCGGTCGCTGCCGCAAGTTTACACCGCCTAAGAACATCGCACCGGAAATCGTGGAAAAAATCAAGCAGAGGCAGTCCACGCATTTAAAGCTTTAGGTTTCCGATCCTACGGCCGGATCGACGGCTTTTACCTGAAAGACGGCCGGATTCTCATCACGGATCCCAACTCCGCTTCGGGTATGGCCCCCTCCTCATTCTTCTTCGAACAGGCGGCCTGCGCGGGGATGCTTCCTTCAATGATCATCAGCCGATTGATCGAAAACGCCCTCGTCATCCACAGCAAGAAAACCGGCCCGTTGTAGTCGAAAATTGATATTTGTAAAATGGAACGAGGAACTCATGCATAGGGGTCGTTGGTGTCAGACAGCGTTATTGATCCTGCTTTTCTCATGGCCCAACATCGCCGTCTGTGAGGAGAAGCCCCTCTGGGAATTAGGCGCGGGATTGGTGCTTCTCCAGATGCCCGATTACTTCGGTTCCGATAAAAACCGACTGTATCTGCTGCCCTACCCTTACTTCATCTACCGCGGCGATATCCTCGATATAGACCGGGATCGCATTTCGGGACGCGTCTTTAAAACGGATCGCATCCTGCTTGATTTAAGTTTTTTTGGTCAGGTGCCGGTCGAAAGTTCGGACAATGAAGCCCGACAGGGCATGCCGGATCTGGATCCGACCTTTGAAGTAGGCCCTTCCTTGAAGATCACCCTTCTGGACAACCGGCAGGATCATCAGAAATTGTATCTCTTTTTACCGGTGCGCGCCGTCTTTTCCACCGATTTTTCCTCGCTTCGGCATGAAGGGCTGGGTATTCGGTCCCCGATTGGTTTTCGAAAAAAACGACCTCTTTCCCTCACACCAGTTTCGATCTGGATGTCTCTGCCGGACCGACCTTTGCCGACAGCGCCTACCATCGTTATTACTATTCCGTCGAATCCGCCTATGCCACCGCCTCGCGTCCCGCCTATTCGGCAGGAGGCGGATACAGCGGGACCGCGTTGACTCTGGGCTTGAGTAAGAGCTATAAGCAGATGATCTTCACCACTTTTGTCAGTGTCGATTTTCTCCAGGGCGCTGCCTTTGAAGACAGTCCTCTGGTCAAAACAAAATATTCCTTCATGAGCGGCTTTATGGTGTCCTGGATATTTCATGAAATCGGCAAAAACCGTTCCGGTAGAAAGGTAAAAAATGAAGACAAAAGACGTTCTCATCAAAAAATTGCAAGCGAAGACGGCAAAAATTGGCATTCTCGGCATGGGCTATGTAGGCATGCCTCTGGCCGTGGTTTTTGCAGAAAAGGGCTTCACTGTACTGGGCATTGATCCGGACAAGCGCAAACTGGAGACCTTCGAGAAGGGCATTTCCTACATCCGGGATGTGTCCAGCGAAACCGCTAACCGCCTGAAAGCGGCCGGCAAGCTGAGCATGAGCACCGACTTTACTTCCCTGGCGCAGATGGATGCCGTCAGCATCTGTGTGCCGACGCCCCTGCGCAAAACCGGTGACCCCGATATGTCATTCATCGTTTCGGCCACCGAGCAATTGGCCAAGTACGTCCACAAGGGCATGGTGGTGGTGCTCGAATCGACCACTTATCCCGGCACGACCCGCGAGTTGCTGTCTCCCATGCTGACGGAAAAATCCGGCCTGAAGGTGGGCGAGGATATCTTCATCTGCTTCTCGCCCGAGCGCGTTGACCCCGGCCGGGAAGACTGGACAACCTTCAACACTCCCAAGGTGATGGGCGGCATGACCAAGGCCTGCGCTGAAGTCGCCACCGCCTGGTATGCGGGCGCCATCGAAACCATTGTACCCGTCTCATCGGTGGAAGCCGCCGAAATGGCGAAACTGCTTGAAAACACCTTCCGCATGATCAACATCGGCATGGTCAACGAACTGGCGATCATGTGCGAGCGCCTGGGCGTGGATGTCTGGGAAGTGATCGATGCCGCCGCCACCAAACCGTTTGGCTTTATGAAATTCACCCCCGGCCCCGGCCTGGGCGGTCACTGCATCCCGATCGATCCGCTGTACCTTTCCTGGAAGATGAAGTCGTTGAATTACAACGCCAAATTTATTGAACTGGCTTCCGAAATCAATACCAACATGCCGCGTTATGTCGTGGCGCGCATGCTTGATGCGCTGAACGACCGCGGAAAGACCCTCAAGGGCAACAAAGTCCTGGTGTTGGGCGTGGCTTACAAACCCGATATTGAAGATGTGCGCGAGTCACCCGCCTTGGACGTGATCGCCCTGATGCGCAAGAAGGGCGCTTGGGTGGAATACCACGACCCGTATCATTCCGCACATCCACCACGAACACGAAGGCTGGAAGATGGACAGCATCGCCGATGGCGACCTGATGAAGAAAGTAGCCGAAGCCGATGCGGTGGTCATCATCACCGACCACAAATCCTACGACTACAAATCCATTCTTGATAAAGCCCAGTTCATCTTTGACAGCCGTAACGCGCTGGGCAAACTGAACAAGGAAAACCTGAAAGTGGTGCGGTTGTAATGTGGACCTTGCGTGATGTTGTGAGCGCCCTGTCTTTCTCAAAACTCGGCTGATGAAGTCTCAGCGATGGACCGAAACACGTTGTCGGGAATCAGGTCCACCAAATCATCGAAATGATCGACAGTCAGATCGATATAGCCCAATAGATCCGACAGCGCATGGGTGTCCAACCGTTCCAGTTCAAATCCAATATAAAATCTCGACAACAACAGGTCGGCAATATAGACGATGACGGCCAGAGGTTTATGTTCGTTTTTTATGTCCGGCTGGTGATGGCAGCGGATCACATGATCCAGTGATTCCGGGAACAACCACTGTTTGGCCAGCAGGTGGCCGACCTCCGTATGGTCTATGCCCAGCAGGCTCTTTTCTGTGGCGATCATATTTTCACTATTTTCCATGGCCTGTCGGTAGAACAGAGGATAGGCCGGCGCCACATATTGGTCCAGCACCACCTTGCCGATATCATGAAGGAGGCCGGCCGTGAAAGCGATGCGGGGGTCCACTTTTTTGGTTTTGGCGGCCAGGGCTTCCGCCACTTGAGCACAGCCTATGGAGTGATGATAGAGCCCGCCTTTGCATAAAGAGTATCCCGTGGTCGACTGATCAAAAAAGCTATGAACTGAAGCCGTAAGGATCAGCTTGACCAGTTGATCCTGACCCAAATAGACCAAGGCATGATCCAGGGTTTCAATGGGACTCCTTTTGGCAAACATGGCCGAATTGGCCAAGCCGAGCATTCGGGCGGCAATCACCTGATCCTTGCGGATCTCCTCGGCGATTTGGTCAATCCCATACCCTCCCTCATTGATCATGCGCAGGCATTTCAAGGCAACCTGGGGTATAGGCTGCAAATGATCCATGGCCGATTTGATTTCCGCGTTGC
This sequence comes from uncultured delta proteobacterium, assembly GCA_963842685.1. Taxonomy (GTDB): domain Bacteria; phylum Desulfobacterota; class Syntrophia; order Syntrophales; family UBA5619; genus JAKAFS01. The sequence continues at coordinate 1,189 of CAWJHT010000019.1, read as the reverse complement.
TGGGGATTTTGATATTCACCTGCTCCGTTGAATGATGATGACCGGCCGGTTCGATGGTGCATTGTCCGGTGGCCATATTCAGGCAAGGCAACAGGTAAAAAAGCCGCCGGTTTCGGATTGGACCAATTCGATATCCCTGGCGGTCAATAGGGTGCGGACCACATCCGCCGTTCGTCCCCCGATATCCAGATAAAGATCCTGTTCGCTGATCGGTCCCACCAAAGCGCCGCCGGCCACGCTGGCGACCAGGGATTCTTGCTGGGCGCCCTTGGCCAGTAGGGACTCGATGAAAAGGGGAACCCCGGTCGATGCGTATTTTTCCGGCTGGTTGACGGAAGCGCGTGAGACAGGTTCGGGCAACAGCAGATGAATGATACCGCCGATCCCCGTGGTTTTGCAGTATAGGGCCAGTCCCACGCAGGTGCCCAGGTAGGCCTGCAATAGCAAGGGCTCGCGTTCGCAAACGACGAATGTACCCGCAGCCACGTGATACCGTTGGATTGCATGCCATCCAATCCCTCAAAAGGAATCAGTTACCTGCTGATCTCATCGAATGCACGACCAAACCGCCACCGATAGAATTCCACACCGTCATACAACCCGCCATGATTGAAAGGATCCTTTTCCCAAAAGGTCCTTGCCGCCTTTAGATCCGGAACGTCAAGGATCATCAGGCTGCCGATCTCCCTATCCCCGTTCTCTGTGACGACCAGAGTCCCCCGGGTGATATAAAGATCCGGATGACTTTCCTCGTATGTCTGCTCTGCTTTTTGTAAGGTCCTGCGCAATCCCTCTTGATTCCCTTTGTCCATGGCCTGGATCATAAACTGGATGTTACCGCTCTTGCGCGGACAGTCCCGGAATGTGTAAGGCGTCGATGGCGACCAGCGGTGGATCGTCGACCCCTCCTGGGCGCCGCTGCGGATATAGGGTTCTTCGGCGACGTTGCGTTCCGCTGCCGTGCGGTCGGGAAGATTCAGGATGCGGAGGCTGCCCAGCTCGCTTGAACCGTCATCGGTCAAAAAAGGACCGGCAAATAACGTCTGGGCCTCGAATGTCCTCAAATAATCCAGATGGGCCCTGCGGCTGATGTCCCGCAGCGGCCCTGAATTTGGCTTATCATATATTTTAATGGCGAATAACATGGGTTTTCCTTTTCTCTTCACTCTTATACAACGGTCAGCAGCAT
>CAWJHT010000018.1:0-22017 GCA_963842685.1 uncultured delta proteobacterium | reverse complement strand
TCTCCCAGACCCTGGCCTTCATCCCTTTGGCCTATATGATGATCGAAAGCACGCTCATGTCGCTGAATCCCAATCTCGAAGAGAGCGCTTACGACATGGGGGCTTCCGAGGCGACGATCTTGAGGACGATCACCATCCCGCTTCTGGCCCCGGGGCTCCTGAAGGCGGCGCTCCTCATCTTCGTCATGACGATCGCCGAGTTCGGGAATGCCGCCATTCTGGGTGGGCGGACCCCCTTCCTCGCGCCGGACACCTACACGATGATCACCGGGGAGTCTGATTTCAACATGGGGAGTGTCCTGTCGGTCGTCCTGATCGCCCCGTGCATCCTCATCTTCTTTATCCATAATTACCTGCTCGAGGGAAAAAAGTTCACAACGATCGGCGGCAAGCCCGTGGCCTCTGAGCCGCGAAAAATAACCCCCTTGATCAAGGTGCCTTTCGTGATTATCACGACCGTCGCCGCCGGGGCGATTTTTATCTGTTTCGCCGTTGTCGTTGCCTCTTCCTTCTATAAGATCCTCGGGGTGACCGATAAATTCATCTTTTCAAACTATCTCGATTTTACGTCCAACCAAGCGATTTACAACAGCATCCGCGTCAGTTTCGTGGCCGCGGTCATCGGGGCGATGATTGGGGTCCTGCTGTCCTACGTCATCGTCCGGGGAAAATTCTTCGGCCGAACCTTTATCGAAATGGCGTCGCTCTCCGGATTCGCCCTTCCCGGGACCGTCCTCGGCATCGGCTACCTTCTGGCGTTCAGCGCGCCGCCGCTGAAACTCACGGGGGGGATCATGATCCTCGCCCTCAATTGCGTCTTCCGCTTCCTGGCCGTGGGCGTGGAGGCGGGGATCAGCAAGCTCCACCAGATCCATATCGAGATCGAGGAGGCCTCCGCGGATCTGGGGGCCAGTTTCCTGACCACCTTCTTCCGGATCGTCCTGCCGATCATGTTTCCCGCCTTCATCGCGGGTTTCATCTACACCTTCATGACGGCGATCGTCTCTCTGAGCGCCGTTGTCTTTCTGGTCAGCCCGGGATTCCAGTTGGCCGCTGTGAAGATCTTTGACGCCGCCGTATACGGCGAGATCGGCATCGCCTCGGCAACGACCATAAAACTGGTTCTGATCGTCATGATCTGCATGATGATCCTCAACTACATATCCAAAAAAACCCGACTGGGCAGCGGCATCGCAAAGAAACCAGCATGACAAGGAAAGGGTTGCCTGATATATGAGCATGAACGCCAATGAAAAACCGATGTTGATTCTCAGGGACATTCACAAGTTCTACGGGACGAACGAGGTCTTGAAAGGGGTCTCGCTGGAGGTGAGAAAAGGGGAACTGGTCACGTTCGTGGGTCCCAGCGGATGCGGCAAAACGACACTCCTGCGTCTGATCGGCGGCTTCACCGATATCAGTTCGGGGGACATCATCCTCGACGGCCAGAGGATCAACGACCTTCCCCCGAATCTCCGGGACACGCGGATCTGCTTCCAGAACTACGCCCTGTTTCCCCACATGACCGTGGCGGAAAACGTCGGTTACGGTCTGAAGATCAACAAATGGCCCAAGGACAAGATCGCCGCGCGGGTCAAGGAACTCCTCGACATGGTCGAACTGGGAGCCTTCGGGGACCGGATGATCGACAAGCTCTCCGGCGGCCAGCAGCAGCGTGTCGCCTTTGCCCGGGCGCTCAGCCTCGAACCGAAGGTCCTGCTCCTCGACGAGCCTCTCTCCAACCTCGACGCGAACCTCCGGCTCGTCATGCGCGAGGAGATCCGTAAGCTCCAGGAGCGGCTTCAGATCACGACGGTCTTTGTGACACACGACCAGTTCGAGGCGATGGCGATCTCCGACCGCCTTGTCGTCATGAAGAACGGCCTGATCGAGCAGGTCGGAAGCCCGATCGAGATCTACGAGAAGCCGGCAAACGAATTCATCGCCGCCTTCGTCGGGTATGTCAATTTCATGGACGGGCGGATCGAGTCGATCGATCAGGCGACGCGCGACACGGTCGTCTCCACCCCTTACGGGAAGTTCGAAATCGCACTCGAACAGGATGATATCCACACCGGCGACGACGTCCTCATGGTCATTCGTCCGGAGAGTGTCACCCTCTCGATCGACTGTCAGCAGGGGGGCAAGAATGTCCTGTGCGGGACACTGAAGTCCTATATGTATGCCGGTTCCCTGGCAAAGTGCACTGTCATGATCGGTGACAAGAAGATGATCATCGACCAGTACAACCCGCGGGACGCGAAGCATTTCAAACACGCGGAAAAGGTTGAGGTCGAAATTCCCCGAAGCGTCCATCTCCTGAAAAAGAAAAAATAGAGAAGATCGACATCTGACATAACGCGGGCCGGTTACTTCATGAATGGATCGGGCCGTGCCTTTTTTATGGCGAACCGGATCCCATAGTGAATCAGGACCCGGTCCGCAGGGGGCGGGTCGGTCCGCAGGGGGTGCGGGTATGGAGGGTGTCTACAGAAACTTGTCAACCGGTGTGAGTTTCAGGCCGAAGGCGTCGGCCACGCCCTTGAAGGTGATCTTGCCCTTGATCACATTGGCGCCCTTTTTGATTTCCGGATTTTCCTTCATCGCCTTTTTCCATCCCTTGTCCGCGATCTCGACCGCATAGGGAAGGGTGGCATTGGTCAGGGCCAGCGTGGAGGTCTTGGCCACGGCGCCCGGCATGTTGCCGACGCAGTAATGGATGACCCCGTCGATCGTGTAGATCGGATCCTTGTGGGTCGTGGCCTTGGAGGTTTCAAAGCAGCCGCCCTGATCGATGGCCACGTCCACCATGACCGCCCCTTCTTCATGGTCTTGAGCATGTCGCGGGTGACGAGCTTGGGGGCCTTGGCGCCGGGAATGAGGACGGAGCCGATGACGAGATCCGCCTCCCGGATCAGCCTGCGGATCGTCGCCGGGGAGGAGATCAGCGTAAAGCAGTTCTGCGGCATCACGTCATTGAGATAACGGAGTCTCGGCAGGTAGGAATCGACCACATACACCTTGGCGCCGAGCCCGCAGGCCATCTTTGCGGCCTGGGTGCCGACCGTTCCCGCGCCGATGACCAGCACCGTCGCCGGATCCACACCGGGGACGCCGCCGAGGAGGACGCCCTCTCCGCCGTATTCCATCTCCAGATACTTCGCGCCCTCCTGGATCGCCATCCGGCCGGCGACCTCGCTCATGGGGATGAGCAGGGGCAGCGATCCGTCCGCCTTCTGGATCGTCTCGTAGGCGATGTCGATGGATTGGGTCTTGATCATCGCCCGGGTCAGCGTCTCGTCCGCAGCGAGATGGAAATAGGTGAAGACGATCTGATCCTTGCGGATCATGTCGTACTCGGAGGGCATGCGGTTCCTTGACATGCATGACCATGTCGGACCGGTCATAGATTTCCTTCGCGGTCTTGACGATCTCGGCGCCGGCGCCGCGTAGGCCTTGTCGTCGAACCCGCTGCCGACCCCGGCGTTCTTCTCCACGAGCACCGTATGACCGTGGCCCTTCATCACCTCGACGCCCGCCGGCGTCATGGAGACGCGGTATTCCTCGGTCTTGATCTCCTTGAGAATTCCTACAATCATGTTAACCTCCTGTGAGCGGCAGTCTGCCGGGGACCGATGTGACCCGTCCCCCTTCTCCCCCCTTTTTAGATCGTGCCGTCAACCCTTCCAGAACATGGATGCTTCAATTGCCTTGACGAGCCGTTCCATGTCGGCCGGATAGACGTCACCGATCGTCCCGATCCTAAAGGCGCTGGCCTTGGAGACCTTCCCCGGGTAGATCACGAATCCCTTGATCTTGAGCAGGTCGTAGAAGGTCTTGAAATCGTATTTGGCGCTCTCCGGGCTGTAGAACGAGGTGATGAAGTGCCCCTGGTAGGCGTCCGGCAGGAGCGTCCGGAACCCCAGTCTTCTCATCCCGTCGACCAAAGTACGGTGATTGGTCCGGTACCGCTCCGTCCGCTTGGCGATTCCGCCCTCCTCCTCCAGTTCGATCATCGCCTGATGGAAGGCGCGGACCACATGCGTCGGAGAAGTATAGCGCCATTTCCCTTTATCGTTCTCCATTGTGTTCCACTGGTCATAGAGATCGAGGGACAGGGAGCGGGCCTGCCCTTTGCACTTCAGCAGGGTCTCTTTCTTGGCAATGATGAAGCCGAAACCTGGGACCCCCTGGATACACTTGTTGGCGCTGCTGACGATGAAATCGACGTCCATCGCCGTCGATATCGATGGGGACGCCGCCGAAGCTGCTCATCGCGTCTACGATGAAGATCTTCCCGTGTTTCTTGACAATCTTGCCGATCTTTTCGATGGGATTGAGCATCCCCGTCGTTGTTTCGGAGTGGACGACGGCGACATGGGTGATCGCCCCATCCTCTTTCAGGGTGGCCTCCAGCTTTTCGAGATCGGGCGGTTCCAACTCCCCGCTGTCGTTGAAGACGCAGTTGATCTTTAAAGTCTTGGCGATCTGGACGATCCGATCCCCGTAAGCGCCGTTGGGCAGGACCAATAGTTTGCCGTTGTCGGGGATGGCCGTGCTGATGATCGATTCCACGGCAAAAGTGCCGCTTCCCTGCATAAGGACACAGGTGTAGTTGTCGGTCTTGTTTGTGGCCAGCCGGATCAGCTTCGTTCTGACTTCCTGCACGAGTTCCTTGTAATCGTCATCCCAGGTGCACCAGTCCCTGAGCATCGCCGCCTTGACGCTCTTGGTCGTCGAGAGGGGCCCGGTGTCAGCAATAGATAGGGATTGTCGGGTAAACAGGTGATATCCATAGATGCCTCCTTGTCGAAACGGTTGATTCACGAATCCGCCGGAGAGCGCACCTCGATTAACTGTCGAGGGGCTTCAGTCAGGCGATTGATCATGTGGATATTTCTATCCCTTTCGTTATATTAGTCAAACTAATAATAATCATATAATTGATAATAATAGGTTATTTATAAGGGGATGATGTGCAATAGACGCAGTGAACAACAGCAATGAATTTTGCTATTGGATACGTCCCTCTTTCGAGAAGGGGAAATTGAAGCTTCCGAAGAACGTTTTGACCTCTGCCTTTCCCTCTATCTTGTATGACACATCTTTGCCGGTCATAGCCGGCAATGATGGACCTCAGGCTTCCACCCAAGTTTTTGAAGCTGGCAGCGACAGGCGCCTGTACCTGTGTGATTGATGACGAGGGGATCAGGATTTCCTTTTCCAGGCGGCCCTTTCCGATTTCTTCATTGTTAAGATAAACGGTATATTCGAAAGACTTGAGTGTAAGATCGAAGCGATTCGGATTCTGTACGTCGAGACCGAGGAGAAGATTCATCTCTATCAATGAGCGCGGGCTGAGGGTGATCTCGCGAAGGACGAAGGAGGGCTTTTCCAATATCCAACCGAGGCAAGAGACGAGAAAGAGGGGAAGGGTGCACAGGAGCAGGAGTCCATAGCGCGTCCTCACATGCTTTTGGTTCAATTTTTTAATCATGCATAACCTCCGATTTATCGGGTCCGATGTCTGATCCGTTGGCTCGATCTCTCAATTCTCTCCTGTTCAGCTACCGGGAGTGCTTCAACTGTTCGGCGTACCGGTCGTTTGAGGAACGGAATGGGAAAGACCATCCGTCTCAAACTCTCCAAGTACTCTTCGTACCGATTCCAGATAGAAGGCCAGCCCCCGGGAGAAGTTCCTTCCGATGATCCCGTCCAGGAAGAGTTGGCTGATTTCCCGCTGCCGCTGGAGAATGCACTGCGAGCGGACGAAGATCTGCCGCTCCTCCTCCGACATGGCGCGTATGCGGGTCCGTCAGAACACTCCGGGCGCGGGGTTGGTACATCCAGAAGTAGAGGAAATCGAGGGCGTTGATGATGATGGCCCGTTCCAGATCCTGCGCCTCGGCGCTGAGCGTCTGGATGAATTTCTTCGGCGATTCGAGCATCGAAAGGACGTCCGTCTCGGGGAATAGAACTTCAAGACGCGCGTAGGTGTCGAAAAGCTGACCGAGCTTCGCGGTGTAATCCCGCTCCCTGAGACGGATATTATCGTAACGGTCGGCGAGGCCTTCGATGATGCCGGCGACACAGTCGGAAGCGGCCTTGGAGATGACGCCGCCCATTTCTCCAGGATATCGTCGACCTTCTGGATGTCCGACTCGGAAAGGATGCCGCCGATGAGGGCATTGAAAGCGACGGCGAGGGGTATGGAGATCACGGTTCTGAAGAAATTCCCGACGATCGCCCCTTTCGGGAGACCACGGAAGGCGTTGTGACTGGAAAGATAGAGGCCGTTGGCCAGGGCCATGACGGTATAGAGGAGCGTCGGGTTCGTTGCCGTAGTCACGCCGAACATCCGGTCGAGGAATACCGTTTTCACGATGTAATCGAGGAGCGGGACTGAAAAACCGGTGAAGAGCAGCGAATCGGCCAGACGCTCCCAACTCACATAATCATTCCAGCGCAACAGCGGGGAGCGGCGGAAGCCTCCGCCTCCGAGGACCGACTGGAGGATGTTCCGCAGCCCCGTGATTCCAAACCAGATGAAGGCCCCGCAGTAGGCCAGAAACCACCAGTCCTTCGTCAAGGCGAAGGTGAGAAACGCCGGGATGAAGCCGATGATGACCTTGATCGCGCTTTTGACGCCGCTGTTGAGATACCTCCATGACCCTTCCGGTTCGGCGCTTATCTCTTTTCTCTTCCAGGTAAAGCTCATTGCCGCCCTCCTCGTGCAGACCTCCGAGAGGGATGATGTTCCCCGGCGTTTCCATTCGGGTGGCGTTGTCCTGTATCTCCCAGTCATGACGGAGCCGTTCCCCAAGGTGCCGTGACCCGGCAGGAAATGCACGAGGCGGCGGAGCCATTTCTTCATCGCCCCTGACGCCAGCGGAGGGGAGAAAGGTCGTCCGCAAATACGCCGTCATCCGGATGGGAAGGACGAAGACCGACGGTCCGAGGGTGTGCCGGATCGCCTTCTGCGCCCGTCGGGTCAACGTCTCCCGGAGGATCAGTCCCATTCCGTACCTATGGAGAGAACGGCCGGTGGAGTCGCTGCCGATGTACGATCCTAAGCGGGACGGCCCGATAGTGGGCCTGAAGCGCCGGAATGTTGCGGAGCACCTCTGTCAGTTTGGCGATCCTCTCTGCGCAGTCCGGCTGCTGCGAATCCTCGATGCGTTGGCGGATATTGCGGATCAGTCTTTTGAGCGTGATGACATTGCCTTCGTTGATTGCCGTCTGGAGTTCGCTGATCTCCCCGTAGTGCGCCGTTTTCCCGTCCACATGGTCCTTGAGATTGAAAATCTCCAGGTGGGTGATCATCCCTTTGCAGTCATAGAGCAGCTCGAGGACATCTTCACTGCGCAGATCGCTGAGGTTGAGGCAGATCCTGTATCCCGCACGGAGCTTATCCAATCTTACGATGAGTTCGTAAGGCGACAGACTCTAGACAGATGCGGTACATCGGCGCCCTCCTGGAGGAACGTTCGGATTGGGCAGCGTTGGATTATGGGCCGGTCTCAGGTAATTCTCGACGATCGCTTCCGAATCGAGTTCCCGCATCCTTGCGACAAGGGTTTTCATCCGTTCACGCTCCTCCTCGCTTGCCGTGGTGTAATGCATGCGAAGATCCAAGAGACGGGCCTCCATCAGCGGCAGCAGATGCGTATGGATGAATTCCGCCAGGTGGAGGATCGACGCCTGGCCGCCGCCGACGAAGGCGAGAAAATCGGCCGGTGTGAGCGATGGGAGTTTGATGTCGAAAGCCTCGTTTACGGCGATGCGGTGTTTCCCGTTGAATTCCTGGAGAACGGCGATCACATGGTTTGTCTGGTATTCGGATACCTGCCTCTCTTCGTCCATGAAGGCCCGGACGGCCGGTTCCGACAGGAAGGAGAGAAAATCCCTGGCGTCGCAAAATCCGCGGGGCACCCAGATGAGGCGGATGTTCCGGCCCCGGAACTGGGCGCCCACGGAGATTCCGATACGGATCGTGATTCCCATGATCTCGCCGGCCTCGAGAAGCTCCGAGGCGGCCTCCGGCGGCACATAGTTGTAGTAGATCACCGTCAGGCGGCGGATGCCCTTGATCCAGGCGTCCATGATCAGATGGGTAGGGGTTTTACGCCCCTTCGTGTTGGCGTCGTGGACATGGTCGTCGAAAGCGATCTGGTTCCACTCTTCCGGCATCTCCAGGAGATGGTAACGTCGTAATTCCTCCCGGATCAGGCGCGGCCTGCCCGATACGGCCATACGGAAATCATGCGCCAGTTCGAGTCTCCGGCCATGTTCCCCCTGAATCCGGACCAATTCCTTCATGATCTGGAGAAGCACCCGAGCGGTATTGCGACGGAGAGAACTGTGGGTGATGTTCAGGACCTCATCGTGGAGGGCGCGCAATGCGCTCAGGCGGTCGGCGGCCTTGCCGATTTCCAGGGAGTGGAGCAGATTGGCCATCGCATGGGCGATGCGGAATCCCTGGGAGGCCGCCATTTCCTTGATGCCGTGCGGGTTCAGATAGGGGTTGAGCAGATTCCGGAAATTCTTCCGGGATCTGCTCCCGGTTCAGGACCTCTTCAACCATCTTGAGCAGTTCATGGTCCTTCCGGTCAAAGAGGAGTTTTGAGAAAAGCTTTTTCATGGGAGTCGACCTGAAGAAAATAGACATGTGTTCTTTCCGGTGGTATTTATAATCTCTTATAATCGATTGCATAAAAAATATTAATTTGCTTTATTTCATTTTATGTCTATGTTTAAATCTTTGTCAAGACATGTTGAAATGAAAAATCGTAAGAGACCAGGATCAATCAAGGAGATGATGTCATGGGAGACGGCATTCTAAAGAGGAAGATCGGGATTGAGAAAGAGGTGGATGAGTTCCTGGACCGGGTCAGCGAGGCAGGTCTGCTCTGCAAACAGGGGATGGATATCTATCTGAAGGGGGATATGGAGGTCTACGCCACGTACCTCAAGAACATCCGCGACACCGAGCACAAGGGGGATGACCTGCGTCGTTCCCTCGAAAAGGACCTCTATGAAAAGACGCTCATCCCCGAATCCCGCGGCGATGTGATGGAACTCCTGGAGGACATGGACGCCCTGCTGGACCGCTATACCGGGCTGATCTGGCAGTTTGAAATCGAACGTCCCGATATTTGCGTGGAATTTCATGATGACTTCAGGGAACTGCTCTCGCATTCGGTTGAATCCGTGGAAGCGGATGTCCGTTCCTGCCGCGCTTTCTTCAAGAACATCAATGCGGTGGCCGACCACATCCACAAGGTCTCTTTCTGGGAGAAGGAGTCGGACAAGGTCTCCACGAGACTCCAGCGGGCGATCTTCGGACGCACAGGACCTCCGTCTGAGCCATAAGATGCATCTGCGCTTCTTCGTGAAGCAGGTGGACCGGATTGCGGACGAGGCCGAGGATGTCGCCGACCGTCTCAACATCTACGTCATCAAACGTATGCTATAGGAGTACGGGATGTTTGCCTTTTTTCTCTCCAGCGGTCTGTTTCTGGGGTGGTCGCTCGGGGCCAATGACGCGGCGAACGTGTTCGGAACCGCCGTCGGGTCCCGGATGATCAGCTTCAGGAAGGCCGCCGTCTACTGCGGATTCTTCGTCATCCTGGGGGCGGTCGTCAGCGGCGCCGGCGCCTGCGAAAACGCTGGGCGAACTCGGTGCGGTGAACGCCATCGCCGGCGCCTTCGTCGTCGCGCTGGCGGCGGGAGCGACCGTCTACTGGCTGACCGTACTCGGCTACCCGGTTTCCACGACCCAGGCCATCGTCGGCGCGATCATCGGCTGGGACCTCTTCGCCGGCGCCCTGATCGATTTTGTCGCCCTGGAAAAAATCGTATTGAGCTGGTTCATCAGCCCCATCCTGGCGGCGCTCTTTTCCGCACTCCTCTACAAGCTGATCGCCTATTGGATGAAGCACATAGAAGATCAACATGTTCAGCCTGGATGCCCTCACCCGGGCGGGTCTGCTGCTCGCTGGTATCGCCGGTGCCTATTCACTGGGGGCCAACAACATCTCCAACGTGGTCGGTATCTTTGTTCCCATCTCCCCTTTTTCGGACATCTCCTTTTTCGGGCTGTTCACACTCAACGGGGCGCAGCAGCTCTTCTTCATCGGCGGGGTCGCCATCGCCGTGGGGACATTCACCTATGGGAAAAAGGTGATGCTGACCGTGGGCGAGGGGATTTCCGAGATGTCTCCCGTCGCGGCGCTGGTGGCCGTCCTGGCCAACGCCCTGGTCCTGTTTCTCTTTGCTTCCCAGGACTTGGAGCGCTTTCTTCTGAGTCACGGTCTGCCGGCCTTTCCGCTGGTCCCTGTTTCCAGCTCACAGGCCATTGTGGGATCGGTCATCGGTATCGGCCTTATCAAGGGGGGCCGGGGGATCCGCTGGCGGGTGCTGGGAGAGATCACCGGGGCCTGGGTCGTGACGCCGATCGCGGCGATCTTCATGAGTTTCATCGCCCTGTTTTTTCTGCAGAACGTCTTTCAGCAGAAGACCTATATCCCGGTCGAGTACCGGATGACGGCGGAGGCGGAACAGCGGATCCAGGCTGAGGGGATACCCGTGACCGGTCTGGCGGATATCCGGGAAAAGACGTACCCCTCGGCTTATCAGTTCCAAAAGGCCCTTGACGAACGCATCACTCTGACAGCCAAGGAGAAAAACCTGGTCATGTCGGCGGCGGAGATCGACCATCTCGTCGTGGCGAGCCAGGTGGTGAACCGGATCAACGATCCGGCGATCACCGATGGGCAGAAGCAGGCCATCCAAAAACTCCGAGGGAGGAATTTCATGCACCGCTGGGAGCTGGAGAGGGCATTGGCGGAGCAGTCACAGGAGTGGCGGATGAAACCGAACCACAAGGAACAAAATGAGGAACTAAGACGACAGTTGGACTATGTCTATCGCCTCATCCGTTCGACCGGCCAGTAAGATTCCGTCCGATCAGAGGGGTAAATGATACTTTGGTCTTGACTTGATCGATCAGTAAGTATAGAAAAGCCGCTGACGTGACGGATTCGGACTAAGTGAACGCATGACGGAGTCTTCTCCGTCATTGCGGCTGTGTATGGGACGGGTAATAGGGTTGCAGCGGGACGTAGGCTGCGGGACAAGAAACGATATTCATCATATGACGGAGGTAGCGGTAATGAGTGTAGAGGTGAAAGCCCCGATGCCGGGTAAGATCCTGGAAGTTCTCGTCAATGTGGGAGACCAGGTGAAGGAAGACGATGAGGTCGTCATGCTCGAGGCCATGAAGATGGAAAATCCGATTTACGCGCCCGCGGGCGGCACTGTGAAGGAGATCAAGGTCAAGGCCAATGACACCGTTGAAACGGATCAGCTCATGATGGTCATCGGATAGAAGCAGAATTCAAGGATCTTCCTGGATGAACAGAAAATGAAGAGGGCGCATTGCCGTTTGGCAATGCGCCCTCTTCTTTTTCCCGGTCATTGCTCTATGTGATCGTTACCCGCACGGCATGTTCCTTAACGCCGTTGTTGCAGTACCCGAGCATGTTCATTTCGGCAGTGCAGCGGTTGCCGGCGGTTCATGCGGTCGATCGCGCAGGCCATCAGCGTGTAAGTGCCTGCCTCCCGCACCTCCCAGACCAACTGCCACTGGCGCCAGGCATAGGGTTCATGCGGTCCGATGAAGTCGGCGGGCCTCCATGTCATGCCGCCGTCCGTGGACACTTCGACCCGCTCCACATCCGCCTCACCGGCGTAGGCCGCTCCCAGGATGACGATGGTTCCCCTCGCCAGGATTTCTCCCGGCTGCGGCTGGGTGATGATGGATTTGAGTTTGATGCCCTTGATCACCTCTCCCGTCTTGGAATCCTGGCCTTTCTGGAACACGCGGTAGACATTGTCCATGAAGAATCCTTCATAAGGCCGGTCCATGACGACGATGCGGCTCAGCCATTTTACACAGTTGGCTCCGGTCCACCCCAGGGCCAGCGCCCGCAGGGGGTAGCCGTGTTTGAGCGGCAGGGCCTCACCGTTCATCTCATAGGCAAGCAGCGTGGAGGAGAGTGCTTTTTCAAGCGGGATGCTGCGTATGAACTTGATGCCGGATGAACCCAGCGGCGTATCGAACCCTTCAAAGCTGACGTGACGGGCCACCGATTTCGGGACGGCCATTTGCAGTATGTCCCGGAGCCAAACGCCGCCCCATACGGCGTTACCGACGCCGCCGATGGTCCAGGGATTCCCCGGGGTTTTTTCAGGTAACAGCGAACGCCCGTTTCCCGAGCACTCCAAGGTGTCGGCGGCGATTGCCTTGGGCAGGCGGCGGATCCGGTCAAAGGACAGGGTGATCGGTGTTTCGACGTCGCCCTCCACCACCAGCCGCCAGCGCCTAAGGGAAATGCGACGCGGCGGGATGGCGCCCTGGTTGCGGTCGAAAAACACCGCATTGGGGGTGATCCAGGATTTGAGGTATTCGATAGGGGTCTCGGCGTTGAGTGGTTTTTCCGTCATGACTCGCATTTTTGTTTTCATGAAACCCTCCTTGCTGATGAGCGATTGCTAGCATCTCAACGGCTTTGATTTCAAAAACTCTGTTTTGTCTTTCGGGGAATGTCTAGGTGTGGGAGGTCCTTCGTCGGTTCCGATAGACGCCGCCCACGATCACTGTCAGGCAGCAGGCCCCCAGAAAACCCGAGGGATATTTGACGGCATAGACCACCGGTGTCAGCAGGATGCGTGTCGCTGTTCTCAGGATTTCGTGATCTTTGATAAAGGATGCCGCCGGAGGGGAATAGTGATTGTAAAGCCGGACGAACACCCTGCCCGGTCTGTTCTTCAGCAGATACTGATCTCGAAAGTTCCGCAGGATCTGCACATGGGGATCGAGATAGGAGCCATAGGCCGCGGTGGCGATGAAACAGCCGCCTCCGCCCCCACTATCGCCCCCTCCCCCGCCGCCGGAGGGGACCCATTGCATCCAGGATTCTATAATCCCCTGGTTCTGACTGACCAAACGGCAGCCGCCGGGAGTGCTCACGACATGGACGGCGATGATCCGCCTCTTAGACCGGACATCAATTGCCAGACGGGTCCGCCGCTGTTCCCGCCGGTGGTATCCGCATCGTAATAAAGGATGCGATCGGTCACGCTGTTGACATCCTCCGGATGAGAGCCACATCGCCTGACTGTTCGTTTCCCCTTGCACGGATGCGGGATAACCGGCGAGATTAATGATGTCGCCGATCGGACGGGAGCGATGTCAAAGACCACCGGCATGTAGTGTGTTAAGCCCCACGCCGGTGAAAGAGGTGTTGAAGAATACGGCGCCATAGTCATACTTGAACTCATCCACTGTGGTCTTCAGGGCATCGATGTAATTTTGGTTCGTCGCCCAGGATGTGGCGGTAAACTCGCCGTAGGGCCGTGTTCACTGCACCGCCTGCGGACAGCTGTCTCTGACCGGGGGAGAAATTCAATTCGCTGACATATCCTCCATCACTCAGGCTATAGACCATATGCCCGCCGGTCAGCACCATGTAGGGCGTGACAATGGCGCCGGTTCCACGAGTGGTATTTCCGGAAGGATATCTGTTGCCGATATAACCGATTGTATTCCAGGGATAGCTTTCCGTATCGGTCACACGGACCCGATCGTCGGTTCCGACCACATTTTCAGGCCTTGGCAATGGAGAGACGCTCCGGCTGGACGGCGGAGCGAGGTTCCTTGTCCGGATAGCCCGGCGGGGCCGGTTTGTCCGGCTCCGGCGAGGCGGGGCCGTTGTCGATCTGGAATTGATCGGGTCGCTTCGGTTCTACGGGCTTCCCCTGCAAACGGGGATCGTCGGGTTCCAGGGTTTGCGAAATTCCCGGCGGGGGTCCCTGCTCGCGCCAGCGGGCGGAGTTCTCCAGCAGCGTCTTGGCCTCTCCGACGGACAGCCGGCGCTGTTCCGGTTTTCTCAGGAAGATGCAGAAGGTCCCTTTGTCTGTCGAGATCATATTCCTCCCACTTATGGAAGACGCCATCGATGTACTGCAGCACCACCCGGGAAGGGAGTCGCTGTTCGATCCCGTCGGGGCAGTCCCGGACCGTCGAAAGGTCCAGAGCGTTTGTCGCTTGCGGTTCGTTCTGGGCGCCGACCGTGGTGAAGAGGGCAAAAACCAAAACCATCAGGAGCAAGGTCGCCAGAACGGGCGTCACTCCCTTCCGGAGACGTAACCCCTGACGGAAAACAGTAAATCCTTTTTTCATAAATCTATCCTTTCCAAACCGGCGCCCTGTTCATTTCTGATGGGCGACAGGGCACAAACCTTCTTTTTTCAGGTCGGGGAAGAATCCCCGCCCCTCTTTGCCGTGTGATTTGATACGCTGTTGATTTTTTACGGCGGGAGAATAGGATGAACGGTCCTGTGTGTCAATAGATAGAATAATGACATTTCACATGCCGACATCGACGTCCATGACGAAAATGGTCATCGATCAGATGATTTCGGCAAACAGGTCGTAATCATCGGCGGCGGTAATCCGGCAGGCGACCAGTTCACCCGCCTCAGGCGCTCCCCCCGTATATAAGTGACGCCGTCGATCTCCGGGGCTTGGCGTCGGCACCTCCCCACATGGGTATAACCGGAAAGATCGCTTTTCCCCTCGACGAGGACTTCCTGCCGCGTGCCGATCAGCGTGCTGTTGATATCGCCGGAGATCCCGGCCTGCACCTCCATCAGGACGTCCCGGCGCCGCTGTTTTTCCCTTTCCGAAATGCGGGACGGAAAGGCGGCGGCCTCCGTTCCCTCCTCCGGGGAATAGGTAAAGACCCCAAGATGGTCAAAGCGGATTTCCCGGATGAAGGAGAGTAGATTTTCGAATCTCCTGGGGGTCTCTCCCGGAAAACCGGTGATGAGAGAGGTCCTCAGGGCGATGTCGGGGACGATTTCTCTCGCTTTTTTGATGACGTTCCGGATCAGGGCACTGTCACCCTGTCTGTGCATCGCTCTGAGGATGGCGTCATCGCTGTGCTGAATGGGAATGTCCAGGTAACGGCAGATCTTCGCTTCCTCGGCCATGGTCCGGAGGAGCTCTTCCGTCAGATGGGCCGGATAGGTATAGAGGACGCGGATCCAGGAAATGCCGCTGACCCCGGTCAACGCACGCAGAAGGCGGCTCAACGTCGGCTGTCCTTTCCGGTCCATCCCGTAGGCCGTCGTATCCTGGGCGGTGAGGATCAGTTCCCGCACGCCCTGTGCGGCGAGGAGTTCCGCCTCAGCGACGATGTCGTCGATCGTCCTGCTTCGGGCCTTTCCACGGATGGCGGGGATCGCGCAGTAGGAACAACGGTTGGAGCAACCGTCGGCGATCTTCAGGTAGGCGCTATGCGTCGGCGCGGAGATCAGGCGCCGGTGTCCGGACGTTCATCAGGAATGTCGGCTTGCCGATGACGGAGTGTGGCTTACGGGAAACGGTCTGAAACAGGCCGTCCAGATGACGTCCGATATGGGGGATTTCGGCGATGCCGAGAAAGAGATCCACCTCCGGCAATGCCTCCTCCAGATCCTTTCCGTACCGCTGGGGGAGACATCCGGTCACGACCAGATGGGTGCAGGGCCCTTTTCCTCCCTGTTTCCAGGCCGCCATGCGGAGGATTTCTTCGATCGATTCCTCTTTGGCCGGGAGGATGAAGGCGCAGGTATTGATCAGGATGACGGAGGCCTCCTCCGGCCTGTCTGTGAGGAGATAACCGCCTGCAGCAAGCGTGCCGGCCATGACTTCAGAATCGACCAGATTTTTTGGACAGCCGAGGCTGACGATATGGACCTTTTTGGCAGGCATGTTCAATGTTCCTGATTGCGGAATGGGTGTATCCTGTGTGCAGGGTGTTTAGCGCCTCAGCGCGGCAGTTTTCGCGCGAGGACCTTCCTGGGTTTTACGCCGTCCGACGGTCCGACGATCCCCTCCGTCTCCATCCGTTCGATGATCCGGGCGGCCCGGTTGTAACCGATCTTCATGTACCTTTGCACCAGTGAAATCGAGGCCTGGCCCAGATCCGTCACCAGTTCGACGGCCTGATCGTACTTCTCATCGGAATCCTCCTCCGGTTTCTCCTCGGTCGTATCGGGTTCAAACTCCGTGATCGATTCGTCGTAGGTCGGCTGTCCCTGTTTTTTTACGAAATCGACGATCCGCTCGATCTCGGTGTCCGAGACATAGGCGCCGTGGATCCGGACCAGTCTGGAGGAACCTGGGGGGACAAACAACATATCCCCGGCCCCGAGGAGTTTTTCTGCGCCCATCTGATCGAGAATCGTCCGCGAGTCCACCTTGGAGGAAACCTGAAATGAAATCCGGGTGGGAAAATTGGCCTTGATGATTCCCGTGATGACATCCACGGAAGGACGCTGGGTTGCAAGAATCAGATGGATCCCCGCGGCTCTGGCCATCTGGGCGAGGCGGGTCAGCGATTCTTCTACATTCCTCTGGGCGACCATCATCAGATCGGCGAGCTCGTCGATGATGATGATAATATAGGGTAACCTGTCCGGAAGCGATTCTGTTTTCACCTGAGTGCCGACCGCCGCTTTCGTCTGGCCGCCGGCCACCGGAATAAGCGCTTCTTCTGCGATACTCACCTGGTTCTTCCGGAGTCTCTGTACCGTTTGCAGGCGGCGCAGTCTCCGGTCCGGGTGGATGCCCGCTGCGGAGCTGATTGTAAGCCTCAATGCTCTTCACCCCGACTTCGCCGATGATCCGGTAGCGGCGCTCCATCTCCTCCACCGCCCAGCGGAGTACGAGGGAGGCCTTCTTCGGATTGACGACGACCGGATGGAGGAGGTGGGGGATCCCCTCGTAGCCTGACAGTTCGAGCCGCTTGGGGTCGATCATGAGGAATTTGACCTCATCCGGAGATCGCCTTGAAAAGGATGCTGCAGATCATGGCATTGAGCGAGACGCTTTTCCCGGAACCGGTCGTTCCGGCGATCAGAAGATGGGGCATGCGGATCAGATCGGCTATAACGGGTGCGCCCACGATGTCTTCCCCGAGGGCGATGGGGAGCCGGCAGGACGAGATCTTTAAATGCCGCATGATCGAGGACATCCCGCAGTCGGACCGGATCACGCTCCTGGTTGGGGATCTCGATGCCGATCGCCCCCTTGCCCGGAATTGGGGCGATGATTCGGATGCTCGGGGCGCGGAGGGCCAGCGCCAGGTCATCGGAGAGATTGGTGATTTTGTTGATCTTGACGCCGGGGGCGGGTTCCAGCTCATACATGGTGATGACGGGGCCGGGCTTCACCTCTATCACCTCTTCCCTCGACGCCGAAATCGGAGAGCTTCTTCTCCAGGGTACGGGAATTGGCGATCAGGTTTTCCCGCTTGATCCGAGTATCTTTCCTCTCCAGTCGATCGAGCAGGGTCAGGGGCGGCAGCTTGAATTTTACGCTCAAGCGGCTGCTGAACTCAAAATGGGTCTGCTCCGCCTTCTGCAGCTTCTCCTTGAGAGTCTCCTGTCTCGTCTCTACAATGAGCGGTGGCGGTGGCAGACGCTTTATCCGGTTCGGTTAAGGCTGAGGCTTCCGGCTTCTTTCTGAATCGCTCCCGGCAGCGATCGATAAGCGCCCCTCCGATTTTCAGGATGGCTCCCGTGATGGCCGTCGATCTTCCGGCGAAGGTCATGACCGAGAAATCGAACAGGATCATGAGCGCGATAATCATGATCAGGAAAAGGACGATCAGCGATCCGGCCAGACGCAGGTAGGCGTTGAACAGGTTCGCGGTGACCTTTCCCAGCAGGCCGCCTGCATGTAAAGAAATGCCGTAGATTTCGATATTTCCGATGAGCAAGGCAAAGATGCCGGAGGTGGCGAAGACAAGACCGATCAGTCCGGCGATGGTGGTTGATCCGATCCTAAACTGCGGCTCGCGGAGGTAACCGAGAGCGGCGACCAGGAGCATCACCGGCAGCCAGAAGATGCCGATCCCCGTCAGTTTGATCAGTGTATCGGCGGTATACGATCCGACGGAACCGGTCAGGTTGTGGAGCTGAGCGTCCGGATCATAATGGGTAAACGAGGGGTCGAGGGGGTGATAGGAAAACAGCGCCAGCAGCAGAAAAATAGCGAAGGCCAGGCGAGCATACGCCCGGCAATTTCCGCTGCCCTTCTCTGAAAAGAATTTTTTTCGCTCATCTTTTCCCCGCAACCGGTTTTCCCGGTTTATCCTTTCACGGCAGAATGCCCCGGACGATCGGCGAGCGTTCCAGAGACAGGATGGCATCAAATAAACGCCCGGTTGAAGGAATCCCGGGATCGGTGGGGGGTGATGACCGAATGCACCAAACTGCTGACCGGTAGTGGCTCGGCAATTCCCCGAACAATGAATTCCAAGGATGATGGTTTCGGTCAGCGTCATAACGCACCTCCTTTGGAGCTTCTGCTGAAGCGTCCGTGTGGGGTCCGGCCGTACTCTCGAAATTCCTGACGATGATATGACGAATCTTCTCGATCAGCTCACTTCTGGTTTCAAGGTTGTACCCGCTGACCTCCACCGGCCGGTCTATGACCTTGTGATCCTCCCCGGTTTTAACTTCCGGGTCCGCTTCGGCATGATCTCGTGGGCGCCGATAATCGAGATGGGCACGATGGGGACTCCCGCCTGGATGGCCAGATGGAACATCCCCTGTTCGAACGGCCTAATTTTTCCGTCTCTGCTGCGTGTCCCTTCGGGAAAGGTGACGACCGACTTCCCTTCCCGGATCTTCTGCGCCGCCTCGTCCAGGCTCTTCAGGGCTTTTTCGTGATTCTGCCGGTCGATTTCGATATACCCCGCGTTTCTCATCGCCTTGCCGAAGACGGGAATTTTGAAAAGCTCCTTTTTGGCGATCCAGCGGAACTGTCCGGGGATGTGGGCCAGAACGATCAGGATGTCGAAATCGCTCTGATGGTTGGCCATGAAGATCTGCGGTTTTTCCATGAGGACATTTTCCTTGCCGATCACATCGACCCGGGTGCTGGTAAACCAGAGAAGCATTCGCGCCCACAGATTGGCGATCTTGTGCACCTTGTTTTCGCCCGGCGAAATGAGCGGAAACAGAAAAGCACAGCTCGACATGAAGGCGGTAACGACGACGGCGATCATGACCAGAAGTGCAGAGCGAATCATTATCGTGTCCTGAGTCGAACCTATTGATAGGTTTGTTCTCGAACCTAACCCTGCGCTTGCATATGTACTACTTGATTATCCCCCTGAAGTCAATGAGGAATGTTTCTGCTGCCGGTATGGCGTTCCCAGAAAAGGGTTGACAAACCCCATCGATGCGAATAGCATAACAGACTATGAAATAAGACCTTTTTCCCCAGGACGCTTTGGTGGGATGGTCTATGCAGCGGATCATGAGTAAAAAAAGGCCGTTTACGATCATTGATAACTTTTCCCGATCCGGTGTTCTGGTCGTCGGCGATATCATGGCCGACCACTTCATATGGGGTCGGGTTTCCCGGATCTCACCCGAAGCGCCGGTTCCGGTAGTAGAAGTGACCAAGGATAACTTCATGCTGGGCGGATGCGCCAATGTGCTAAACAATATTTTTGCCATGGGCGGCCGGTTTATCTCGCCGGTGTGGTTGGGTCCGATGAAACCGGCGCGAGGCTGATCTCCGAATTCACACCCGGGGTGTGATACCGGAGGCATCGTCGTGGAGGAAGGGCGTCCCACGACTCTCAAGACGCGGATTGTCGCGCATGGTCAGCAGATGGTCCGATTCGACCGGGAGGATCGAAAGCCCGTGAAGGCAAAAGCATCCGGAAAATGCTTGTCCCATATCCGAGCGATACGAGATGACCTGGGCGCCCTGGTGGTCTCCGATTACTCCAAGGGGGTAGTGACTCGGCCCCTTCTTGACGGAATCCGCAGGGAAATCGCTGACCGTCCGATCGTCACCTGCGTGGATCCAAAACACAAAGATTTTGCCCTGTATGAGGGGTTCGACATCATCACCCCCAATCATCATGAGGCAAGTCAGGCCGCGGGGGAAGAAATTCTAAACGGACAGGATCACGTCCGGATGGGATGAAATTACTTCAGAAATATGCTTTTAGGGCCGTTCTGATCACGCGTGGGAAAGCGGGGATGAGTCTTTTCGAAAGGGCGGCCGGGTAAAACACACGGCATTCCCGACCGAAGCACGGGAGGTCTTTGATGTGACCGGCGCCGGCGATACAGTGATCGGCGTCCTGGCCCTCTGCATGGCTTCAGGGGCCACATTTCGAGAGGCGGCTATTTGCCAACCATGCCGCAGGAATCGTGGTGGGCAAAGTGGGCACCGCACCCGTCACCCGGGAAGAACTGAAAGGGCTCTATGAGTGATCCGCAGACGGCAGAGGCGGTCAAACTGATTGCCAGCCTCTTTTCCGGGGACAGCCGCACACTCGGAAATGCGGTGCAGATCCTGTCGGGAAAGTATGGTCGAAGTCGACTTATCAGCGTCCCGATGCCCTTTGCCTATACCGATTATTACACGAAGGAATTCGGAGACTCGCTGATCCGCCGTCTTGTCGCTTTTCATCGTCTGATCCGACCCGACTCACTGCCGGATATTAAATTATGGACGAACTCTTTGGAGTGCGACTTTCGAGAAAGGGCGGCGGAAGGTGAACATCGATCCGGGCTACCTCGCCAAGGTCCACTTGATCCTGGCCACGGGTAAGGGTTATAGCCATCGTCCCTTATCTCCGGGACGGAATTTACGCCGATCTGACCCTGGTATACCGGAATAAAGCATTTCACACACTGCCGTGGACCTATCCGGATTATGCCGGTGGGGAAATGGTCGGGATGCTGACCCGGATCCGTGAGACAGTATCATTCTTCAATTGAAGGCGAAACAGAACAGGAGACCTGGCCGCCGGAGATCTGCGGTCCCGGGAAAGAACACTTTGATGAGGAAACGATTCAATGATCAGAAGCATGACCGGGTATGGCAGAGCCGAGGCTATCTTGAGGGCAGAAAATTTGCAGTCGAAATGAAATCGGTCAACCATCGCTATCTCGAAATCTCTGTCCGTCTGCCGGGGATGCTGTCGACTCTCGATACGGAGATCAAAAAAAAGATCGGGAGCAATTCTCCCGCGGGAGAATCGAGGCGACGATCCGGGTCGACAGCGATGGATTGCGGAAACAGCGACCGCTTGACCCTGAATCTCCCGCTCGCTAAAAATTATCACGCCCTCCTTTGCCAATTGAAGGAGGAATTCCAACTTGACGATCAAATTTCCCTGGCGATATCACCGGTTTCAGGGATGTCTTCTTGTTCCGACGGAATCGGTTCAGGATCCGACAGTCCTCTGGGAGGGTCTGTCCAAACTCCTTGATGAAGCGATGCGGACGCTGACGGAGATGAGGGCAAGGGAAGGGCAAGCTGCAGAGATCTACACCCGTCTCTCTCTGATTGCTTACGTTCTGGAAGCGATAGCCGGAAGGGCGCCGCAGGTGATTTGCGAATATCAGAAACGACTCGGGGACAGAATCCGGGAATTGACGGGTGCCATGGCGATCGACGAGTCTCGTCTGCTTCAGGAAGTGGCTATCATGGCGGAAAAAAGCGCACATAACGGAGGAGATCGTTCGTTTCCGCAGCCATATCGAACAATTCACCGATCTGCTAACGATGGGAGAGGGCGCCGGAAGAAAGATCGATTTCCTGATCCAAGAGATGGGACGTGAGATCAATACGATCGGTTCGAAGAGTCGGTGATGCCGGGATATCGCGGACATGTGATCGAGATAAAAAGCGAACCGGCTACCTGACGGGAGTAGGCGTAGAACATCGAGTCGAAAACCTGGAACAGAGCCCCAGGGGGTATTGCTGATCATGTCCGCATCCTCCGGGGCGGGAAAGACATCCATCGGCAGGGAGACACTCCGGATGTCCTCCCGACGTCCGGTTTTCGGTCTCCTACACCACGCGGCCTCCCCGTCCCGGTGAAGTGGACGGTAAGGATTATCACTTCATTTTGGAGGAGTCGTTCCGGG
>CAWJHT010000017.1:0-56899 GCA_963842685.1 uncultured delta proteobacterium | reverse complement strand
TGGCGGATGGAAGGATCTTTTCTGGCTGCAATGGGGAAAATCACGATAAACTCTGTCCCCTCGCCCAATTTGCTTTTGACGCTGATGCGCCCGCCAAAACGGGTCACCAGGTTTTTGGTGATCGCCAGACCCAATCCTGTGCCCTCCTTGACTTGCGCCTTGGCGTTCGGTGCGCGGTAAAATTCTTCAAACAGACGTGCCTGGGCTTCGTCGGAGATACCGATCCCGGTGTCAATGACTTTGAGATGCGCATACCCTTCAATACACTCCAGCGTTACGGTTACAGTACCGCAATTGGGAGTGTACTTGATCGCATTGGATACGAGGTTATTGAGGATTCGATCGATCTCCTCGTTTGTAGCGGATACGATGAGCGGTGAATCGCTTGGCTTGCACTGCCATTTAAGTTCAATCTGTTTTTCTTTAGCCGACATTTCAAATCGCGTGATGACTCGTCCGACAGCTTCTACCAGCGGCAAATCCACCCATGTGCCGGCATCTATGGGTTCGCTCTTGCCGGAGGCCAGGTCGAGCAAGTCGTCAGTCAGGGTTTGTAAAAAGTCGACACGCTGCAACGCCCGCTTTATAATATCCTCCTGCAGTTCGGTCGGAACGCCGGCGTAACCGCTCGTGATCGTACGCAACAGGCTGCGCACCACGCTGATTGGTGAGCGAAGCTCGTGCGTAAACATCAGCATGAACTTGGATTTGATTTCGTCCATCTCCTCGAGCGCCTTGAAGGCCATGGCGTTTTCGATTGCCAGACTGCCCTGGTTGGCGATTGCGTTGAGGAAGCTGACGTCGCCTTCGGTGAAGCGATTACCCTCGATGCTGTAAACGCGAATCATGCCGAGGACCTCGCATCTGCCTTGCAACCGGGTTGAGAGCATGGAATGGATGCCCTCTTCAAGGGCTTGCGTCCCATACTGCAAGCGATCATCGAGTGCCACATCGTCAACCGTGATGGTTTTGCCTGCCAGGACTTCACGGGCCAACGGGTTATATGCCAAAACCAGATCACCCTTTCGAATGTAGCTGTCGCTCAGACCATAGGCCGCGGCATCAATCAGTCGTTCGCCGGTTTTATCGAGCAGGCGGATCGAACAGCCGTGCACGTCCATAGCCTTCGCTGTGTCGTGCGCAAGGCGATCCAGCACTTGCTGCAGGTCCAGGGTCGAGTTCAGCGCCTGCATGCCGTCGTACAGTGTTTGCAGGCGGCTGTAAGCCCGTTGCAGTCGATCGGTCAATTTAACGATCTCTTACGGTTACAGTCACCGCCATTGGGAGTGTACTTGATTGCATTGGATACGAGGTTATTGAGGATGCGATCGATCTCTTCGCTGGTAGCGGATACGATGAGCGGTGAATCGCTTGGCTTGCACTGCCATTTCAGTGCGATCTGTTTTTCTTTAGCCGGCATTTCGAATCGCGTGATGACCCGTTCAACCGCTTCGACCAGCGATAAATCGACCCATGTGCCGGCGTCTATGGGTTCGCTCTTGCCGGAAGCCAGATCGAGCAAGTCGTCTATCAGGGTCTGCAGAAAATCGACACGCTGCAACGCCCGTTTGATAATATCCGCCTGCTGTTCTGTCGGCTCGCCGGCGTAACCGCTCGTGATCGTACGCAGCAGGCTGCGCACGACACTGATTGGTGAGCGAAGCTCGTGCGTAATCGTCAGCATGAACTTGGATTTGATTTCGTCCATCTCCTCGAGCGCCTTGAAAGCCATGGCGTTTTCGATTGCCAGACTGCCCTGGTTGGCAATTGCGTTGAGGAAGCTGACGTCGTCTTCGGTAAAGTGACTGCTCTCGGTGCTGTAAACGCGAATCATGCCGAGGACTTCGCGTCTGCCTTGCAACCGGGTTGAGAGCGTGGAACGGATGCCTTCTTCGAGGGCTTGCGTCCCATATTGCAATCGATCATCGAGGGCCACATCGCCAACCGTGATGGTTTTGCCTGCCAGGACTTCACATGCCAATGGATTATATGCCAAAACCAAATCACCCTTTCGAATGTAGCTGTCGCTCAGACCATAGGCCGCGGCATCAATCAGTCGCTCGCCGGTTTTATCGAGCAGGCGGATCGAGCAGCCGCGCACGCCCATAACCTTCGCTGTGTCGTGGGCAAGGCGATCCAGCACTTCCTGCAGGTCCAGAGTCGAGTTCAGCGCCTGCATGCCGTCGTATAGCGTTTGCAGGCGGCTGTATGCCCGCTGCAGTCGATCGGTCAATTTAACGATCTCGGTCTGCCGCTGGCGCAAGCGTCTGTTGAGAGTGGAGGCTATAAACGCCGAAATAAAGAGTCCGCTGACAAAAAACGTCATAACGCCGGAGACATACAGCTTATTCTTATACATCGGTGCGTCCACAAAGCCCATTACACTGTGATGTGGCACAAGCCCCGCATATTCCAGGCCAGTCATTCCGCCGACGAGCAATATGGCCACCGCGGTGTAAGTGTACGTCTGGCGAGGCGAGCGCAGTATCGAGGCAATAATCACGTGAAAGAAAAAAAAGAGGATCGCCGGGCTTTCCACGCCTCCGGAATAGTGAATGAGCAGGATCATCGCGGACCAGTCGAGGCTGATCTGCGCGAGGGCAAGCGACTTGAACGGTTCGATGGAACGCGGCGAAATCAGGAGTCGCAGTTTGAGGATGGCAAACAGAAAGAGATTATAGACCAGCATCGCCAGTCCGATGGTGTAAAAGGCGAAGGTGTTGAGCTTAAGATTGAGGAACGATGTGGTGAACCATGTGGCGGCCAACACGCCGAGCCCCGCCCACCAGCGGAGACTGATCAGCCACGCTTCGTTGGCGATCAGCTCTTCTTCAACCAGGCCAATGCCCGATCTCGGATCGGTGCGGTGAGGGTCTGCTTGTGCCATATGCTCTTTTCAGCAATCCGTCCTTGATAGTAAGGACGCTTGCTTGTTGCGAGACATGCAAAACAGTCCGGTCTTTAGACCGGTGAATAGTGCAACAACTCTGTTATGGTCTATGTTTGCCGATATGGTCGCGAACTATGGATAGCAGCATTTCCGGTTCGATTGGCTTTTCGACGAAGGCGTCTACGGGCAATTGAGCCTTGTCCGGCGCAAAGCGCAGCGATGCGGTCGCGGGAATGGCCGTGATCATCACGATCGGGATTTTCCTGTATGCCGCATACTCGGAGGCAGGATCTGGGTTGCGGATCGTCCGGCATACTTCAAAGCCGGTCGTCATCGAATCCATCATGACGTCCAGAAGGATGATGTCGGGCTTGACTTCTTTGACTTTTTGCAGGCCTTCCTGGCGGTTGGCTGCGCGAAAGACTTGGTAACCGTGCGCTTCCAGCGGCAGGCGCATCGTAAAAACGACATCGTCATCGTCGTCAATAATCAAGACTTTGTTTGTCATTGTCTGCACCTGTCATAGCGATGAGATGAACGATGTGTCAGATAAAACCCCGCTCCTTTCGCTTCACTGGGGTTCTAAATGACCCTGTAAAAACCTGAAATCACTGAAGACTAAGGATAAGAGGAGAAGGGTTTTCTGTCAAGGAATTTATCATTGACATGTATTTATTTTTATACATGTATAATAATTTTATACTCTTGACAAGCAAATCTGTTTGTTTTATGAACATTCTGGATTCAAAGTACCTATTCAAAATCAGAACCACGAAAATTTTACCGCAGATTGTTCATTCATTTCAATAAAGGGGGGAGAAATGTATGGAAATTGACGCGAGTGGGAATTTTTGCGTCTTTCCAAGCTTACCATAGGATCCTTTCTTTTGCCCTCTTACAGAGTGGCCTTCTCGGAAAAAATCAAAGCATTTCTGCTGTAAAACCCTACGAGGGCTGGGTAGCTATAAGCACCCTGCCGTTGCCTCGGTAGGGTAGTCCGTTTTCAGATATCAGAACCATCAGTCAGACCGGCACCGTAGAGTTTCGATCATTTCAATAAAAAAAGGAGGGTTTGGAGTGTATGGGAATCACTCGACGGAAATTCTTGCAGTATTCGGGGCTAACCGCAGGATCCATTCTTCTGCCTTCCGGTATGGCCGCATCCTCGGAAAAAATCAAAGCTTTCCCCTTACACAAGCCGATCAGGGAAGCCGCCACCATCTGTCCTTACTGTTCCTGCGGCTGCGGCTTGCTCATCGCCACGGGACCTGACGGCCACATCATCAATTCGGAGGGGGACCCCGACAACCCTGTCAACCGCGGGGCGCTCGATCCGAAATCTGTCGCCGTTCGACAGCTTTCCCAGAGCCCGTTGCGCTTGAGAAAGCCTCTGTACCGGGCGCCGGGCAGCGACAAGTTTGAGGAAAAGGACTGGGAGTGGACGATCGCCGAAGTGGCCAAGCGGATCAAAACGACCCGGGACGCCACCTTCCAGAAAACAAACGATAAAGGCGTGACGGTAAACCGCAACACGGGTATCGCCTTTATGGGCGGCGCCGCCAACAACAACGAGGAATGCTATCTGGCTTCCAAGTTGAGCCGCGCCCTGGGTACTGGTCTATCTTGAGCATCAGGC
The DNA here is from genome assembly GCA_963842685.1 of uncultured delta proteobacterium. GTDB lineage: Bacteria > Desulfobacterota > Syntrophia > Syntrophales > UBA5619 > JAKAFS01. Next base: position 52,373 of record CAWJHT010000017.1, on the reverse strand, counting down.
CCGTGTCTGACACTCCGCCACTGTGGCCGGTCTGGCCGCAAGTTTGGGTCGGGGTGCGATGACCAATACCTGGATGGATCTGAAAAATGCCGATGTGATCCTGGTCGACGGCTCCAATTGCGCCGAAAATCACCCGGCATCGATGACCTGGATCAATAAGGCAAAGGATGACCGAGGGGCCAAGCTGATCGTGGTGGACCCCCGTTTCACAAGGACGGCCTCGCAGGCGGACCTTTACGTCGCCATCCGCAGCGGCACCGATATCGCCTTCTTCGGCGGGATGATCAAATACCTGATGGACAAGCAATTGATCCAGAAGGAGTACGTGCTCCATTATACCAATGCGGCCAATGTGATCGATCCGGGGTTCAAAGGTCCCGCGGATCTGGATGGCCTGTTCTCGGGATTCGTCGATGACGACGGCGACGGCTTCGGCAAATACGATCAGAGCACCTGGAAATACCAGACTGGACCCCCAGGGAAATCCCCTCCGGGACGAGACCCTGAAAAATCCGCAGTGCGTCTTCCAGGTCATGAAACGTCACTATGCCCGGTATACGCTCAAAACGGTTTCCGATATCACCGGCTGCCCGCAGGACAAGCTGGAGGCGGTCTATAAATTGTTCGCCACTACGGGGGCCAGGAACAAGTCCGGCACCATTCTGTATGCCATGGGGCAGACGCAGCATACCGTCGGATCTCAGAATGTGCGCTGCATGGCCATGATCCAACTGCTGCTGGGCAACATGGGCACTGCCGGGGGGCGGTGTGAATGCCCTGCGCGGCGAGTCCAACGTCCAGGGGTCGACGGACCAGGGCGTCCTGGCGCATCTGGTTCCCGGATATATCGGCATCCCGAGGGCGGGCGACCACCCCACCCTGGCCGCCTACAATGAAAAGGAAACCCCCAAGACGAGCTACTGGTCCAACAAACCGAAATTCTTTGTCAGTCTCCTGAAGGCCTGGTGGGGGGATCATGCCACGGCGGAAAATCAATTCGCCTATGACTACCTGCCCAAGGTGGAGAGTCCGGCCAAACATTACTGGATGAGCTCTGTTTGAGGATATGTACGCCGGAAAGATCCAGGGATTGTGGCTGATGGGACAGAACCCGGCGGTCAGCGGTCCCAATTCCCGTCTGGAGCGGGAGGCGCTTGAAGAAACTCAAATGGATGGTCGTCCAGGAGCTCTTCGACACCGAAACCTGTTCGTTCTGGCGCGCCCCGGGCGTCAAACCCGCCGATATCCAGACCGAGGTCTTCATCCTGCCGGCGGCGGACGCCATGGAGAAGGAGGGAAGCATCGTCACCAGCGGCCGCCTGATTCAGTGGCGGACCAAGGTGGCCGACCCCCCCGGCATGGCGCTGCCGGATCATCAGATCCTCAATCTGATCTACCTCAAATTGAAGGCGCTCTATGCCGCCGCCCCCGGACCTTTCGCCGATCCCATCGTTCATCTCAACTGGGATTACGGCAAGGAGTTGAGCGTGGAGAAGGTGGCCCAGGAGCTCAACGGGTATGCGACTGCCGTCATCAAAGACCCCCAAGGCAACATTCTCGCCAACAAGGGTGACATCCTCAAAACATTCGCGCTGTTGCAGGCCGACGGCACCACGGCGTGCGGCTGCTGGATCTATGGGGGATATTTTGCGCCGGCCGATGACGGGACGGGAAAGATGATGCCCGCGACGCAAGCGGCGGGGGCAGAAAGACCCGGGCGGACTGGGGATGTACCCCTTCTGGGGCTTTGCCTGGCCGGTCAACCGGCGCATCATATACAACCGCTGCTTCCGCCGATCCCAACGGCAAGCCCTGGAGCGAGGACAAAAAACTGATCTGGTGGGACGAGGCCCAGAAGAAATGGGTGGGCTACGACGTTCCCGATTTTGTCCCCACCAAGGCCCCCTCCGATCCCGGCGGGAAGGATCCTTTCATCATGCGCGTGGACGGGAGAGGAGGGCTCTTTGCCCCCCTTAACGAGGGACCGCTGCCCGAACACTACGAACCCATGGAGACGCCGGTCGCGAAGAATCCCTTTTCCTCCCGCCTGCACAATCCGGCCGTCCAGGTCTGGAAGACGGATCAGGGTAAATCGATCGGGGATAACTGTGGGAAAGACGGACAAGTTCCCCATCGTGGCCACCACGTACCGGGTTGTCGAGCACTGGCAGGCCGGAGGGATGTCGCGATGGCTGGACTGGCTGACCGAATGCCAGCCCCAGATGTTTGTCGAGATGAGCAAGGAACTGGCGGCCGAGAGGGGAATTCGAAACGGCGACCGCGTCAAGGTCAGCTCCGCCCGGGGGGAAATCACGGCGGTAGCGGTGGTCACGGCCCGCTTCAAACCGTTCAAGATGGAGAATAAAACCGTCCATCAAATCGGAATGCCCTGGCATTTCGGATGGGGAGGTCTGGCGACCGGCGATGTGGCCAACGATCTGACGCCCCACGTGGGGGATGCCAATACGACGATTCCGGAATACAAGGCGTTCCTTGTGGATATCAAAAAGGCCTAGAAAGGGGATCTTATGGCGCGTAAAGCGATGTTGATCGATGAATCGAAGTGCACCGCCTGCCGCGGATGCCAGGTGGCCTGCAAACAGTGGAACGAACTGACGGGATGGGAGTATTCAAAGACCGTCAACACGGGCGGCTATGAGAATCCTCCGAAACTGACCCCGCAGACATGGACGCGGATCAAATTTACCGAAGTCGACAGCCCGGAGGGATTTCGATGGCTGTTTCTGAAGGAAGGCTGCATGCACTGCGGAGAGGCCGCCTGCGTCGACGTCTGTCCCACGAAAGCCCTGAAGAAGCAGGCCGACGGAAGGGTGACGGTGGAGCCGGATCTGTGCAACGGCTGCGGCTACTGCTCCCAGTTTTGTCCCTTCGGCATACCCAAGCTGGAGGTGGCCGGGGGAGTGATCATGGGAAAGGCCAAGGCCTCCAAGTGCACCTTCTGCCAGGACCGAACGGATAACGGTCTGAGCCCCTCCTGCGTGAAGACCTGTCCGGCCCAGGCCCTGTACTGGGGGGACCGTGACAAGATGATCGCCGCGGGGAAGAAGCGGGTGGAAACGCTCAAGACCCGTGGAATCGCCGCGGCCAATCTCTACGGGGAGGAGGCCGTCGGCGGGCTTGGGCGCCTGTACGTGCTGATCGATAAACCGGAGACCTACGGACTCCCGGCGGATCCTCAGTACCCGGCCATTGCCATGATGTGGCAAAACGTCATTCAGCCTTTGGGAAAGATCGCCATCGGCGGAACGGTGCTGGGGACCTTTGTGGCTTGGTTGATTATCCGCCGGAATATCAAAATGGAGGAAGTCGAATGAACGGTCAAGGACAAGAAGCAGGACATGTCTTCCAGATCCGCTGGATCCCGAAGTACACCTTTGTAGAGCGTCTCCTGCACTGGATCAATACCGCCATTTTCATCCCCCTGGTGGTCACAGGACTCGTTCTCTATCTGGACGCCTTGAAACCCCTGGCCCAGGGGGACGCCGGGCAATGGATGCGCCTCGTGCACCGTTTGACAGCGATTCTTTTCATTGCGGTACCCGTGATATACGGCATCCTGCAACCGCGGCGCCTGTGGATGCATTTGAAGGAGTTCGGCTTTGAAAGGGATGATCTGGGCTGGCTGAAAAACGCCTTCGGCTATTATGTCTGGGGAAAGCACGATGCCATGCCGCCGCAGGGCCGGTTCAACACCGGGGAAAAGATCAATGCGGTGGTCATGATCGTCTCCTGGATACTGTTCGTCGTCAGCGGTCTGATCATGTGGTACGGCAAGGGAATCGTATCGGCGGAGCTGTTCCGCTGGATGGTCGTGGTCCATGACCTGACCATGATTGTCTCCGTCTGCATGCTCATTGTGCATCTGTTTCTGGCGGTGGCGCATCCGCTGATGTGGGCCGCCCTGGTCAGCATGCGCTTCGGCGTCACCTCCGCCACCTATGCGGCCGAACATCATGCGAAGTGGTATTACGGACCCAAGCGGGCGAAGGAACTCTACGAAGCGAAGAAAAGAAATGCTTCCCACTGAGGCTGAATCTGAGGAGGAAGAGGTATGGCCAAGATCCTTGTTGTCGATGACGATCGAGGAAGAGGTATGGCCAAAATCCTTGTTGTCGATGACGATCCCGATTTCATCAAGATTACCCGGACGATTCTGCAGTTTCAGAATCACGAGGTGTTGACGGCGGCCAGCGGGGAGGAGGGTCTGAAGGTCATGCGGAAGGAAAAGCCCGATCTGGTCATTCTGGATATCATGATGTCCTATATCCTCGACGGTCTGGATACCCGTCGCCAGATGGCAGCCGACAAGGACCTCAAGGATATCCCGGTGATCATGGCCACCTCGCTCACCGGGGACAGGGTGCGCAGCGAACTGCCGTCCGATGAATATGTCCCCGCATCCGAATGGATTCACAAACCCATCGATCCGGACAAACTTCTCGAACAGGTCAAAAGGGCTCTCGGATAAGAGCCTCTGACGAAGAAGACCGTCTCGCGCATTAAGACGAATCGCTTCGACCCTTCGCGTCTTCACCCGGGGGAGCGGCGGCCAACGGCAGAGTGAAGCGAAAGAGGCTTCCCTCGCCGAGGGTGGACTTCACCTCCACGCTGCCGCCGTATCCTTCCACGATGCGCTTGACGAGAGGCAGTCCCAGGCCCGTTCCCCGGCGCTCCATCTTCTTCGCCTCCACGGTCCGAAAAAATTCGTTGAAGATCGACGGCAGATCCTGCGGCGAGATGCCGATTCCCGTGTCCTGAACGTCCCCGATGGCGTGTGTCTCATCCCGGTCGAGCGTTACCTGGATCCGACCTCCGCTCCGGGTGTATTTGATGGCGTTGGATATGAGGTTGGTCCACACATGTTTCATATGATTGGGGTGGACCTCCACCGAGGGATTATGACGGATGGTCAGCGTCAGAGAAAGCCCTTTTCCCTCGGCCTCCGCTTTGAGGGAAGGCAGGACCTTTTCCAGTTCGTCCCCGAGCTTGTACAACGGACCGGTTCTCCATGGACATTTCCTGCCTTGCGGTGGCCAGATTCATCAGGTTATCGACGAGGTTCAACAGATCCTCCGAACGATCCAAGGCATGCTGGATCATCTCCTTCCATTTATCCGGGGCGACATATCCTTTCAGGAGAATGAGCAGAAAGCTCTGAAGAGCCGTGAGCGGGGCGCGGAATTCATGTGCGATCGTGAGCCGGAAAGCGGCCGGGGCCAGGAAATCCTTGTCGAAAAGCTCTGAGGTTTCCAGCTCTCCCTTGGTGACGGACCAGAGGTGGGAGACATCCTGCTCGAAAATCTGAAGCCTTCTGAGTTCCAGGGCCTTCGTTCGCCATTCCATGGCACGGTCGATGCGAAGCGATAGGAGTTCGGGAATGACCGGAAGGGGAATGAGATCGTAAGCGCCCGACTTTATCATCTGCAGAGCTCGATTCCATGTCGATGGTCCGCTGAGCAGGATGCATACCCTTTCAGGATCATTCACCGCCAGGTTCACATGAAGATTCGCCTCCGGCTGATCGGGAAGCATCGCGGCATCCATGAGAATGATGTCGATATCCTTTCCGGTGGGCGTGCATGGCCGCTCCGGTAGGGCATCGGTCGCCTGAACGGAAAAGCGCCCCGGGTCCAAGGCCTGACGGCAGGCCGCCTGAAGGTCGGCATTTCCGCTGATGATGAGGATCATTCCTTTGGTTTCCATAGTTCGTTTACTGAATCAGTGTATCGAAGGCTTTTGCATCCTCTGTCCGGGATGATACCGTCTTTGGGGGAATGATAGGCAAGGTGACGGTAAAGGTCGTTCCCTTGCCTACTTGGCTGGACACTTGAATCTGGCCGCGATGCATTTTGATGATGCCGTAGACAATGGATAAACCCAGCCCCGTTCCTTTTCCGAGCGGTTTCGTCGTAAAGAAGGGGGTAAAGAGTTTACTCAAATTCTGCTCCTCGATGCCACGGCCCGTATCCGCGATGTCGATCTCCACTGCCCGGCCTTTGGAGAACCGGGTGGTGATGGTGATGGTGCCTCCCTCGGCCATGGCATCGGCCGCATTATTGAGCAGGTTGACAAACACCTGCACCAATTGGGCAGGGTCTGCCTGGATGAGCGGCAGATCCGGAACGAAATGACCGGATGATCCTCACACGGTCGAAACGTGGCTGACTGCTCACGCCATGGATTGCCTGTTCCAGGATATCGTGCATATTGCTCTCCTGGGTCAGCATTTCCTGTTCACGGGCAAAATTCAGCAGAGTCGCCGACGATCCGCTTGCACCGGTGGGTCGCATCGATGATCATCTTGAGATCCTCCCGCTTGGCGCTGTCGTCCCCGGCTTCCCGGTAGAGGGTCTCCGAGTACAGCATGATAGTGCCAAGGGGGTTGTTGATCTCGTGGGCGACCCCGGCGGCCAGCTGGCCCATGGAGGCGAGTTTTTCCTTATGGACCAGTTCCTTCTGGATTCTGTCGAGCGTCTCCACCATGGAGTTGAAGGAGTGGCCCAGCTCCGCCAGTTCCCCTTTTCCGGAGACCTTCACGCGAACGCTCATATCCCCCTCGGAAAGGCGGCGATTGGACTCCACAAGGTTTTTGATCGGCTTGATGAACAACCGGGCGATCGGCACGGCGATCAATCCCGCCAGAAGAATGCAGATGAATGCAATCAGACCGACCCGGTTATTGAAGTCGTGAACCAGGTTTAAAAATGACGATTCCCGGGCGCCGACGTAGAGACTGCCCACGACACGTTCCCGGCTGTCCGTGAGGGGATAATAACAGGTGATAAACCACTCGTTTACCACATAGGCGCGACCTACATAAATGCGACCCTCGGAGAGAACGACATCGCGGACCGCCTGCGAAATCCGGGTGCCCACGGCGCGTTTTCCCTGCTCGGTCATCACGTTGGTGGCCACACGCAGGTCACCGAAAAAGATGGTGACCGTGTCGATCCCTGCCACCTCCTTGATGCGGTCCACCAAATTGAAATCGTTGTTGAACAGATAGACCGACAACACCGCGCCGATGATCCGCTGATCGGCGTTGCGCAGGGGATAGACCCCGGCCAGTGCAAGACCGGCTGTCCCTTCGCGCGGATCAAAAGGCTCCGGGGCGGCCAGAGGCGTCTCGATAAGGGGAATGAATGCCTGCTGGTCGAGATCGACCTGGGCCAGAAGCTCCTTCGGTATAACCTCAGTGGCGGTCTGAGGCTTGCCTGTCTGCAGAACCTCCTGAACGATCGGCAACGTTTTCCATTCGCCCTTGCGAAAGCGGGGCCATCAATGTTCCCTGTTTGGGTGAGAACCCGGCCGACGACCGTACGCCCTTTCTCATCCAGGATGGCGATGAAATGGGTGCCGCCGAGGGCGAGGACGGAGATTTTATTGGTGATCTGCTGGTCGATAACCCGCTATGGCCTCCGATTCTCCTCGGGCGGCGGCAGGCAGACCGCTGATGATCCATGTATCCAGGGACAAGCGGTGGCTGATCGCCTGAATTTCCTCCAGCTTGAGTTGGTAAAAGGCCTTTGCCAGGTCGATGTCTCGGGCCACGAGGTCCGATTCCGCCTTGGAGAGATATTCACTGATCACCCGGGACGTGACCAGTGTATCCAGACCGATGGTGAGGCCGGCCACCAGGGTGAAGGAGGCGATCAGCACCTTTTGCAGTCGGCCTCCAAAGATGATGCCAATCCAGCGTCTCATCAGCCTGCTCCGGTCAATGTTGCCGTCTGCGGGAGGATAAAACGAAACGAGCTGCCCAGACCGGGAGTGGAATCGATTTCAAGGGTGCCGCCGTAAAGACAGACAATCTGCTGGACGATGCACAATCCGAGGCCTGTTCCGGTCTCCTGCATGGACTTTGGCTTCTTTCGTCCGATAGAACTCCTCGAAAATCCGGGGAATCTCTTCAGCGGGGATTCCAATACCGGTATCGGTCACCGTCCCGATGATTTTCTTTTCCAAGGCATTTTCCCGAAGTGAGAGGGTGATCCGCCCACCCGGCCGGGTATAACGGATGGCGTTGCTCAGCAGGTGCGCCCAAAGCGCCTGCAGGTATTCTTTGCTTCCCGAAATAAGGGGGTGGTCGATCCGCTCCATGCTCACCGTCAGGCAGCGTTCCTCGATCTCCTTTTTGAAAGCGGCGAGGGCGGCTTCGAGCATCTCCGATAGGGAGACGGTCTCCGTCTTCACACCCCCTATATTCTCCTTGAGACGCGACAGGAGGAGCAGGTCATCGAGGATGGTAAGCAATTCCCCGGCGCGTTCTTCGACCTGTTGCAGAAACGCGCCCTGTTCCGATGGTGGGACATATCCCTTGCGGATGAGTTGAATGGTGTTTTGGAGAACGGCCACCGGCGCTCGGAGGGTGTGCACCATGGTCATCATAAAACGGCCCTGCATGGCGCCGATCTTCTCTATCTCCGCTTTGACCCTCGCAAGTCCGAGGAGTTTCTCCTCCAGTTCTTTTGCCCTTTGGGCCTCGCGGTGAAGTCTCTGCCGATCCATCTCCCGATTGATGACGTGCAGCAACAATTCCTGGGTAAAGGGCTTGGCGATAAAATCATGGGCCCCCTCGCGAATGGCCTGAACGGCCAGTTCAATGGTCGCATAACCGGTGATGATGATGCCGATGATGTCGGGGGCTATTTTTCGCACCTGCTGCATCATCTCCAGTCCGCTCATACCGGGCATCATGGCATCGACGAGCAAGACATCAAAAGACCCTTGACGAAGTTTGTCCAGGCCGTCAGGCCCGTTTTCGGCGACCTCCACTTCCAGTCCTGAAGACGTGAGGGCCCGTCGGCATCCTTCACGAATCCCCAACTCATCATCCACCACAAGCACACGCATATTTTCTGCTCCCTGGCAAGGTCCCTGATTCGGATGTGAAGTATCTATAGCAGGAGAGTCTTGTGATGTCAAATGGATAGTCCGATGTCGCCTCTGTTTATCCCAAAGCCGTGGAAGCAGACCGGTGCTCAAAGAATTGGGAAAGGCAGGAACATTTCAGCTTTGAAAAAAAGTCGATTCAGTCTATATTCCCTGATATCTCTTTTTTGCTTTTCGGGACCACTTTCCTTTTTTTGTCTAGGAGATCATATGAGTTTGAGTCCGCAGGATCAAAACATACTGGAGCATTTGTATAAGGCCGGGACCGCACACCCTGATTTGGAGGCGTTGTTCCATTTCTATGAGCAACTCTTTCAGGTCCAGTTTACCTTCAAGGCTCGCCTGAAAGACGATCGTCATCGCCGAATATCGAGGATAAGGAAATCGATCTCGCCCGTTTGGCTTCAGGAATGCCTCAGGTGAGCTTCGATGAACTCCGGATGGAGGTCGCCCCGTTTATCGATCTGTATAGGGACATTGCGCCGCTTTTGATTCAATATACGGGATATCTCCCTCCCGATAGCGATGAGCCGCAACCGGAGACGATTCTGGCCCATGCGCGAGAGATCTTTAACAGCAGGGTCCCGCTGGTCGGTGCGGGCCAATCGACGGATGTGATCAGAACGGCCAGCGGTCTTGTTTTGGCCCCGTTTGTCCAACTGGCCTGTGAACGCATTATGCCCCGCATTACTCAGGACGCGTGGCATCGCGGACATTGCCCCGTCTGCGGAGGGGCGCCGTCCTTTGCCGTCATTCACGCAGAACCTGGCTTCCGCACACTGTTGTGCTCGCGCTGCAATGCGGAGTGGCGTTTTCGTCGGATGGGGTGCCCTTTCTGCCTGGAGAGGGATCACCAGACCTATTATCCCACCGAGACAGGGGTGTACCGACTCTACGTTTGTGAAGCCTGTCACCGGTACCTGAAATCCCTCGACATGCAGGAGTCAGAATCGGAACGGTGCTTGCCCATAGAGAACCTGGCGACCGTCTCGATGGATGTCGCTGCCCAGGAAAAAGGGTGGCTGTTTTTTTAAATGGAACGATATCAATTAGAAGATCTGGAGATCGTTTTCGATTCCGCCGGCCGGGACGACTGGGGAAAGTTCAGCTTTCCCGTCTGGTACGGCATTCCCGTCAAGATCAATTGGCGCGGGTACCATTATGATTTCAATCTCCGGGGCGGATTGAAAAAGATTGCGGGCAGGCCGTCCGTGTGGCCCGAACCCCAGGACGTCCTGAAAAGGACGGACGGGAATCATTTCATTTATTACGGAACCTTCGGTTACGAATCCAGTTACGATCTGATCAAGAACTACTATGTGCCGTTCAACGGCAGGACTGATTGCGATATCTTCCCGGCAAAACCGTTGGAAGGCCGTCATGTCAGGCAGGCGCTGGAGGCCTTTGACGGTTTGGTGGAGGAGGCGGGCCGACTGGCTGAGTCGGCGGCTTGCGACAGGCCGCGGGAGTTCCTCCGGAAGATTGCCGCCAGAGGCAGGGAGGCGCTGGCGAAAGAAGCAAAGAACGCTTCACGACATTATCGGGGCGGACCTGCCGGTGCTGCCGCCCGACACGATCGATGTGGATTACGAAGTCATCCCCCTGATCGTTGCCGAAGGGTGCAGGTGTCATTGCCGATTTTGCCGGTTCAAAACGGCGGGCGGCTTCCGGGTGCGGAGCCGGGAAAACATTGCCGCACAGATACGGGCCCTGAAGGACTTCTATGGCGCCGATCTTGTCAATTACAATTCTCTGGTGCTGGGGCAAAACGATGCCCTGGCGGCGGGGGCGGACATCCTCATCAGTACGGCCGAGATGGCCTACGATCTCCTGAACCTCTCCGCCTCTTTTCATCGAGGTCAACCCAACCTCTTTATCTTCGGGAGCGTCGATTCTTTTCTGGAGGCGGATCATTCTCTCTTTGATGGAGTGGAACGATTGCCCTACCTCACTTCGATCAATATCGGCCTGGAATCCCCCGATCAGGAGACGCTGGACCGATTGGGCAAGCCGCTGCAAGCGGACACGGTGAGGGAGGCGTTTAGAAAAATGCAGGACGTCAACCGATGCTGGTCCAACATAACGGTCAGCTGTAATTTTGTGTTGGGCAGCGATCTCCCTTCCCGGAATGTGGAGGCCATACAAACGATGCTTGAGGAAGAGACGAAGGTGAAAGGTAAAGGGGTTGCCTACCTGTCTCCTCTCATCGGCGCCTCGCAGAGAAGACAGATCTTGAAAGAGTTCGGGGAGATCAAAAGGAGTTCCCCGCTTCCGGTTTTTATTTACATGCCGCAGATGCTGTGATCCCTTTTTCTTGACAAAGCGGGGAGCTTTCCTATACTCTTCCGCCGTGAAGCCGCAGTCGCAGGAGTATTCTCGCGGAGGGCGGCGAGTCCAACCACTGGATAACCCCGGAATCGGGAGCATCACAGTGTCTTTTATGAAACCAAATGACTGTCTTAGAATCATCTGAGGAGGCCATCCGTGGCAAAGATTGACGCCTTTTTCCAGTTGATGCATGACCAGGGGGCATCGGACCTGCATCTCGTCTCCGGCCAGCAGCCGGCCCTCCGGATCCGGGGGGATATGGAGCGGATCAAATTCGACGTTCTCACCAATGACGGCCTCAAGGCGATGATCTACGAGATCACCCCCGAGCACAAGGTCAAACAGTTCGAGGAGACGGGGGACGTCGACTTTGCCTATGAGATCCCGGGGCTCGCCCGTTACCGCGCCAACTTTTTCCAGCAGCAGTTCGGCTGCGCGGCGGTCTTCCGCGAGATCCCGAGCAAGATCGTCTCCGCCCAGGATCTGGGCCTGCCCTCGGTCGTCTCCAAGCTGGCCTCCCTCCCGCGGGGGCTGGTCCTTGTCACCGGACCGACGGGAAGCGGCAAGTCGACGACGCTCGCGGCGATCATCGACGAGGCCAACACGACCCGGAAGGACCACATCATCACGATCGAGGACCCGATCGAGTTTGTCCACCAGAGCAAGGGCTGCATCGTGAACCACCGGGAGGTCGGACGGCATACGAAGTCCTTCGCGGCGGCCCTGCGCGGCGCCCTGCGCGAGGATCCGGACATCATCCTCGTCGGCGAGCTCCGCGACCTGGAAACGATTTCGCTTGCCGTCGAGGCGGCCTCCACCGGCCATCTCGTCTTCGGCACCCTCCATACGACGAGCGCCGCCAAGACCGTCGACCGGATCATCGAGGTGTTCCCCGCGAGCGAGCAGATGCAGATCCGCTCGACGCTCGCCGACGGCATCCGGGCCGTCATCGCCCAGGTCCTCTTCAAGCGGATCGACAAGAAGGGGCGCTGCGCCGCCCTGGAGATCCTGATCGCCAACTCCGCGGTCCGGAACCTGATCCGCGAATCGAAGACCTTCCAGATCCCTTCCATGATCCAGACGGGGAAGAAGTACGGCATGCAGCTTCTGGACGACGCGATTGTGGAGCTCCTCAACAAGGGGTGGATCAGCGCGGACGAGGCCTACATGAAGGCGAACGACAAGCAGCGGTTCCGGCCGTTCCTGAAGAATCCGCCGACGGACTTCACCGAGGCGTGAGAGTCCGGCGCAAGCGACGATTTTGACAGGAGGCAGGCGATGAGAAAACAGGAGATCGATTATATCCTGGGCAGGATGCTCGATTCCCACGAGAATGTGTCGGATCTGAACATCACGGTGGGAAAACCATTTCAGGTGGAGAGCTTCGGGGCAGCTCATCGGCGTGGAGCTGGAGCCGCCCTTCCAGAAGCTGACCCCTTTTCAGACGGAGATCTTCGCGCTCAACCTGATCAACCAGGACCGGCGGCTGACGGAGACCCTCCTTGCCCAGGGGTCGTGCGATTCCTCGTACGAACTGCCGGGCAAGGCCCGCTTCCGCGTGAACATCTTCTCCCAGCGGGGCAATTACTCCATCGTCCTGCGAAAACTGGAGACCCGGATTCCGACCTTCGAGGACATGAATCTCCCCGAGGTCTTCCACAAGATGGCCGAGGAGAAAAACGGGATCATCCTCGTGACCGGCGCGACGGGGAGCGGCAAGTCGACGTCGCTTGCGGCGCTCCTCAATGAGATCAACGAGCATAAGTCGGTCCACATCGTCACGCTCGAGGATCCGGTCGAATTCTCCCATCCCCACAAGAAGGCCACCTTCAACCAGCGGGAGATGGGGAACGACTTCGACACCTTCGCGAACGGGCTGCGCGCCGCGCTGCGCCAGGCGCCGAAGGTGATCCTCGTCGGCGAAATGCGGGACCGGGAGACGGTGGAGATCGGCCTTTCCGCCGCGGAGACGGGCCATCTGGTCCTGAGCACCCTCCACACGGTGGATGCCGGCCAGACGATCAACCGCATCCTCGGCATGTTCTCCACCGAAGAGGAGAAGCAGATCCGGATCCGGCTGGCCGACACGGTCCGCTGGATCGTCTGCCAGCGTCTCCTTCCCAAGGAGGGGGGCGGCCGCGTGGCGGCCTTCGAGATCATGGGGTCGAACCTCCGGGTGAAGGACACGATCCTCCACGGCGAATCGGAGGGGAAGACCTTCTACGAGATCATCGAGGCGGGGAAGGCCTTCGGGATGATCACCTTCGACGACTACATCATCGAGCTCTTCAGGCAGGGGCTGATCAGCGAGGAGACCGCGAAGGCCTACGCCTCCAACAAGGGGGTCGTCGGCCGCGGCATCGACAGCGTCAAGAGCTCCAAGGGACAGGCCACGACGGATATCGGCAAGCTCGAGGTGGACAAGGATTATGGAAAACCGGCGAAGAAGATTCTGAGGATCTAAGGAAGGGGAGCAGGATCATGGAAGAGGAAAAGACCCTTTTGAATGAGGTGGCGTCTGAGGATTACGACGCCGCGGACCGGCCGTTCGATTTCGTGGGGGAGGGGGGCGCGACGGCCCTGGTCTGCGAACCCGATCCGGCCGTCCGGGAGAAGATCAGTGACGGTCTCAAGGAACTGGGCTACCAGATCACGACGCCGGCAACGGCCAAAGACGCCCTCAAGGCCATGCGGTTTCACGTCTTCGATGTCGTTGTCCTCAACGAACTCTTCGACACAGAGGATCCGAAGGCAAATGACGTTCTTCCTATCTGGAAAAGATGGCCATGTCCACGCGGCGGCGATTCTTCGTTGCCCTGGTCAGCGGGAGATACCGGACGATGGACAACATGGCCGCCTTCAACCGGAGCGTCAATATCGTCATCAATCTCGAGAGCATCGATGACGTGGGGAAGATCATCAAGCAGGGGAGTGGCCGACAACAGGGCCTTCTACCACATCTTCCAGGAGACGCTGCAGAAGATGGGGAAGGTGTGAGGATTCGGTGAAGGCAGAATATAAAAGAAACCCCCCGGAGACCGTCGCCGGTCTCCGGGGGTTGATCTTAGCAGCTGCATGAAGAGCCGCAGGCGCTTTCCTGACTCAGGCTGGAGGTCAGCTTGAATCCCCCCCCCCGCGGGGTGGTGATAAAATCGACTTAATGGGTTTGACCTTTTCAAAAAGGGTCTTTTCGACCAGGTATTTTACACCCCGATCCTCGAACACTTCATCGTCCGTTGTTGACTCATCCAGAGCCATGCCCAGAGAGGGCCCGGATCAGCCGCCCTCCTGCATCACGACCCGGATGGAAGGGGCCTCGGGGCGATCCTTAAGGAATTCCTTAATCATCTCGCTCGCTTTTTCAGATACGGAAAACATGTCACTCTCCTTTTTTGGACGGACTTCCGGTCCGTCAGAATTTTGCTTAAATTAACGATAAAATCCTTTTTGTCAAATGATTTTTTCACAGACCTCACAAAAAACCTTCGGTTACATCTTGTGGCAGCGGTCGCAATTCTCCTTTACGGTGAAGGCCTCTTTGCTGTCTATGTGACAGGCGCCGCAGGACTTTCCTGCCTCCATCTCCGCCATCGTGATTCTCTTGTTTTTCGCAGAGGGGAGGTAGAGCTTGACATGGCAATCTCCGCACTTATACAGGCCCGTGTGAAATTCGTGGCTGAATTTGACGTCCCCCGAATCCTTCAGCTTGAAATCCACCTCCTTGACGGGATGACACTTTGTGCAATCATCCGTCTTAAAGGCCTCTTTGCCGTTATGACAGGCGCCGCAGGACTTTCCTTTTTCCATCTGGGCCATGGTGACCGGCTTTTTTGACAGCCAGATCGAAAATCTTGGGGTGACAGACGTCGCATTGTTACCGGCGCTGGAGATGTTTCTTGTGGCTGAATGTCACCGGTCCCGTTTCTTTGACTTTGATGCTGACATTCGCGACTTTATGACATTGGATGCAATCCTTCAGATCGAAGGCCCGCTTGCCGTTGTGGCAGGCGCCGCAGGACTTGCCTTTTTCCATATCGGCCATGGTGTAACGGTTGTTCTTGCTCCTGAGGTTGTAAATGGCATTATGGCAGGTCTTGCAGTTATTTTTTATTCCTTCCTGTTTGAAGTGCTGGTTGTGGTCGAATACGACCTTGCCGAAATTGGCGATCTTGAAGGTGACATCTTTGATGTTGATCGCATAGGCGAAAGAGCAAATGAAGATCGTGATGATCAATATAAGAAAAGCGGACCGCTTCCTCATGACTGCCTCCGAAAAATATAAGATCCATCTCATTGCGGATGGCTTTCCATCTTTTCCCAGCCTGTCCACATCTGCCGGAAATGAGCAAAAGGGGTATGACCCAGCGTGGCCATATAGATGTGGACGCACAGGAAAGCAAAAAAGGAGCAGGCGAGCAGGTAATGGGCGTCCACAAGGAACTTGATCCCTCCGATCATGATGATCCATCCTCGCAGCGGAGCAATATTCATCAGAAGAAGGCCGCTGACGATCACCAGCGGTAAGAACAGGAACATGATGAACAGGTAGCTCATTTTCTGGATGGCGTTGAACTTGCTGTCCGGTGTGGCGGTATGGGGATTCTTCCGACCTAAAAAGTATTCGAAAAAATAAAAGAAAGCCTGGCTGAAGATCCCTCGTTTGATGTCATCCAGGTTGGGGACATAGAGCTTTACCAGACTTCTGGCTACGAACAGATAGTAAAATATCCAGAGGAAAAAAGAGATCGAAACCGTCACGCCGGCGATGTCGTGGAGATTGATTGCTGCTTTATAAGTCCCGAAGATATTGGCATATTCCGGGAATCTGATCTGTATGCCCGTGATGCAGAGGGTGACGATGCCCAGGGCGTTTAACCAGTGCCAGATTCTTATCGGCGTGGGTGTAAGATAGACTTGTTCCGGGGGTTTGCTCGGCGGCAACATATCAGTGCTCCTTTCTTCTGTTTCTGGTGAGGAAACGCAGCGTCCCGTGGAGGATGGGCACCATAAGACCGCTGACCGCGATCAGTGCCCCGATGATGCTTAACGTTTTGCTTCTCGTGAAGCCTGTCATATAGAAATCCGGGGTTCCGTAAAGGATATCCAGGATGGCGCCTTTTTCCACCGGGATGCGGCTGTATGTGCCGTCTTGTTCCGGGAATGCCAGATTACTCGGCTGCTGTGCCTTCGGCCCCGAGGCGTGACAGAAGGTGCAGTCCCAGCGGTTATTGAGGATCTGGTAACTGTGCGTGACCACTTCAGGCATCATGGTTCCCAGGAGACTTATGCTTCCATAATATGCGTCGCTCTTGTTGAATTTCTTCAATTCGTTCAGTGAAATGAGGCCGTCGCCGTCGGTATCGATCAACGCCCCGACTTTTTTCCCTGCCGACAGAAAGGGCTGCAAATCCTGAAAACCGGCTAGAGTGATGCCGCTCAGGGGCTTGGCTGATACATTTTTTGCCATATACAGAGTGATAACCGTTTTTTCCGAGCCCGTGTGGCAGGTGATGCACGGCAGGGCGTCAATATGAAGCGCCGCCTGGGGAAGCCACTCGGAGTGGCTCTTGACCGTTTGGGAATGGTCATGACATTTGGCGCACTGGACGTTGATGTCGCGACCGGATACCGCGAGCAGCGGCTTTACGGCATGAGGTTTGTGGCAATCAGTGCAACCGGCATGCGTTGCATGCAGGCTTTGATCATACTCTGCATAAACGGCGGCGTGACACTCCTGGCATTTTGCCCTCGATGGTCGGACGCCGTCCGTCGGATGTTTTTTCGTTACATTGTCATGGCAGGAAACGCACCCGATGCGCGCATGTGTCGTTAACTCATATTTTACCGGATCGATGTAGAGGTGAACCCCTTTATTCAGGATGGTCCTTTTACCGTGGCAGTCAATACAATTGCTTGCCGCCGCATCCGCTGCCGGCGCTATCAGCAGAGGCAGGAGCGCTGCTGCAAGTAACATCATAAACCGCTTCATCTGACTCATCAATCCTCCTCCTCGGCATCTGTGATGCGTAACAATTGATAAGGACTTGATTTTTTAAAGGCCGGAGTATAAGGAAAATGTGATGGTGTGTCAAGGAAAAAGACAACAACAATCAATAATTATGTTGCAATAGCCCCGAATGGGATGGTAAAAGAATAGACATGATGAGATCATCAAAGATAATTAAACAAGCTGTTGATCTTACCCATTCGCTCGGCGTAAAATTCTTTCTTTTGCTGGTTTTCTTACTGATGCTTTCTTTCGGAATTTTGACCTATGTGAACATCTATTTCTTTACCGACCTTTACCGGGAAGACATCGTCAGCAATGCAGTCCAGGTCAGCAACCTTATCAAACGGGCGACTTACAACAGCATGCTGAATAATCGCCGGGAGGATTTAACCAAGACGATTCTGAGCATCGGGAACGAACAGATCTTCGAGGGGATCCGGATATATAACAAAACAGGTGAAATCGCCTTTTCCGACAGACTGGAAGAACGGGGACAAGTTGCGGATAAAAATGCGGAACAGTGTTATGTGTGTCATGCAGAAGAACCGGCAAAGGGAGTCGTCCCCACCAAAGACCGCACCCGGATATTGACTTCTCCTCAAGGATACCGCGTTTTAGGCCTCATCAATCCGATCGAAAATGAACCGGCATGTTACAATGCCGCCTGTCATGCCCACTCTCCCAAGGAAAAATTGCTGGGCATTCTGGATGTTAAACTATCTCTGGAGAAGGGAGATAAAAGAATTATTGAGACGAGAAACAAGATGATTTTCTTCTCCGCTATGCTGATATTATTAACCGCCTTGGTGAAGGGCGGGTTCATCCGGAAAATGATCCACAATCCCATACAAAAGCTGAACAATGCCACCAAGGAAGTGGCCAATCTCAACCTTGACCATAAGGTCGATATAGCATTCCCGTGATGAGTTGGGAAATTTGGCGTATTCTTTCAACAAAATGACCTATCACCTCAAAGAGGCAAATGAAGCGATCCAGGACTGGTCTTCTCAACTGGAGAACAGGGTAAAAGAGAAAACCAGGGAACTTGAGAAAACCCAGTCCCGACTGATAGTGGCTGAAAAGATGGCCGCCATGGGAGAACTTTCGGCAATGGTGGCCCATGAAATCAACAATCCCCTTTCCGGGATTCTCTCCTATGCCAAGCTCTCCTCCCGATTTCTGAATCAGGACAGCATCGATTCCGAGATTTTGGAATCGGTCAAAAAAAATCTTAACTTCATCAGCAATGAAACGAAACGGTGCGGCAATATTGTTAAGAATTTACTGCTCTTTGCAAGAAGGACCTCCGGTGATTCTAAGGAGGAACACCTCAATAAAATCATCGAAGACAGCATTCAAGTCATTGACCACAGCGTGAAGATGAAGGAGCTGTCTCTGGTCACGGAACTGGATGAGGAAAATGACTTGCTCCAGTGTGATGCCGGTGGAATTCAGCAGATTTTGGTTGCCCTGATCATCAATTCCATCGAGGCAACTTCCCGTGGAGGAAAAATTACAATTAAAACCGAATACATGAAAGAGAAAGACCAGATTCGGATCATGGTGACGGATGACGGCAAGGGAATCCCCGATGAAGCCCTTCCCCACATATTTGAACCCTTCTTCTCCACAAAAGTCAAAAGCACGGGACTGGGTTTATCCGTGGTTTACGGAATGGTGGAACAACACGCCGGGACCATTGACGTGGAATCTAAAGTCGACCAAGGCACTACTTTTACCATTACCCTTCCCCGCGCATCGCATAAATCCGTTGGGAAGATCGAAATCATCAATTAAAAGGAGAATCACGACAGACCGGCGTAATGAATACGCATCAATAAAAAACACTCATGATGCGGCATGCAGTTATGAAAGAGTATGAAATCAGCCGATGTTTATTTTCAGGCGAAAGGAGATAACCTGTGAAACCGGAAGAGATAGGAATACTGATCGTTGACGATGAAGCCTCGGTGCGGGATTCTCTTTATCAATGGTTCAAGGCCGATGGTTATCGGGTAGATACCGCCGATGAAGCGACCAGCGCCTTGAAGAAGCTTCAGGAAAATCCGTGGGACATTATCCTGCTGGACATCAAGATGCCCGGAATGGATGGAATAGAACTCCAGCATCGCATCAAGCAGATTGATCAGAATATCGTGACCATTATCATTACCGCTTATGCCGCTGTGGATACCGCCATTCAGGCGCTGAAGGACGGGGCCTTTGACTACGTGACCAAACCGATCGATCCCGATGACTTGAGCAGACTGATCCGCAATGCCGTTGAGAAAAGAAGGCTGGTGACGGAAAACATTCAACTGCGCCAGCAGATTGAAGAACTCTTGCTTCCCGATGAGGTCGTGGGAGAGAGTCCTGCCATGAAGAAAGTGATGGAGATGGTCAATACCGTGGCCAAAACCGATTCCACCGTGATGATTCTGGGGGAAAGCGGAACCGGAAAAGAGCTCATTGCCCGGGCAATCCACAGCCGCAGTTCACGCAGATATTTCCCCATCATTACCATTAACTGCGGCGCTTACCCGGAAGGTCTGCTGGAAAGTGAACTCTTCGGTCATGAAAAGGGGTCCTTTACCGGAGCCATGTACCGGAGAAAGGGGAAGCTGGAGATGGCCGATAAAGGGACTCTCTTCCTCGATGAGATAGGAAATATCAGTGAAAAGATGCAGATGGATCTTCTTCGGGTCATTGAAACCAAAAAATTTACCCGGCTGGGGGGTGATAAGACCATTGATGTCGATTTTCGGGTGATCTCTGCCACCAACAAAGACCTGGAAAAAGCGATAAAAGAGGGAAGCTTCCGAGAAGATCTCTATTATCGTTTGAATGTATTTTCCATTGTGTTGCCTCCTCTCCGGGAAAGGAGAACGGATATTCCTTTGATTGCCAAGTATTTTTTGACCAAATATGCCCAATCGATGAATAAAAATGTGACTCGATTTTTCCCCGCAGGCCCTGGAGATGATTAGCGGATACGATTGGCCGGGAAATATTCGGGAGGTAAGAAATGTCGTTGAAAGGGCGATGGTCGTAGCAAAAGGGAACCAGATTCAAGTAGAGGATCTCTCTTTTCCCTTTCCGTCTCAATCGATGCCTTCCGTCGGAGAATCCCTGGAAGACGTGGAAAAAAATCAAATCGAGAAAATATTGAATCAAACGAAGGGAAATATCGCTCAGGCGGCTGAGATCCTTAAGATCAGCCGGCTTACCATTTACAATAAAATTGAAAAATATCATCTAAAACGATGATCTTGACAAACTGTATCCGTGATGTCCTATATTTACATTGTGCCCATCGAACTGGATGATCATACGTACCTTGAAAAGCTGGAGAGCTTTGTCTTTGACACTTTTCATCTGAGAACAAAAATAGAAGAGATGAAGATCAATCTTGCAAATGCTTTCGATCCGAATCGGGTTCAACACAACTCTTCCCTCATCCTCCAGCAATTAATCATGAAGCCCCCTCCGGATGCGGAAAAGATCTTGGGAGTTCTGGATGTGGATCTGTTTATTCCTATTCTTACGTTTGTATTCGGAGAGGCCCAGCTTCAGGGAATCGGGGCGGTAGTTTCCACTCACCGTCTTCATAACCGGTTCTATGGTTTGCCGGAAAACAGAGAGGTAACGACTTATCGCTTGTTTAAAGAGTCGGTGCATGAACTGGGACACACCTTTGGGCTGATCCACTGTTTACAGCCAAGATGTGTCATGAACGCTTCCACCTATGTGGAGAACATCGACCAGAAACCGGCCGAATTCTGCTCCTCCTGTCTGAAGAACATTAACAGGGGAAAGGGTTCCCCCCTCAACAACAAGGGGTTCCCTTTTTCATGGTGGGGTAAAAAACAGTAAGCTTGGAGCGGTGCGATGTTCCAGCGGAAGACGGTTGATCCGGTGGGTTTAGATTCCGTTCTTCTCCATTTTTTTCGGTCTGGTGATGGAAAAATCCAAAATTTGAGTCTTCTGTTGCGATGTGACGTTATTGAGCAGATCATGCAAGCAGTCGATCCTGACCCCTCCATCCTGCATGGTAGGACCCACTCCTTTCGGATTATGTTTCAGAATCCGGTCGATCCGGGCGATGATTGCCTTTTCCTCGCTTTTATACCAGGCAAGCGCTTTCCGTCCGAAAAGAAGTTTTTTCAGTTCGCTTTCAAGATTGTCCGGTTTTATCGTCACCAGCCAGCCCTCTCCCTTCGGAGCATCGGTGATGAGTTCCGGTTCTTTTTTCAGACGAGGATTTACCGCCTGAATGGTGCCGGAAAGAGGGGCAATAACGGGCAAGATATAATCTTCCTGAATGACATGGGCGCAGCATTCCCCCTGGCCGATAAAGCTCCCTACCCGGGGCAGGACAACCACCTTCACATTCGTAATGAGCTGGGCAATAAGATCATCGATCCCTATCTTCACTTTTTCAGGATTTTCCACTTTCACCCAGCAATGATCGGGGTGATAGAAGATAGATCCATTGATCCGGACGGAGGGATCCCTTTTGAGCGATCCCTCCGTCCAATCGTCTTCCGATTCCTGAACATTTCCCTCCCCGCTATCCTCATTTTTGATTGCCTGGTCAAAAGGACAGATTTCACACTGATAGTTTCTATCGCACAGTTTGTAGGATATCAATCCGGTGGTCATCCAGACACACTTTCGCTCTTCCTCGGGGATCAGGGGATAATTTTTATTTTTTGCGCTCATGGAAACCATTTATTCTCTCTCGACCTTTTATGAAATCAGAAAATATTCCCTTACGATCTCATCCCATCTTTCCCGATCCAAATTTCTTGCTATCCCGTCAACCGGCACACCACCATCCTGGGACACTGCACCCAGGTTGTAATTCATCCGGGCAAGCAGGTTTTCCCTTACCCCTTCCATCCATTTTCTGGCAAGCCGACCCGACAATAAATTCTTTAGATTGGCCGAGATTTTTGGCGCCTGAACTTTCAACAGCCAGGACTGACCATAAGGATCTTTACCGATACTTTCCGGTGAACTCAACAGACTCTCATTGATGTCCATTATTTTCCCATCCACGGGCGAGAGCATGTCGATGGATTTTGAACCCACGAGCAGGCTCCAGGCCTTTTCTCCCTGTGTCACCTGGGAACCGACCTGTGGAAATTTCATGGCATCGATCTTTCCCACCAGCTTCTGGGCAAAATCGTCAATCCCGACTTTGACCACATTGCCGCTCTCCGGCATTGCCCAACTATGTCCCTGGTGGTAATACATCTTCCCCTCCGGAAGATGAAACCATTCGCTGATCGCCGGGACGATGCCTTCCACTGCCTCATACATTGCCGGTCCGGATCTGCTCACCATCCTCCAGAAAGGAATGAAAAGGAGAAGAGCGCCGATGACCAGCAGATATTCAATACCCTTTGTCGCAAAGATATCTACATAGGTAAAGCCTTCCATCATGTGTCTCCTTTCTATAAATGTTTTTAATGCTTATCTTCCGCCCATTCGGGTGATTTTCCAAACACCGGCATCCGGGTGACAATCCATCTGAATACCCAGACCTCGGTAAATATAATCGCCAGGGTGATGACAATCTCCATCCAGGAAGGGAAATATCGTTCGCTTAACGGTATCCACCATTTGTACGCAATGATGGAGATATTGAGCCGATTGATGATAATTCCGATCATGGTCAGGATGGCGGCTATCCGGATCAGAAGAAGGTTTCCGTATCGCGCACCCTGGAAGAACATGATGCAGGGGATAGCTACCAGTCCAATGATCTCGGTAAGATACCAGTAGCCCATGGGAGTGTTGAGAGCGACCAGTGCCATCCATGAATGAATATGAGAATTTGCGCGAAAAAATAGACAAACATCGATACCGCACATCCCTTGCTTAAGCCGATGATGATACCGTCATACGCCGCATGATCTTCATGATCTATCTGATCGCTGAAGACCCGGTGGCTTATCGTTCCTTCAAAGATCACCATGGAAAGTCCGGCAAAGATGCTGGAAACGAAGAAAAGAACGGGAATAAACTCGGTGTACCATAAAGGATGGATCTTCCCCTTGGCCATCATGAACAATGCCCCGAGACCCGCTTGATGAAGAGTGGAAAGCGCAATTCCGACGACCACTGCTCCGACGGTAAGCGAACCGAGGAATTTCCTGACTTTTCTCATTCCAAGCCACTCGGCGATAGCCGGAGAGAATTCGACAAACTCGGCCAGCATGTAAAGCAAAAAGTGCCAGGCAATAAGGAAGAGCACGGAATTTGCCCCGAATTTATTTCCAAACAGCGGATTGGTGATATTCCACCAGCGACCGAGATCGAGGAAAATGGCTCCGGCATAAAAAACATAGGCCAGAAGTCCGTTTAAAACGGTTGCCCTGATGATGGAATGGTATTTGTCCGATCGGAGGACATAGGCCACGAAGGTCAGCACATAAGCCCCGCCGGCAAAGGCAACGCCGACCATGACATCAAATCCGATCCATATCCCCCAGGGGAATTCCTGGGAAAGATTGGTCACGGCGCCAAGGCCCTTTACAAGCCGATAAACAATAAGGAGCGCGCCCAAAAGGATGATCGGGGCGGAGATGACATTGAAGGGCGTTAACATCTTTCCTCTCGGCTTCAATTCACTGAGAATGAAGGCGACTATATCTTTGAACGTTCTTTTTTCTTCTATCGCTGCCACTGCGGCTGTTTCTATTCCGTTCATTTCTTTCCTCCTTCTTTTCTTCGCACGTCATCTTCCCGCTTGGTTATGGTGTTTACTCCAAGCAAAAATGCAGGCCAGAGAAGAAGAACAATGGGAACGGAATAGAGGAATCCCTTACTCAATTCCGGATAAGCGGTTGTTCCCAGATCGGTCCGGAAACCAATCTGATCAAACGGAACCGATGAAAGATAAAGATATCCGGTGCCGCCTACCTCGTGTTCTCCGTAAATGTGGGAGACATATTTCCCGGATTCCTGGTAGATACGTTTGTTTGCTTCTTCAATCAGCTCCCTTCTGGTGCCGAAGGCAAGTGCCTCCGCCGGGCAGGCTTCCACGCAGGCCGGCTTTTCTCCTTTATTCAGTCTCTCCCAGCAGAGGCTGCACTTCTGGATTTTAGGAACAGCGCTGTCATATTCAAACTTGGGAATGTCAAAGGGGCAGGAAACCATGCAAAACCTGCAGCCCATGCAATTGGTGTCCCAGGTAACCGCCCCGTCCTCCCTTTTTTCCATTGCCTTCACCAGGCATGCCGAAACACAGCCCGGCTGATTGCAGTGCATGCATTGCTTTTTCGCAAAAATCTCTCCCTTTTCTGTTTTGTAACTATTGACCACGGTCCATTGTCTCTCCGATGTCTGCCGGATCTTGTCAAATGCCGATGTATCGCTGATATCCGGGACCGCCATCTTGTGCTCTTCGGCGCATGCCAGCTCGCAGCTTCGACATCCGACACACCGGGTGGTGTCGACAAGCACCCCCATGAATTCCTTTTTTGCGGCAGGCTCCTTCGCCTCAAGGCTGGCGCGGCGATAATAAACCTGCCGGGCCTACCCCTGCGATTCCCGCTCCCAAACCCTTTAGAAAAGTCCTTCTGTCTATCCCCATGAGTATCCGGCTCCTCTCCTCTCTATTTTTCAAGTGGATTGCCCCCCGTTATTCATCATAAATCCCGGATGGGGGGCGACCCACCAAGCATGATTCATCGCCTGAACTTCCCGGGATCATGATCCAGCGGAAAACCAGCTGACATTACAAGGTGATTGCTCACCTCGTGAACGGCCGCTTACTTCTTTTTCTCTTTATCGATGGAATCACCGCCATCGGCCATGGTGACACCCAGATGGGGATTGAGGGCGAAGGTCCCCTCTTTGTGTGTTGTCCCGACCCGATGTCGAATAAAGTAAATGACGGATGTGAATGTCCCCGTGATCCACAATAAGGGGATCGCCACCCCCAACGCACCGATAACTATTAAAATTGTCAGCTTCATAACCAGTTCCTCCTTTTTCCTTCTTTATCCTTTTTTGTGACTTCTCCCTTACTCTTCCGAATGGCTGCCTTTGCTTGTCATCACTCCAATAACTATGCCAAAGCAGCAAAGCCGGATCATCTTCAGAGTGGATTCTGTAATGCTTAATAAATGCAATATAGTTGTACGTATAGGCTCAGTGCCTTGGGATTTTTGTCAAATTGACTGTCCCGAGAAAAGTGTTATTAATATTTACATTGCCTTAACAATAATATTTACATTCTGATTAAATCCATAGAAATCGGCTAATTAAGTGGATGCTAAGTGTTAAGAATATAAACAATGATTTTTTTAAAAGGGAAATCTCTTCCGGGCCTGCATTGATTTGACTAAATTGGTGAATTACTATACGATACAGTATAAACCGGGAACGCAGGCGGATATGAGCTTTTTGGCATCCTGCGGGAAAAAGGACGGCAGCTTATTTTTAACGGTTAGTTTATGGAAATGGATAAACAAGAAAAAAATCAGGATGGGCAAAATCTTCTTGTTGTTGATGATGAGGACGTCATCAGGAAGGGGATGCGGCGCATTCTCGAAGCTGAAGGTTATCATGTCGCTACCTCGGCCAGTGGACGAACGGCCATCGAAAAAATTCAGGAACAGGATTTCGATGTGGTGATTACGGATCTGAAGATGCCCGGCATGGACGGGATCGAGGTGCTGAAAACCATAAAAATACTGCAACCGGAGGTGCCGGTCATTATCATTACCGGCTACTCCACCGTCGATACCGCAGTGGATGCCATGAAAAACGGCGCCTTTGATTATATAGCGAAACCTTTTACTTCCAGCCTGATCATCGACAAGGTGCAGAAGGCCATAGCCCATAAAACATCGGTGATGGAGAATCTTTCTGTAAACAAAGAATTCGGCGCCGGTCATGGCTTTGATGATTTTATCGGTGAAAGCGCCGAGATGCAGAAGGTCTTCCGCCGGATAAGGCAGGTGGCCCCTACCGACAGTACGGTTCTCATCACCGGCGAGAGCGGTACGGGCAAGGAGATGGTGGCGCGTGCCATTCACAAGAACAGCACCCGACATGAACATCCTTTCGTTGCGGTGGACTGCACCTCACTCCCCGAAACACTGCTGGAAAGTGAGCTTTTCGGCCATGTAAAAGGCTCTTTCACCGGCGCCATTCATAGCAAGACGGGGCTTTTTAAAGTAGCCGACGAAGGGACTCTTTTTCTGGACGAAATTTCCAATATCAGTCTTGCCACCCAGGCTAAACTGCTCAGGGTATTACAGGAACGAGTGCTGACCCCCATCGGCGATACCCGGCCTGTCCCGATAGATATTCGTCTGGTGGTGGCCACGAACGTCAACCTGCGGGCCATGGTGGACAAGGGTTCCTTCCGGGAAGATCTGTTTTTCCGAATTAACGTCATACCGGTCAATCTTCCTCCGTTGCGGGAGCGGAAAGGAGACCTGCCGCTTCTCATTCATCATTTCCTGAGAAAATTTTCCGAAGAGATGGGCAAGGAAGTAAAAGGTCTTGCGCATGACGCGATGGCGGTGCTGGAGGGATACGCCTTTCCGGGCAATGTTCGTGAATTGGAAAATATCATTGAAAGAGCGGTCGTACTTTGCGAGGGCGACGTCATACAGAAGGCCGACCTGGAATTGCGGTCCGCGGAAGAGGAAAGAGATCTGGATCAGGATATCGTTCCGCAGAGCCTGGAAGAATTGAAGGAAACGAAGAAGCAGATACGGGAGCGGGCGGTAGAGCCGATTGAAAAGGCGTTCGTTCTCAGCGCCCTCAAAAGAAACAACTGGAATGTCTCACAGGCTGCGGAAGACACAGGCATGCTTCGTCCGAACTTCCATGCGCTTCTGAAAAAACTGGGCATCTCCGTGCGGGATGAGCAAAATAATCAATAACAACGATGACGATAGTTTAAACGGCAGGCAGCCCCCATGTAAAGGAAAGACCGCCTGCCGTTTAGACTGAGATAATATTCAACCCCGCTCATTTACCATAAGGCGGCTATTAGATTTTGATTTCCTCTCCAATCAGGTCAGGTGATCGACGGGTTTCGGAGCGGGCGGCACTTTTCCCTTCTTGACTCCCTTGGAAAATCCGAGCAGCATCATCGCGGCTGGAATCAGCTGGGCGACTATGATCAGGGCGCAGAAAGCCAGGAATATCCAGACGAACAAATCGCTGTTGTCCTCGCGTGCGGCTGCGTCTGCCGCCCACAAGGGGGCGGCATTTACACAAAACGCAGCAATGACCAAACCAAATTTCTTTATCGTTTTCATATGATTCATCATCTCCTCTTGAGAATTATTTTAGTGAGACAGCGCCTTTCTTGTATAAGCCGTCCTGTTCAGGTTTTCCATGGCGCATTTGACGACCTGCCTGATTTCTTCCTCATCCTCCGGTTCCGCAGGCCGCAGGGCATGGTAGAAAATCCCCTCTGTTGCGCGCCTTCCTGATCATGGGCAAGGGTGCGTCGTCGGCGATCAGAATGATCATCAGATTACGGTTGCACTGTTTCAAAAGAGGGATGAGCTCTGCAGATGAAAGATCATCCAAAGCGGATCCCAATAACACCACCTGGGCTGTTTTTTTCAACACGCCGTGAATGGCTTTTGCGGCAGAGTCCGTTACCGTCACGTCATAGCCGGCCTTTATCAGCAAATTGGCCATCTGCTTGCGGGTTTCCATATTTTTATCTGCGATAAGCAGTCCAAGCATGATTCTGATCCCTCTTTCTTTGCGGCATCACAGTATCAACAGCAGTTATGGAATTCTCGTGCCCGATTTCGGCAGCGGGTGGTTCCCGGCGCCGCCAAAGAGCCCCTTGAGCATCGAGCCGAAAAGCAGCAAACTGGGTACGAGCTGCAAGACGACGATAAGGGCGCCGAATCCCAGGAAAAGGAACACCAGCAGGCTGCCGCCCATTGTCTCCGGATCACTGGAAGCCAGCGCCGGTGTTGCCCCCACCATTATCGCCGCTAAACTCTTCATCATGATTTTCATGGCTTCCTCCTTTCGTTGCGCATCAAGTCACTGAATATGGGTCTTGACTTTTCACGTATTTATTAATAGCAATGGTCATGCCATAAAAGTTCTTCCGGTCATGTTTGTTGTAACATACTGTATTTAATTGATAATTATAGAATGGTAACCGGCCTGGCAGGTCTTTTTCATAGCGGTAATGTATAATCACCCTATACAGGTCCGGGGCGGCAAAGGATCGGAATCAGGGGATCAGATAGATAAATGACTGCAAATAGGGAGGATATCGATGGTTGAGGGGTTGTACAAAAAAATATACATGAAGATATCATTGCGCGGCAAAGGTAAGGACGCCAGGTACCTTAACAGTGGGACGAGGGAAGGCAGTGCCTCAATCAGCCGGGCTGCTGGCGGCGGGCGTCTCTCTTCCCTTGTGGGCTCAGGGGCAATTTGATGGTAAAAGTCGTGCCTTCGTTCACCTTGCTTTGCACTTCGATCTTGCCGCCGTGTCTCTCGATGATCCCATAGGAAACGGAAAGACCCAGTCCCATCCCCTTATCGCTTTTCGTGGTGAAAAATGGGATCAAATATCTTTTCCAGATTTTCTTCACTGATCCCTGCCCCGGTATCAGTGATTTTAAGACAGGCGATATTCTTCATTTTCCGTATATGTCTTAATATGGATACTGCCGCCGCCGGGCATGGACTGGCTGGCGTTGAGCAACATATTGATGAAAACCTGTTCGATCTGGTTCTCATCAATCGGAATGAGCGGCAAATCCGGCTGATAGTCTCTGACGATATCGATATTGTGAAAGCTTGATTGGCGACCGATAAGGGTCAGGGTGGCCTCCATCACTTTGTTGAGCGATGTCGGTTTCTTCTGCGGTATCGATTCGCGGGAAAAATCCAGCAACCCTTTGACGATCTTTGCGCATCTCTGGGCTTCGTTGATGATGACATCCATGTCGCTTTTCAGAGACGGGTCCAGTTTAGGACTGTCGCTGGTCAAGTTGGCGAACATCAGGATGCCCGTGAGGGGATTGTTGATCTCGTGGGTAATGCCGGCCACCAGTCTTCCGAGGGAAACCAATTTTTCCGAACGGATCAACTGGGTCTGCATCTGCTTGATCTCGAGAGTCCTTTCCGCAACCTTGGCCTCGAGATTCTTTCCCCATTCTTCCAGTTCCATCCGGGCGCTTTTGAGGCTGGCCGTCATCTGATTGAAGGCATCGGAAAGTTCGCCCATTTCATCGCGGGTGACGTTTTGCACCGTGGCATCGAGATCTCCCTTGGCGATTCTTTTGGTTTGCGTCAGGAGACTCTTTACGGGACGATTCACCAGGCGATGGGTAAAAAAGGTGATGGCCAGGGAAATGGACAACAGCAGAAAAATCGTCAGAAAAATGATTTTATTGCGGTAATGACCTATCATCGTATGCATGTTTTCCAGGGAAACGATGATGTCCAGGACGCCCAAGATCCTCTGCTTGGGCGGGTGGAAGTGGCATGATGACACATAACAGCTTTTTTCGTTGTAAATGGCTTTGGCCATGCCCACGACCTGCTTACCTGTCTTGTCATAAAAAATCCGGCTCCTGTTCATCGTGGAGGCTTGCACTTTCGGTTCACCGCTGGTGTGACACACGTTGCAGCCTGCTTCCGTTTTGTCGAGGTACCGGCCGATTTCATCTTTGTCGGTCGAGAAGGTGATATTGCCGCTTTTGTTGATCATCCTGATATAATCGACCCCCTGCAGCGTGCCCACTTCCTGGATCATTTGATAGGCCCTTTGCCGGTTATCCTCCAGCATTTCATAATGTGTCGATTTTATGATTGTTTCGCTTAATTTGTCGGCATCGGAGATCGCCGCTTCCAGGAGCATGGTCTTGAGGGTCTCGATATTGATGTAGGCAAAGAACACCATGAAGACAAGGAGGATGAGACTGGTGCCGATGGTCAATTTGGAAATAAGGCTGATACGCAAACGTGTTGCCTCCGGGAAGATGGACGGGTTCTCGTCATTCTGTCGGTAATGCGTGAACCGCTGTGAATAGTAATGTAATCATAATTTATCGAAAAATGAGTGTCAAGGCGGTTGTTTGGTCGCAGGCTCTCGTCCAGGGCAGTAAATTTTTATTGCTTTTTACCGGTGTATATATTAGTGATACAGCGTTTTTGCCACGTGTGCAGCTGATCATCAAATTCACAATGCGGAAAATGATCGGCACACAACGAGGATTTGTTAGAGTATTCCTTGTGTCGCTCATTTATGTTTCGCAGGAGGATCAGCATGTTGAAAATAGTTTCCCGCATGATGTGCGCGATCTTGATGGTTCTGCTTGCCTGTTGATCCCCTGCGGGCCGACCAGGGTATGGCCATTGATTCGGTCACCTGCCTCGGCTGCCATGGCGATAAAATCTCCGCCGCTGCTTTTATCTCTTCCGTTCACGGCAAAGAATGGCTGCAACAGCTGCCATATCCAGCTCACCGACCTTTCCCGGCACGTGAAAGGTCGAGATCAAAATGGAGAAGGTGAGGTGCGAACGGTGTCACAAAAAGGAAAATGCCGAGCATTATGCCAGCGTGCATATTCAGAAGGATGTCAAATGTGCCGATTGCCATACCGACATCCACTCGCACCGGTACTGGAAAAATGACAAGCGGGTGGTCGTTGCCAAGTGCATTCAATGCCATGACCAGGAGGCGATTTATCGGCAATCCGTCCACGGTACAGGCGGTAGCGGCAGGCAATCAGGATTCCGCTGCCTGCAACGATTGCCATAATCTCCATGATATCAAGCCGATGAATGACCCGAAATTCCATACGGACCGGGTATTCCATACCAAAGTCTGCCTGAAATGCCACAGTGATGAGCAGATGATGAAACGAAACAATGTCTTCAATGTGGCAACCCGGACTTACATGGACAGTTATCACGGGAAAAACTATCGGCTCGGTTATCCGGAAAAGGTCGCCGGCTGTTCCGATTGCCATACGGCCCATTCAGTGCTCAAGGCGTCAGACCCCCGTTCCAGCGTCAATCCCGCCCTTCTTGTCGAAGACATGCAGACAGTGCCATACGCACGCCACGACCATGTTCACGAAATTCTACGCCCATGGAGAACATACGGACCGGAAAAAATACCCGCTGCTTTACTGGACCTTTCTCGGTATGGTCGGTCTTTTGGTCAGCACCTTTGTCGTCTTCTGGGTGCATACGCTCCTCTGGCTGTACCGTGGATTTGTTGAAAACCGGGAAAAAACGGCGCTTCTTGCGGAAGGTGCTGATCGAACATGTGCCGGAAGGTTTCAAGCAGTACCGCCGTTTCAACACCCGCCACATTATCCTGCACGTCCTGGTCATGATCAGTTTCCTCGGGCTTGCCCTGACGGGATTGCCGCTGAAGTTCAGCGATCAGGAACTGTCAAAGCTTCTTATGGCGCTGTTCGGCGGCGCCGCCAACGCCGCCCTGATCCACAGGATATGCGCCGTGATCACCTTTGTCTATTTTATTTCGGCCATTGGCATGTGCATCCATTTTCTTTTTATCAGGAAGGATCATCCCGGGGAACTGGATGGAGACGACTGCTCGGTCCCGACTCCCTCTGTCCCAATCCGCGCGATATCCAGGATATCACGGGCATGATCCGCTGGTTCTTCTTCAAGGGGCCGAAACCGACCTTTGAGCGCTGGACGTACTGGGAGAAATTCGATTTTCTGGCGGTCTTCTGGGGCATGTTCGCCATCGGCGGTTCCGGTCTGATGCTCTGGTTCCCGGAGTTTTTCGGCCGCTGTCCTTCCCGGCTGGATGTTTAACATGGCGACCATCGTCCATTCCGATGAGGCCCTGCTTGCCACGGGATTCATCTTTACGGTCCATTTCTTCAATACCCACTTCCGTCCCGAGAAATTTCCCATGGACTTTGTCATCTTCAACGGTCAGGTGTCGAAGCATGAGTTCATGGAAGAACGCCGCGATCAGTGGCAACGCTATGAACAGGAAGGGAGCATCGAAGCAACTTGCAGGCCGAGAAGAGAAGCGGCGTCTTCTTCGACTTCTTCTTCAAGGGATTCGGTTTTCTGGCCCTTTTCCTGGGGATCGCCCTGCTGTTCATGATGCTTTACACCTTTATAGCTGCGCCGCATTAGAAGTGCCGCGGTGGGAATGACGTCCTCTTGTTATTTGGAGAAGAGAAGAGTAGTTTTTACGTCCTATCGCAAGTTCAGATGACGGTACAGATGCACTGCGTTGTGAAAGATCCTGTATAAGAGAAGCAAGGAGGGAATATGCCTGAAAACAGGAACGAGATACTTGGGTATTTCTTCAATATCATAAGCCTCATTGGTATGATACTGGCGACGGTGGCCACCGGTCTGATCATCGTCCTGCTTTCCGTGGAGCTGATTACCGGCGTGGAGAGTCCCTATCTGGGCGTACTCGTCTATTTTATCTTTCCCGCCATGCTGATCCTGGGTCTGCTCCTGGTGCCCATCGGGGCTTACCGCGTAAGACAGCGGCACCGCCAGGCGAAGCCCGATGTCATTCCGCCCTATCCCGATCTTGACTTGAACGACCGCCACAAGCGCCGGCTGTTTGTCTTTTTCATCTTCGGCACCGTGCTCTTTGTCCTCATCATTTCCATTGCGGCGCTCAAGGGGTTCCATTTTACCGAGTCTGCCGACTTCTGCGGAAAGCTCTGCCATACGGTCATGACGCCGGAATACACCGCCTGGAGCAAATCTCCCCATGCCAGGGTTCGTTGCGTGGATTGCCACATCGGGCCGGGGGCGGAATGGTATGTCAAGGCCAAGATTTCCGGTCTGAAGCAGATCTATGCCGTGCTGGCTCACACCTATGCGGTTCCCATCGAAACCCCCGTCGCGAATCTCCGCCCTGCGCGCGATATCTGCGAGCGCTGCCACTGGCCGGAAAAATTTTACTCGGGACGGCAAAGGGTATTTTATCACTATGCCCCCGATGCGAAGAATACACCCCGGGAGATCAACATGCTGATCAATATCGGCGGCACTCCGAAAACCCCAACGGCAGCGGGTATTCACTGGCATATCGGCAGTGAGGTGTACTACATCGCCAGGGACAATAAACGTCTCGACATCCCCTATGTCGCCGTCAAGGATAAGAACGGCAAGATAACCGAATACAACGACGAGCATGAGCCGCTTTCCAAGGAGGAGATCGCCAAAGGTCAAAAGCGTCTCATGGATTGCATCGACTGCCACAACCGTCCGACCCATATCTACCGTTCACCCGGTCGGGAGATGGACGAAAACTTCGTCTCCGGCCATATCGATCCCACCCTGCCCTTCATCAAGAAGGTGGCCGTGGAGCTCCTCACCAAGCCCTATAAGACCAAGGAGGAGGGGAGGGCTGCCATCGCCAGCGGCATCGAGGAATTCTATGCCAAGAATCACCCGAAGACGGCCGGTGATAAGGCCGCGGCGATCAGGCAGGCCATCGAGAGTGTGCAGGATATCTATAACAGGAATTTCTTCCCGAATATGAAAGTGTCCTGGAACACCTATCCCGACCATATCGGTCATTTCTACACGCCCGGCTGTTTCCGCTGTCACGGCGGGAAGCACAAATCCGCAGACGGCAAGGTCATTTCCAAGGATTGCGACATCTGTCATACCGTTCTCGGCCAGAAACAGGAAAACATCCGGCCGGGGACGAAGGTGAAGGGGTTTGTCCATCCGACGGATATCGGCGACAGCATGATGGCACTCAATTGCAGCGAATGCCATTCCGCCGGCGGCGAAGATGTGCCGGGCGGCGGAGGCGGAAGGGCAAGTAGCGGCGGGATCCGGCGCGCACAGGCCGTGCAAATCAGCTGAAACAGGTGATGCATGGATGAGAAGCTGACGGAGAAGCTATCATCTCTTGAAGCCCGCGTGGAACACATCGCCGCCCAGGTAGAGGCGCTGTCCCTGAAAGTGGACGGGTTTGCCGCCAAGGCGGATCGTTCCCGCGGCCGGAGCGGCCATGAACGGGGCGACGGCACGGGATGACGAATTCCCCGACGTATCGGAGGCGCTGCTGTCCTGGGTGGGCCGCTCCTCGCTCCTTCAGCGTCTTTCGACTATCTGTTTCCTTCTGGTCGTAGCCCTGGTCGCTGCGCACCCTCACCGATAACGGCATAATCAACCTCCAGCTCGGTTCGGTCATCGGCATGAGTTACGCCGCCGCCCTGATGGTCATGGGCTGGTTCAGATACGGGAGGGCCAACCCGCTGGCGCCCGTATTCACCGTGTGCGGGACAGTCCTGATGTTTACCATCATCGGGGAAACGCATGCCCGTTTCGGCGCCCTTCCCTCCGTCCCTGCCTATATCCTCCTGATGCTGACCGGTCTCGGGACGGCCGTTATCAGTTATGTCCATCGGGCGCCGGCCCCGGTTGCCGTGGGCAACCTCGGCATGTGCATCGCCGGGGCGGCAATCGATTACCCGACCCCCTTTTTCCCCTACCTGGGGATCGTCCTTCTCACGGCCAACCTACTGGGCTATTTTACCGCCCGGGCGCACCGGTATTCCTGGCTCCGCTGGATATTGCTCCTGGTGACCCTGTTTATGATCCACCTGTGGGGCTTCAAACTGGGGATGACCCTGCTGGGCGGCGAAAAGCCGCCCCGGGCGCTGGCGCCGGCCTGGTTCCTGCCGCTGTTGACCCTGTTCACCGCGACATACATGATAACGGCATTTCTGGGTATCGTCCGCAGCCTTCCGGGTAAGATAAGCCGATTCGAACTCGCCCTCCCGACAATCAACGTGGCCTGGGCTTTTCTCCTGGCCCAGTATGTCGTATCCGCCATGGGTGGCAGCAACATGCTCCTCGGCGCTGTCGGGGTCATTGCCGGAGTGGGACATCTGGCTGCCGCATACTGGCTGGCTGGTCGGGACCCGAAAGGCGCACGCGGTACCAATGCCTTTCTCTTTGCCGGCGCCGTGTTGCTGGCGCTTACCCTGCCCGTGGCCACTAGACAGCATCTACCTGTCGCTCCCGCTTCTGGCGGCGGTTGCCCTCGGGGCAGCAGTGATGTCGGTAAAGTGGCGCAACGGAAGCGTTCGGCTGACGTCGTACCTCCTGCAAATGTATGCGGCCGTTGCGCTGGCAGTGGCACTGCTCGACCAGGGAGCAACGTCATCCGTTTGGTTACGTGCTGCTGTCAGCCGGCGGAATTGCCTGCCTGGGTTTTATCCAGTACCGGTGGTGCCGCAGCCGGAAGCCGCCCGAAGAGTCGGCCTTTTTCCTCAGGATCGATAAAGGCGACCTCAGTGCCGTCACGATTTTACTGGCTTCCCTGATGAGTGCATTTTTCATGCTGCGGGTGATTGTCCACCATATCTTGGCCGTGACTCTCGCCCCGTCCGACGTTGAACAATGTCCTCCAGTGCAGCCAGTCGGTCATCATCAACCTGTCCGCCATCGTGTTGATGTCCATTGCCCTGGGATACCGCAACAGGGAACTGCGCAACACGG
Source organism: uncultured delta proteobacterium (assembly GCA_963842685.1). Lineage (GTDB taxonomy): Bacteria > Desulfobacterota > Syntrophia > Syntrophales > UBA5619 > JAKAFS01. The sequence continues at coordinate 16,621 of CAWJHT010000017.1, read as the reverse complement.
CAATCCTGGTGACGGTGATCGGCGCCATCAATGTTTTCCTGTACGACCTCATCCGTGCGCACGGAATGCCGCTGGTGATCAGTGTGTTGTCGTTCGGTTTGGCTACGGCGGTGGAATCGGTAATCCTGGGGCGCTGGCAGCAGCTGCCGTCGTCCGCTCAAGATAATAACCAATCATGAAGCACCCTCACCGGGTTGGGGGGTTTTCTTCCGTGCTCGTCTTATCGAGGAACGCCATGGTTCGGCAAGTAGCGATCCTAAAAGATCCGCGCCATGGAGAGGATCGGAAAGCATTCGGAATAGCTTCCCCGGCCGGTCATGATCCCGCGTGACTGTTCATCCCTTGTATGTGCATCTGCTCCCATCCTGCATAGGGATCCCATTTGCCGGGGGACCGGTTCATGCAGGCGGATCCCCGGCAAATGGTTTAATCCCTGACGGAAAGCAGGATCATTTTTTGGCTCGGGCCGGCTTTTTTGCCGCCGGCTTGGCCTTGGCGACGGCTTTCTTTGCCGGTGTCGCCTTGGCGGCTGCTTTTGTCGAGGTCTTTGCCGGCGCTGCTACGACCTTTGCCGCGGGTTTCTTCTTCGCGGCCGCCTTTCCCTTGGCCATGGGTTTTTTGCAGCAGAGGATCTCCGATGTAGCGCACCCGCATGCCTCATCGACAACCACAACAAGACCGCACACCTCGCAACTCAGAACATCGCCCTTCTTTGCCTTTGCCATAACCAGTGCCTCCTTTTGGTTTGAAGTGGATCTCGCCTTGCCGGAATCCGGCCTGAACGGGGTGCCCCGGATAGGCGAGATCGTCATTCATCGAGAGACTACTGCGGCCGGACCCCCACCTTGACCGGCCATTTCTCTATAGAGCCGCAGATAGTCCGCCTATTCACATTCCCGGCAGAAACGGGCCGGGATGAATTGCTTTGCCTTTCTGCCGATTTCCGATGCCTCTTCCTCCTTCTAGCTCAGGAGGACACGGAGGATCATTATCCCTGCTGCAGGGGGAAAAAGAACTCCTTGATGAGGCGTGTCACTTCCCGGGGGCGTTCCATGGGGATGAGGTGGCCTGCATCTTTCACCATCCGACGTCTGCAATCCGGGATGAGGGATTGGATCCCGGTCTAAATCGATGAAGCCGGCCGTTTCGCTTTTCTCTCCTTCGACGAGAAGGACGGGACAGGAGACTTGGGGAAGAAGGGGCCAGGGATCGTACTGCCTTCCCCCCATGAAGAGGGCCGCCTCCCGTTGGGGGCTGCAGGCGAGCTGAAGTCCGCCGTTTTGCCCTCCCGATCATCCCGTAGCGGATGTAGAGCTCCAGCATTTCCTCGTCCCATCCTTGAAACAGGGAACGGGAACGGAGATAGGCCATGGCCTCGTCCCGATGATGCCAGAAGTTCGTCCGCCGGATCGCCTTCGCGGCGAAGGGGTGTTCGTCAACACTCATCCGGCCCTGGTAGAACTCCGCGGGGAGAAGGATGGGTTCGATGAGGATCATCCCCGCCGCTTGGAGTCCATAGAGGGCATTGGCGATCAAGTGCACCGTCGCCCCCATGGAATGGCCGACGAGGAACGGTTTTTCCAATTGCAGGACGTTGCAGAGGCGGACCGTATCCTCGGCGAGTGTCACCCAACTGAGACCCCCGCTTTCCGGATCTGTCTCGCGGTGGTCACAGAAGGAGGGGGCGATGATTCGGTAAGAAGAGGCAAGCTCCCGTGCCAGTGGATGCCAGAGCCAGGGCTGAAATCCGGTGGCGTGGAGGAAAATCAAAGGAGGACCGTCCCCCTCATAGAGGAGATAGGAGAGTTCCGCATCCCCGATGTTCTGCCTGCAGATCTGAGGAGTATGACCGCCCGATTCGTCCACGTTTCACCTGATCCAGGTGGTAAATTTACACTAGAATATAACAAGCTTTCCGGGTGAATGCCATAAAAAATTGAAAGCACATTCCGAAAAGGTTTGCAGGAATCTCCAAAAAAATCTACACTGCATCAAAAACGAGGAGAGGTGTTCTTGAGAGACAAGAGATACGGACCGATTCTACTGATCTTCCTGTTGTTCCTTCTGTGGGGAAGCGATGCCTTTGGCGCGGCGATCAGGGATCTCAGCGACCTTAGGCAGGATCCGCTTGCCTATGTCGACCGGGCTGCCGCCGATCTTCCCCTCCTGCCGGTTGAGGAACAGGCGCGTTTAAACACAGAATACGACGTCCTCTACTTTGCCCCTTGGCATCAGACGTCCCCCCGTCACACCCTGGAACAGGTTACCTGGGGATTCAAGGAATACGGCAATAAACCCGGTTACGGGAAAGACGGAAGGGGGCATCCGCCGGACTGGATCCGGAAGATGGCCATAAATGCCCATCTCGACGATTATCCACAGGGCGGATTCCCTGCCGTGACTGTGAAACGGATCGATTTTCGCATCCTCCCCACGAAGGATTCCCATTCCAATTATCCGAAACGCAGGAGCAAGGACAATCCGTTCGACAATCTCCAGGAGTCTTCCGCCCCCGCCGGGACACCCCTCCTCGTGACCCAGGTCAGCCGTGACAGGAAATGGCTTCTTGTTGAGACGAGCTATGCCCTCGGCTGGGTGCCGGCGACGGACGTGGCGGCCGTGGATGGGGAGTTCATGCAGCGCTGGGAGAACGGCCGGTATGTGGCGATCATCCGGGATAAGTCGCCTGTCCGGGACGAAAAAGGGGTCCGCTCTTTTTCTGCGCCGCTGGGGGCGATCTTTCCGAAGATCGGTGAGGACTGCCGGCCATACCTGGATACTGACGGCGACGCGCGACCGTCAGGGGAGGGCGCTACTCAGAAAGGCGCGTGTACAGAAGAGCGCCGCGGCGGACAAGCCTCTGTCGTTCACTCCGCTTCATGCGGCGCAGGTGGCCGCGGAGCTTGTCGGTGAACCTTATGGATGGGGAGGAATGGATGGGAAAAGAGACTGCTCCTCCATGATCCGGGATCTCTTCACGCCCTTCGGGCTTTGGCTGCCCCGCAACTCCAAAGAGCAGGCGGAGTCGGGCAGGTTCATCAACATTCGGAACCTGACTCCATCGGAGAGAGTGGCCCAGATCATCAAGCAGGGGGCGCCCTGGCGGACCCTCCTCTGGACGCCGGGACACATCATGCTCTATATCGGCGTTCATCAGGGGCAGCCCCTGATTTTCCACAATTTCTGGAGCATAAGGACGCGGGATGCCGAGGGGAACAAGGGGAAGCTCATCGTGGGGAAAGCGGCGGTGACGACGCTCCAGCCGGGCCGTGAGCTTTCCGGCCGGGATCTCCCCCGCACCGATGTCGAAATGATGACCCTCCTCGGAGAGCGGCCCGAGAACGGCATGACTCAATCGGGGACGACGCCATGACCAGGGGGCGTCTGCCTGCGGAGCGCAGGGAAAAGGCGGCGGCTTCTTCCCGTTACAAGTACAAGCTGACCCTCGAATACGACGGGACCGGCTTCAGCGGCTGGCAGTCCCAGACCAACGCCAGGAGCATCCAGGGAACACTGTTTGATGCGGCCCGGGAGCTCTTCGGCGGAGAGGTGGATCTCCAGGGGGCGGGACGGACCGACGCCGGTGTTCATGCCCTGGCCCAAGTGGCCCATCTGGAAACCCAGCGCCCCCTGGCGCTGCAGCGGATCATCCACGGTCTGAACGACCTCCTGCCCGCTCCGATCAATGTCCTCAAGGTCGAAGCGGCGCCGATAGAATTCCATGCCCGCCACTCGGCCCGGCAGAGAAGCTATCTGTACCTGATCTCGCGCGTACGGACAGCTTTTGGAAAACGATACGTCTGGTGGGTGAAGGATGACCTCGACCTCGGCCGTATGCAGGCGGCTGCGGAGATCTTCCGGGGATTTCACGATTTCGCCTCCTTTGCCGACCGGAGGATCGACAAGCACGTCTCCACCGAGGTGCAGATCGACCGGACCGAAGTCGCGGTCTGGGGCGATCTGATCGTCTTTCGGATCGTTGGTTCCCATTTCCTCTGGAAGATGGTCCGACGGCTGGTCGGAATCATGGTCGAGACGGGCCGGGGGAATCTCTCTCCGGCCGAAGTAAAAAAGATGCTGAGCGTGGCCTCGACGCTCCCCGCGCAGTGCACAGCGCCTCCGTCGGGTCTCTTTCTCGCCCAGGTCCTCTACGACGGGGACCGTCTGGCGCCTCTCACCCTTCCACCGTTCCCCTTTTTCCTCCGCTGAGAAATCGACGTGACCCATTGGCCTGTCTTTCATTGTTGCTTTGAAAACCTTGACAACTTCGTAAAAAGGTATATATCAAGAGTAAAATTTTCACAGACAACACCGCAATCATTAAACAAAGGAGGTATTTTATGAAGCATTTCAAGTATTCAGTATCAGTAATGATGGTCCTTGCCCTTGCCCTGGTCTTCATCGGTTGTGCAAAACCCCCTGAGGCGGAACAGAAGGCTGCAAAGGCCGCCATGGATGCCGCGGTAACCGCGGGCGCCGACAAGTACGCTGTCGCCGATCTGCAGGCCGCGAAGAAGCTCTGGGAATCTGCGGAAGCACAGGTGAAGGACAAGAAGTACAAGGAAGCCAAGCAGGCGTATGTGGATGCCAAGGCCGCATTCGAGAAGGCCGCCGCGGCTGTTGCGGCAGGCAAGAAGGCCGCTACCGATGAAGCGAATGCCGCTGTCGCCGCTCTGGAAGAAGGCTGGAAGAGCATCGAGGATTCCGTAAAAAAGATCGAAAAGAAGATGAAGGATCAGAAGGAGGCCTGGGAAGCGGACGCCAAATCCTTTGAGGACGGTTTGAAGGCCAGCAAGGAGATGATCGCCGCTGACCCGCTCGGCGCCAAAACAAAGGCGGGTCGAGCTGAAGATCGTCGTCGAGAAATGGGATGCCACTTTTAAGGAAATGGCCGCCGCCCCTGCTAAGCCCGAGCCCAAAAAGAAATAACGTACCTGTTGATAAAATATCAAAAAAAGAGCGTTCCGACAGTCATAGCGGAACGCTCTTTTTTTTGGTTCATCGGGGTCTTGTGTATTTTGTGACAATGCCTAATTGTCTTGACACGAAGGCGTCATTCTTCATAGAATTCAATCGATAAACAATCTCCGTAAAACAATCAAAGGCTGCCTATGAAACAGATACCGTTACCCCAAAAGGGAATGCCCAAAGAAGAAGTCCTGTCCCTCCTCCACTCTTTCAAAGCGGGCGATTCGGACTGGCATCAGGGCCGCCTGTTCGGCCTGGTGTATTACGCCGGGGAGGAAGTGGAGGAGTTGGCCAAAGAGGCCTATGCCGCCTACATGTTCGAGAATGCCTTGAGCCCCTTTGATTTCCCGAGCCTCCTGAAAATGGAAACCGAATTCATCTCCATGGTCGGCATGTTGTTCGGCGGAGATGAAGAAACCGTCGGCGCCATGACCTCGGGAGGAACGGAGAGTATCCTGATGGCCGTCAAGGCCGCCCGGGATTGGGCCAGGGCAAACCGTCCCGAGATCAAGATTCCCGAACTGGTCGCCCCCGTAACGATCCATCCCGCATTCAACAAGGCGGCGCATTACCTGGGACTGAAGATCGTCCAGATCCCGGTGGACGAAGGATTCCGGGCGGATGTAAAGGCCATGGAAGAGGCGATCACCGCGAACACCATCATGCTGGCAGCCACCGCCGTCAGTTACCCGCAGGGAGTCATCGATCCGATCGCAGAAATCGGCGCCCTGGCCGTCGGAAAGAACCTCTGGTTCCACGTGGATGCCTGCCTGGGCGGTTACATGCTCCCTTTCCTCAGAAAGCTGGGCTGCACGATCCCCCCCTTTGACTTTTCCGTGCCGGGGGTAAAATCCCTGTCCGCGGACATCCACAAATACGGATATGTCTCCAAAGGCGTTTCCACGGTGCTCTACCGGAACAGCGCACTGCGTCAGCACCAATATTTTGTTCATGCCGACTGGCCCGGCGGGGTGTATGCCACGCCATCGCTGAGCGGCGCCCGTCCGGGCGGGGCCATCGCCTCGGCCTGGGCGATCCTCCATTATCTTGGAGAAGAGGGATTCCTGAGGCTGGCGAAGGCGGCCAGGGAGGCGACCCTCCGGCTGATGGAGGGCATAAACGCCATCCCCGGGCTCTTTGTCCTGGGAGACCCGCCGGCGACCGTGTTCGCCTTTGGCGCCGATTCCCTCGATATTTACCGTCTGGCCGAAAAATTAAAGGGCCGGGGTTGGCACTTGCACGCCCAGCATCGGCCCCCCAGTCTGCATATGACCGTCTCTCCTTACCATGAAAACATCGTGGAACCGTTCCTTGCGGACCTCCGGGAAACGGCCGCTGAACTATCCAAAGCCGGCGCAGAAGAGCCGTCCGGAGAAGCCGCCCTTTATGGGATGATGGGCACGCATGCCGGACCGCAAAGACGGCCAAGGCGTTGGCGCTTCAATACCTGAATGATCTCTATCGGCTGAAGGAGTGAATCGAATGAAGGCCGTCATCTACCGCCGCGACCTGGGGCTGGTCGTCGAAGATGTTCCCGCTCCGGAATTAGAGGACGATGCGATCCTGGTAAAGGTGGCGAATACCGGTTTCTGCGGGTCGGATCACTCTCTGATCGAAAGCGGATTCCTGGCCGACGGGACGATCCTCGGCCACGAGGCAAGCGGGATCGTCGCCGGCTGGGGTAAGGAAGTCAGAGGATTTACAGAGGGGGCGAGGGTCATCGTTCGACCCACGTTCTGCGGGAAATGCCGGGATTGCCGGATGGGCAGACCCTATCTCTGTCAGGAACGGAGACGCACGATCGGAATCGGCGATCTGCCCGGGGCGTTTGCGGAATACATCAAAGTCTATCCGCAGATGGTCATTCCGATTCCGGAAGGAGTGGATTCCAGAAACGCGGCCCTGGCCGAAACATTTGCCGCCGCCCTGCACGGGATCAACACCGCGGGAAGCCAAGGCGGATCGGTCCTCGTCATGGGCGGAGGGCCCATCGGGCTGGCGGCGGTCAGGGTGCTGAAGCTCCTCGGTTTCACCCCGATTGTCCTTTCCGAACCCATGGCGGAAAAAGGGGAACTGGGGAAGCGGTTCGGAGCGGACCATGTGATCGATCCCCGCAGCGAGGATTTGCGGCAAAAGGCCCGGGAATGGACCCGAGGGATCGGTTTTGAGACGATCCTCGAGTGTTCCGGCGTGGCCGAGAACGTTCCCCTGGCCTTTGAACTCATCGCCAGCGGCGGTTCCCTCTGCATGATCAGCATCCTCTTTGGAGGAATCACCCTGAACCAGCCGATGCTGCTGAATTTCAAGGAATTCCGCTTTACCGGCTCCTACTCCAACACGCATGCGGAAAATATCCAATGCCTGAAATGGATGGCCGAGGGAAAGATTGACGCCCGAGCCCTCATCTCCGACCTGATCCCCCTGGAACAATTGCCCCGTGTCTATCGGGAGCGCATCCATCCCGGGAAAACCGTGAAAGTCATGCTGCAGATCGGAAAAGAATTTTGACGGCTTCGTAAAAAAAGTCTATTATTCGCTTTGGACTTCCTCTTTAGGAGCATTTTGCCATGACGAAGACCTCTCCTCCCGAAGGCTACCTTTTTTCCAAGGCTTACACTGCATACGTGTTCCTCTTGCTCTGGCTCCTCTACTTTTTTGACTACGTCGACCGGATGGTGGTCGTTTCGCTCTTTCCCTTCTTGAAAGCGGACTGGGGCCTGACCGACGCCCAATGCGGGGCGATGGTTTCCGCCGTCTACTGGGCCATTATCCTCTTCTCCTTCCCCATTTCCATCGTGATCGACCGCTGGAGCCGGAAAAAGAGCATCGGCATCATGGCCGTGTTGTGGAGCCTGGCCACGGCCGCCTGCGCCCTGACAAAGAATTTCGGCCAGCTCTTTGCGGCCCGCACCGCGATCGGCATCGGAGAAGCCGGTTATGCGCCCGGCGGGACCGCGATGATTTCCGCCCTCTATCCCGAAAAAAGGCGGGCCTTCATGGTGGGAATCTGGAATGCCTCCATTCCCATCGGAATGGCCGCCGGCATCGTCATCGGAGGGCTTATTGCCTCCCATTGGGGATGGCGTCATGCCTTCGGGATCGTCGCGCTCCCCGGTCTGGTCATCGCCCTGCTGTTCTTTTTCGTCAAGGACTACAAGACGGTCGGACTGGAAAAAACGGTTGACTGGCGGCAGGCAGAGAAGGAATCCGATCCGGTCACGAAAAGGATGAGCAAGATGGACATCGTCCGCGCTTTTGCCGGAACGCCTTCACTGCTTATGACCTACTTCGGGTTCGCCGGAATGATGTTCACTTCCATATCGATGTCCACCTTCCTGCCCACGTACTTCCAGAGGGTCCAGGGCTTTCCCCTGCAGAAGGCCACCCTCCTGGCGAGCGGGATCATGCTGACCAGCATCATCGGTTCGCCCCTGGGGGGGTGGATTGCGGACACCTGGATGAAAAAAAAGATTCAGGCCCGTTTGCTGGTCCCCTCCATCTCCGCTCTCCTGACCGCGGTCCTGTTTCTGGGAGGGTTTTACTTACCCTCCGGGGGAATGGTCCAGTATGGGATTTTCCTTCTGGCGGGGATCGCGTCCATCGCCTGGGCCTCGTCGGCCATAGCGGTCACCCAGGATGTCGTCCATCCGGGATTGCGCGCCGTTTCCTATGCCCTCTGCGTGATCACCCAGAACCTGCTGGGGAGCGCCCTGGGCCCGGTGGTGACCGGCGCCTTCTCCGACCGGTATGGGATCCTGGCGGCCCTGAAAATCGCCAGCGCGATGGCGCTGATCTCCTGTGTCCTTTTTTACATCGGGTCACACTATTATAAACGGGATCTGGATAAAGTGGAACGGGTTGCCCTGACCCCGGAGAGTTGAACGCGGAACCCTTGCATGGCGCACCGACAGATCAGGGAGATGATCATCTAGAGACGACAGGAGGGGTGAAATATGGCGAAGGGGTATGCCGGCCGGTATCTGCGAGTCGACCTGAAGGAAGACCGCTGCTCTGATTTTACCGTCAACGATTCTCTCTTACGTCAATTCATCGGGGGAAGCGCGCTGGGGGCGAAGCTCTATTTTGACGGCTATCCTCTTACCGCCGATCCTCTCGCCCCGGAGAATCCGCTGTTCGTGATGACCGGGCCGATGGTGGGGAGCGGTTTCCCGGGGACCTCCCGATTTGCGGTCTGCGCCAAGTCGCCGCTCACGGGAATCTGGGGGGAGTCGGCCTGCGGCGGGACGTTTGGTCCGGAGCTGAAGAAGGCGGGTTACGACGGGATCGTGATCACCGGCCGGGCGGAGAAGCCCGTGTCGCTTTTCATCGTGGAGGGTGAGGCAAGGCTGCTGGATGCCGCCGATCTCTGGGGAAGGGATACCTATGAGACCACCGATCTGCTCAAGAAGGGCGATCCCGGCCTGAAGGTCCTTGCCATCGGTCCCGCCGGGGAGAACCTCGTCCGGTTCGCCGCGATCGGGAACGACAAGGGCCATTTCGTCGGCCGGACGGGGCTCGGGGCGGTCATGGGGTCAAAAAGACTCAAGGCGATCTGCGTCCGGGGGTCCGGGAAGCTTGAAAAGGCCGACGAAACCCGCTACCGGGAAATCCACAAGGCGGCCCTCCTCGAGATCAAGGAGTCGGCACTGGCCGGTTCGCTCCGCGCGATGGGCTCCGATGCGAACATGGACATCGGCATGATCAACGGGGATGTGCCGGTCAAGAACTGGTCCGTCGGCGAGGATTTCGACCTCTCCGGTGCGCTGAGCGGTCCGACTCTCTCCGAGACCTATCTCACCCGCGCCCACGCCTGCACCCATTGTCCGGTGGCCTGCAAGCGGGTCGTCCGGGTGCCGGACGGCCCTTATCGGACGGAGGAAGGACCCGGTCCGGAGTACGAAACCTGCGGCACCTTCGGGACGATGATCATGAACCGGGATCTCGCGGGGGTCATCAAGGCGAACGAATTGTGCAATCGCTATGGGATGGATACGATCAGTTGCGGATCGGCGATCGCCTGGGCGATGGAGCTCTTTGAAAAAGGGGTGCTGACGGCAAAGGACACAGACGGCCTCGACCTGACCTGGGGGAACATGGCCGCCGTCCTCGAGCTCCTGCCGCGGATCGCCCGCCGGGAGGGTTTCGGCGGCCTCCTTGCGGAGGGGAGTCTTGCCGCGGCCCGGAAGGTCGGCGGAGACGCCGTGGACGCGGTCGTCCACGTCAAGGGGCTGGACCTCCCCATGCACGACCCGCGGGGTTTCCACGGCATGGGACTCGCCTACATGATGTCGAACCGCGGGGCCTGCCACCTCCAGCATGCGGTCCTCGCCACGGAACAGGGAATGGCCTCCTGGCCCCAGCTCTTCCCCATGAAGGACGATTACCGGGGAACGACGAGCGAGGGGAAGGCCGAGCTCGTGTTCCACTCGGAAAATTACGGCATCCTCGGGAACTCGCTTTCGATCTGTCACTATCTCACGGACTGCCTGAAACCGGAGACGATCCGGGATGCCTTTAACGCGATCACGGGGTTCGGGTACAGCTTCGCCGACCTGATGGTCTGCGGAGCCAGGGACTGGACGTTCAAGCGGGGGATCAACAATCTCCTCGGGGTCACCGAAAAGGACGATGTCCTGCCGAAGCGGATCATGACGCCGCTCAAGGAAGGCGCCGGCGCCGGCTCGGTCCCCGACATGGAGAGGCTCAAGAGGGAGTATTACGCCCTTCGGGGGCTTGATGAACGAGGCGTTCCGCGGGAGGAGAAGCTGATGGAACTGGGCCTCGCCGAGCTCCGGGAGCGACTTTACGCCGGATGAAAGGAGGATAAAAATGTACCAGAAAGTTTTGGTTCCGTTGGACGGGTCAGAGCTGGCCGAGTGTGCGCTGGATCATGTCAGAGTCATGGCCAAAGCAGGGGTTGGCAGGAGAAGTGACCCTCCTGGAAGTGGTCAAGATCGATATTCCCGCGGACGCACTGTACGGCACCAGCTTCGATATCAACGCGATGCGGGGATCCCTCTTCGCCTCGGCGAGGAAGTATCTTGCCGGTGTGGAATCCCGCCTCAGCGCAGAGGGGATCGCAGTAAAAAAGGAGGTTATCGAGGCCACGCGACCTGCCGCCGCCATCACGGAGTATGCCCGAAAAAACGGCATAGCGATGATTGTCATCGCCACGCACGGGTATACCGGCATGAAAAAGCTGATGTTGGGCAGCGTGGCTCTGAGTGTTCTCCACGATTCCCATGTGCCGGTGCTTTTGATCAGGCCGGAGGTGTGCCGGTCATAAGGAAGGGGATCCTTCAAGAGCGATGAAATCGACGATCAGATAAAAAGGAGAAGATATGGCAGCTTATAAGGCGATGACTCAGGAATGGCTCGATGCGTGGAAAGCAGAAGATCGCGGGATCGAAGGAGTACAAGGAGATCGCGAAGAACTGGGAGGGGAGCGTCTCGATCATCGTGAATCCCGATCCCGAGAAGGGGATCCCGGAGCCGATCTACCTCTTCACGGACTTACTGGCACGGCGACGTCCGGGATTTCCTCGTCTGCGACAAGGCGAAGGCGGAAACCGCCAAATTCGTCATGTCCGGCGACTACGTCCGCTGGAAGCAGGTGGCGAAGAAGGAGGTCGATTCCACCAAGGCCCTCATGCAGGGGAAGCTGAAGCTCAAGGGCGACCTGACCTATGTGGTCCGGAACATCAAGACCGTGAACAAGGTGATCGATCTTCTCTGCGAGATAGAGACGATCTGGCCGGACGAGGCGTAATGCCGGATTTCGTTTATAAGCGATCCGCGCCCGTAAGTGCGTTTTATCGGTGAGTCGCTGTTTTGAAGTGACCAAGAGGGTTGATGAGGAGGCTTCCATGGCATACGATCGGGAGTTGTCGTTTGTCTATTTCGGTCCGACGAAGGTCGTCTTCGGCGCCGGGACGGCGCGCGATTGCGAGGTGGAGATGGCCGGCCTCGGCTGCAGCCGGGCGCTCGTCGTGACCGATCCGGGTGTGATGAAGGCGGGACTGGTCGAAGGGGTCCTTAAAGCGCTCGGAGACAAATGTGTCGGTGTGTTCAGCGACGTTCCCCAGGACACCGGCGTGGGCGTCGTCAACCGGGCCGCGGCCTTCGCCCGGGAGAAGGGGGCCGACTGCGTCGTCAGCGTGGGGGGCGGGAGCGTCATCGACACGGGAAAGATGGTCTGCATCCTCCTGACGGAAGGGGGCGGCATCGAGAACTTCGAGGGGATACAGCTCCTCACCCGGCCGCAGACGCCCCATATCGTCATCCCCACGACGGCGGGGACGGGGAGCGAGGTGACCTGCATGGCCGTCATCCTCGACGAACGGAAGGGGCAGAAGATCCTCAGCGTCGAGTATTTCAATGCGCCGCGGATCGCCATCCTCGATCCGGTCATGACGGCGAAGCTCCCGCCGCTGCTCACCGCCTCGACGGGGATGGACGCACTGACCCACGCCGTGGAGGCGCTTCAGTCGGTTCAGCGGGAACCGATCGCCGACGGCCTCGCGATGCACGCGATCCGTCTGATTTACCGGTATCTTCCCGTCTGTGTGGAAAACGGAGAGGATCTTGCGGCCCGGGGCCAGGTACAGATCGCCGCGACGATGGCCGGCTGGGCCTTCGGAAACGCGATGGTCGGACTGGTCCATGCGATGGCCCACTCCCTCGGGGCGGTCGCCCGGGTGCCGCACGGGATCGCCAACGGCATCCTCCTCCCCCACGTCATGGCATTCAACCTCGACGACGCGGCGGAAAGCTACGCCATGGTCGCCGAGGCCCTTGGCGTCCGGGAGAAGGGGACGGACGACAGAACCGCCGCGGAGGCGGCTATCGCGGAGATCCGCACTTTCCTTAAGCGGATCGGCCATCCGGAGCGGTTGTCGGCGGCCGGCGTCAAGGAGGCGGACCTCGCGAAGGCGGCGGCGCTCAGCCTCTCCGACGGGGCGATCGTCAACAACCCGCGGTTTGTCCTCGACGCGGAAGAGGTCCTGGCCGTGTACCGGGCGGCGTTCTGAGAAGTCTTAGGGGACGCTTCACTGAATTTTTCTAGAGGCATCGGTCGTGTGAGGGACAGCATGGAAGAGGGAGTCATCGAAAACAGGGCCGGAGAGGTCCCCTTTGCCGGGATCCTCGCGGATCTGCTGACGGAGAACCTGGCGCAGCATCCCGGAAAAGCATGCGGTTTTCCGGAAGCATGCGGGGAGCGGTGGTCATCGATCTGGTCGATATCGAGACGGTGGTGACCCTCGTTTTTGAAGGGGAGAGACTCCGGATCGAAGCGGGCGCATCGAATGCCAGTTCCGACCTCATCATCCGGACGGCGTCGGACCGGGTGATGGACCTCAACGCCCTCCGGATCGTCGGGGGGCTCCCCTGGTATTTCGACGAGGCGGGCCGGAAGGTCGTGGCCCATCTGCTCACCGGACGCCTGAAGATCCGACGGGATGTTCGCCCATCCGGTGCTTCTCACGCGTCTGACGATCGTCATGTCCGTGATGTAGACAAAGTTCGTGAAAAAGCTATTCGTTGACAAGCAAAATATAATTGACGACTAACCAAACATAATCAGTAAGAAAATCAGATTTTGTTACGTATACTGAAAGAGAGTGTTCCGAATTTTTCAATGGGACGCACGCTTTCAAGCAGTATTCATTTTGGCTACGGCCATTTTTCCCATATTTTACCAACTTGGCTTTTGGTCTTTATTACCGCAAAATACCCAGTGGTGAAAATTGCATTGTGCTGATTTTCTAGCGTAATTTTCTCTTTTCATTCTTGGCGAAATGGAGTAGGATGCTCGAAACATTGGAAAAAACCAAGCAGGTGATATTGATTGTTATGGTAGAACAATAGATGCAAAATGCTGACATCGCAGTTGTAATAAGCCTCGTGGCATTGTTCATCTCATTCTTGTCTTTGTGGGTCAACAGCCTTACGCCATTCCGACTCCATGTGTTGAACGATCCCCCAACTTTTTCGGTCTACAAAATACTACCTCAGGTCTCAGGGGATGAGGAAGGGAAAACGTGGTGGATACCTAGCTTCGATGTCGGTATATCATTCTTCAATTTGGGTAGGCGACCCGGCGAAGTAAAAGATGTGCGTTTGGTGGCGGAATTCAAAGGATATAGGACCAACAAGAAATACGTTTTCTATCCAAAGTGGATAGTTGACTATCCCAAATTCTGCGAGAAAAAACATGAACGTCTTAAATGGATTCATAGTGCAGTTGTTCGTGACTGGTACCCTCTCCTCCTTGGAGGTCAGAAAGAATCTCACGTTCATTTCGTTTTGGAAGGGGATAGATGGGATCAGAAAGAGAGTGGTTCATTCGAAATCTTGTTTGAGGTAGCAACAGGGAAGAAATGGCGAGCCTATCAGAAGTATACCTTGCGCTTCGACGATTCCATCTTTGAAACTAACGAGACATATAGTGCGTATTGTCAGGACATGGAGAAACTCAGAGAATCATAGAGAATGAATCAATTTCTACCATAACAATACAATCCAGCCGATCGCTACGCTCCGGCTGATTTTCTCGTTATGCATTGAAATGACACGGAAACTGAAATACGGAAGATCGAATGAAACTGACATTTGAATGGGATGAAGTCAAGGCAAGAGAGAACCTCAAGAAACACAAAGTGCCCTTTGATGAAGGGAAGACGATTTTCAATGACCCTTTTCTGCTTACCTATCCAGATGTTGACAGTTCTGAAACGGAGGAGCGCTATGTCAACATCGGTGTGTCCGCCAAAGACCGGATTCTCGTTTTGATTCATACGGAAAGACAGGGTAAAATACGTATCATCAGTTGCCGCAAAGCAACGGCGCGTGAAAGGAGAGACTATGAAGAAGGCTAAGACCGAAGAGCCAACAACGGTAGAAGACATGAGACCGGAATACGACTTTTCTACCATGAAGGGTGGGGTCCGGGGCAAGTACTACAAAGCATACCGCGAGGGTCATAAGGTCGTCGTTCACAAAGAAGACGGCACCGACTCGGTTCAATACTTCAAGCTTGAAGACGGTGCGGTCATGCTGGAACCGGACGTAAGAAAGTACTTCCCCACTTCCGACGCGGTCAATAAGGCCCTTAGGTCACTGATCGAGATCATTCCGGCAAAGAGAAGTGCATCCGGTCATCGAAAATGAGACTTATTGCATAACCACACATCCACCGGATCGGCCATAAAGCCGGCCTCCCGGTGATGCCATGCGTTGGCGCGGACGCTGCGCGGCCTCGCTACCGTCTTTCAAATCGTAAGTGTTTAGCTCAGATGAATGGCTGACACCGAACAGTTATAGAAGTCAATACCTAAAAGAATCCTGATAGAGGCGGAGAAAAATAGAAAGTCATCGTCGATCTCGTTTTTATATCCACAGTTTTCAATAGAGAAAATTTCTATAATTGATGTTCGCTTTGGAGGATCGCAAGAAGCTCTGTGCCGAAGCGGTGCGCCTTTTCGGGCGAGAGAAGGCCGGGTCCGGTCAATGATTCGAGGGAGGGGCTCTCCAGCCGGGAGATGTCGATGAGCTGCCGGTCGGTAAGGAGCATGAAGAGGGCGCAGTTCGTCTCCTGCGCCTTTTCGAAACGCCAGCGGAACAGCCGGCGGAGGTGATCCTTCTGTTCGGAGGTCAGTGCTGCGTATCCCGGGAGCCTCCGGTGCGCAAGGCCGTCCAGGATTTTGGGCTGCCATAGGACCTCCGTCATCCCAGTGAAGACCTGCTGTGCCTGCTTTGCCAGCCCCTTTTCACGGAGTTCTCCGTCGAGCCTCTGGTAGAGTGCGATCAGATGGGCGGTATCGAGGGCGGCGTAGTCAAGCTGTTCTTCGCTCAGCGGCCGTAAGTCCCAGCGGGAACACTGCATCTTTTTCACGAGGACCACATCGAGGTAACTCTCCAGCAGCGTCGCCAGGGAGAGATGATTTCACGTCCAGGCTGAGTCTGGCGGACGCGCCGACGGGTTGGCCGTCCACGGTGAAGTCGCGCGAACTCTTGTTCGATCCGCCCAGATCGGCATAGACCAGGTCGGTCCAGACACCCCACTGGCCTTTGCGGGCTTCGACCTGGCCCATGAAGGTCATCTTCAGCGATTCAATCACGTCCTCTGCGCTGACGTCGATGCTCGGCCCGCTGGCGCCGCTCGGGAACGAAGTGGTGGCCCCGATCGCCGGGAACCAGGCGTAGACGCCGAGTTCCCATTGCCACTGGTCACTCGCCGCTTGCGCCTGGGCCGAGACGGGCGCGAGCGCGGACAGGACGATGGCGAGCAGGCCGTTCGCGAACCGGGTGCCGATACGCAGTCTCATTGCTGAACCCTCTTTAAGCGTGCTGTAAGGACGACGGCGCCACGGCATGGAGTTGCCGAGCGGCACCTCTGCCAAGGATCAGTGATCGCGACACCCCGAGAAGGGTGGATCTTCAGGGTCGCTGGACTGCTGGCATCGCCTGCAGCACGATGAACCCCTTGCCGGTCAGGAAGTACACCCGCCCACCGAATCCCGCGTGATCAGCGCGCCGATCGACAGCAGCTCGAAGACGGCCGACTTGCGCGATGATGCGGCCGGTCGCGGCGTCGCGCCAGGTCACCTGTTCCTTGTAGTTGGCGGTGAACAGCGCGAGCTTGATCGGCTCC
>CAWJHT010000016.1:0-45472 GCA_963842685.1 uncultured delta proteobacterium | reverse complement strand
AGATTTGTTTCTATCAACAACCATGCGCTCATGATAGACGAGAACTGAAACGGGAATTCCAAAAACTTCTGCTGCCTTTTCACCTATTTCAAAAGTCATTCCTTTTTTACCTGATTCAATTTGTGAGATCGAAGCAGAGGGCGATTTGAAACCTAAGACTGTTCCCAATTTCTCTTGTGTCATCTTGGCCCTCTGTCGCAAAACCTTTAACCTAAGACCCCTGACTTTTCTGTTCTCATTGTTATCATACACTTAGCTCACCTCGCCTGTTTCTTATCACTCCTGTGAACTGCCTCTGAAAATACATACCATATCTGAAGATAGACTTCTGCCATTTTTGCGTTTTTTATGGAACCATGTTCCCGGTACTGGGGGATGACACTACAATGAGCTATACTAAAACACCTCGCCTTCGGGTGAAGCAAGGCCTGCGTAATCCCGAAGAGATGAGCTATTTTAAACTGTTCCATAATGCGGTTACAATAAAGTCGAATTCATTCGACGCGGCCGCTGAACCCATTAGCTTAAAGCCACTGGGTATTCAGTTCAGCCTGGCAGCTATTTCTTAATCAAGGTGGCAAAGGTTATGATTTCAGAGCCATGCTTGTTTCTTATCTCGTCCATGGCCTTGTCAATTCGCTCATTTTTATCAGTCTTTACCTTTTCTGCTGTTTGATCAAAGAGTGATAACTGCACCGATGAGCAGTCTTCATGAAATCCCGAGAGGCTTATTCCTATTAATCTTACCGGATGAAACCTATTCCAATTCTGCTCAAGCAGACTGCAGCCAGCCTGGTATATTTCCTTGGTGGTGCAGGTCGCAGGAACGATTGTCTGTCTGGTAATTACACGAAAATCAGAATATTTAAGGGTGATATGAACTGTTCGACCTTTTTTGTTATGCCTTCTGGCAGTCGTGCCGATATCATCGGCGAGTTCCATGAGAACCAGCTTTGCTTTCTCGATGTCCGATATATCTTCAGGCAGTGTTGTCGAACGGCCGATCGACTGCATATCGTCAGCCATGCGAGCGAGAACAGTGGAATCGTCGATCCCATTTGCATGCAGATACATTTCATTCCCCCATTTCCCGAAAGTCTTGACGATGAGGTTGATATCAGACCTCGCAAGCTCGCCTATCGTCTGTATCCCCATACGGCTCAGCTTTTCAGCGGTTTTTCCACCAACGCCGTACATCTCTTTCACGGGCAGTGGCCAGAATTTTGTCGGAAGATCATGTCCCCACAGTTCGGTAATACCGAGAGGTTTCTTCATTTCGGCTGCCATTTTGGCAAGGAACTTGTTTTCGGCGATTCCGATAGAACACCAGAGCCCAAGCCTATCTTTGATTTCGCTCATGATACGTTTAGCAGCACCCACTGGCTTGCCAAAAAGGCCTTCAGATCCTGTCATATCGAGCCATGCCTCATCGATGCTGTTCTGCTCCAGAATTGGAGTACAGTTCGATAGAAGGTCCATGACCTCTTCTGATTTCTGTCCATAGAATTGATGATCTGGCGGTACCAAGACTAGTCTCGGGCAGAGTCTCAATGCTTCATGATGAAGCATAGTGGTCTTGACGCCATATGACCTTGCCTCATAATTTGCCGCAAGAATGATGCCTGTGCGCTTCTTTGGATCACCGGCAACTGCCGCTGGTATTCCGACAAGGGAGTCATTCCTTGTCATTTCACAACTTATAAAAAAGGCATTCATATCAACGAGAAATATGACCTTTTGCATGGAACACCTCTTTCGTAACCATACATATTATGGAGTAAAGCTAACATTTGTGCAACCAAGTATCATCCGGATTTGAAAACCATACCATCAGAATCTTGCTACGTAAATAATTCACCCGGGTGCCTTTTTAAATAGAGATTGTTTCATTGCCATAAAGATGCCTTTGACAATGTCGCCGCCATCCAGTAAAAGATCGTTACTTTTTGTCCTTCGCCGACATTTTCAATATACTCATAACCAGAGCTCTCCGATAAAAAGAAATGGAAGAATCAATAGCATGCCCCCTAAAGACTGTCCCTACATTGACCCTACAGGAACCATGATCATCCCCTTCAGTGCCGACCCGAAATATCATTTCTGGAACGGTGGTCAGTCGTTGTTAGAAACCATGAAAGAGATGAATATCACGAAAGACATTTGGGATAAGCATACCGAAAAACCTTATCCGGGAAATGTGACTTGAGATGGGATATGGCTTAGTCCTGAATATTTAATGATAACGAGTTGTAACGTGCAATTTGGGAAGGGTGAATATTATAATCATCAGTAGGATTCACTACTTCCTGAAGTCAATGGATGATGTTGATGTGCTTTTATAGCAGATTTCAAATCGAAATGAGCATGGCGTTATTACAGAAGAACCAAATGTGCCCGTCTTGGGAACCACCAATACCGTCATTCAAGATCTACGTTCAACGATCCGGTCCTGAGACAAGATGAAGGTGAAAGGTCAGAAAGGATCTGAGGGGGATCTGTGATGAGGATCCTACGTTTCGACCGTTGGCCTAGAAGCCTTAGCTAGTGAGGCTTGTACGAGAATTTCTGGCCGCCGATGCTGGCTTCGTACATTAGTCCGCCTTTTGCGACAGTGAAAATCGCCATTCCCTTACGATAAGCCCCCGCGGTTGCCGCGGCATTCTGGTTACCGCTTGCACTCGCAGCACTGCCGGTGGTACCAGCAGAAGCAGACGCTCCTGCCGTAATCCCGACGGCCGTTGCCTGAGCGCCGAATTCGACGCTGCCGGACGTGAAATCGGTGAATGCGCGCTTGTCCTCGAAGAAGATGATTTGGCTGAAGGCCTGACCACCGATCTGACGCCCGACAGTTGCCTGGGTCATCGTGGAGTCGCCAACATATTTGTCACCAACGTATACCCTGCCTTGCCCTCTGGCGAATCCGACGCCGACTCCGGCTTTCGCGATCGTCGGAAACACGGCATAACCGTAAGCATTTTGGAAAAACGTGCTGCTCTGACCGGCATTTTTGAAAATTTTAATTGTGTCGGCATAGTCATCGGCCCAGGCCAACGACGCCGCCAGAAGTGGAAGAACCAGCATGGCCCGTATAACGTATCGCATTAACAACTCCTCTCGTCAATAATCATTGACCTGAAATTCGCCTTAGTTTGACTTAAATGTAAACAAAAAGAAAATCGCGTGTCAAGGCAATTTAGAATATAATATTTTTTATTACCAGCAATACTTCTGATTTGTGCGGTTACAGTATATGATCTATGCGGTTCCCAATCTACCCTTTTCCGAGGTAAATCGTTTCTTATAGTCAAGGGAGTACCATGCAGGAAAGCAAATAAAGACTGGGAGCCAAATTGAATGTCCATGTCTCACCCCATGACCTCCGGAGATATTCAGCCACTTATGCCAGCAGAAACGGTGTTCCTCTGGAAGTAGTATCAAAAGTAATCTTGAGGCACCAGGACCTGAAAACCACCAAGATCTATCTCGGCAAGATCAGCGATTCTGAGGCAATCCGCTGGATGGACAATCTACACGGGAAATAGGAGAATTCAACATAACCAAATGGAACGCTGAGGTCTTTGGGCTGTACATAAATTAGATCAGCCCTTCCTTAAGGCATTATCCTTATGTCAAAAACTGCATGTTTCATCCAGAAAACATTGGACTTGCTTTCTGAAAAATCTGAAGAGTTCAAACCGTAATTAATAATGAAACCGGACCCTATCATCTTGACTTTACATATTCATAAGAGCATAAATCAAACATATTTTATTCGTTCCGTAAACCCGTCAACCGTCCCCTAGCCTAACGGAGTCCATCATGAAAAGGATTTACCGGAAGGTACCAATATGAAGCCTCCATGGAGATTATAATCCCTCTGTGGGGCTTGTTTTTGATTTTCAGAATATCAATTTCCAAATAAACAAATTCAGGCATTCACCAGCCCAAACAATAGGAGGCAAGAAAATGGTTATCATAGGAAAGATATCTTTTCCCACGGAAAGCTCAAAAGAGATGGGCAAGAGCTTTATGGAGATACCCCCTCTGCCCACATACATAACCAAAAAAGGACCATATTTCAGCAGCGAATTAGGCGTGGGCATTCAGGCCATGTCCATATTTGAGTGTGACCCATCCAAAATGGCAAACGCCATTGAATATGTCCACAATTACTATGCAAATTTCATAGGAATACCTGGTTTTACATATAACGTTGGTACATGGTTTGAGGCAAAAGAGGCCTTCGCCTTGGGGATGGTATTACCTATCCATGGTGCCTGATTATTAAAGCCGGTTAATCCTGTCCTGGCGATTGTGACAGGGTATGTCGGAAGATTCAAGCTGACCGTTAACGATGCTGAACAGCGGAAGCAAGCTATATAGATTTATTCCATATTCAAAAAAAATGTCGAACTCTTCCTTGGCAGAATTGATAGTCTACCCAGGAGACCTTATATTGATTAGCCATAAGTACCATTGACTGGAGGTTTCCTCTATGAAGATGTCTCGAAGATTGCCATTGATTATAGTGGGAATGCTAATCTGTTTTGGATGTGCAGGCACGGGCTCTAATCTACAGGATAATATCCTGCCGCCGAAAGAAGGAGGAGGACAGAAACTTTCCGAAGGTATCAAAAGCTTTGAAGAGGGAAACTACGAGGACTCTTTAAAACTACTACAGGAAGCACTGGCTAAGGAATTGCCGAACAAGGGGGATGAAGTTGAGGCTCACGAATATTTCGCCTTTATTTATTGCGTATCGGATCGGGAAAAGGAATGCACCAATGAATTTAAAAAAATTCTAGAACTGGATCCGAATTTCGAACTTCAAGCAGCGGAAGCTGGACACCACTCTGGGGCCCAGTATACGGCACTGTTAAAGGGACTAAGGCAACGCCTGCAACAATAAGCTCTATATCTCCCCCAAAAGAGGAAGTACCCCCCTCTATCCTGGTTTCCAAAGAGGCCCAAGCAGCAGAACCAACTTCTGCCTTAGTACCATCTCCTAAGATCTTAGTAGTCCTAAAAACATCTAATATGAGGGCAGAGGCAGACGGTAAGAGTAAAATTATTCGCATTTTAAAAAAAGGAGAAAGGGTTGAGTATTTAGGCAAGTCGAAGTCTGGCAATTGGTTTAATTGCAAATTAACTTCAGGAATGACAGGCTGGATTTCAAAGATTTGGTTCAAGAAGCCAAGTGATCTGATTTTCGAGAACATTGATACAAGCCGCGATATTGAAGCTTGGTTTTTCCGCTTGCATCGCGGATTTGGTGGGTGCCGGCAACAAAGGGGCTCTTTAGCTGTTCATTTTTTTCATTCTTTGGATTGAAACATGCAAAGGCTTTGCTGCTACTTTTTATCATCGTGTACCCTACGGATGTCTTCCTGAAATGTTGTTTTTCTATTTGCGATAGTCCATGCAACATTTCAATTGTAAATCTTCGATTCGGACTGAAAACGGGGACTATTATTTCCTTGACTTTCCATTAGCATAAGAGCATTGGTTAACCATCGTTTCTCATATAGCTCCGTAAACCCATCAACCTTCCCCTTTACTTTCCCTTGCTATCTTCGGAGTCCACCGTGAAAAGGAGTTATCGAAAAGTGCCAATACGAAGCCTCCAAGGGAGTTCGATGCTCCTTTGGCGGTTATGGACATTTTTGGATCGACTGAGACGTAGCCCAAAAGTAAGAGTATAAACTTGGTACATTGTTTAGAGGTAAATATAACCAAAGCTGAAGTTGAGAGTGAGCACGGTTGAACCATGGTAAATTATTCCTTCACTCCGGTGGGAAACGACGCTCCATAATGGAAATGGCCCCGAGGAAGATCTTTTGAAAAAAGGGTCCCTACAATGAAGAAAATAGTCTCCAGACTATTGTTGTTAGGTATGTTTGCCTTGTTTACTCTTGTAAGTTGCGGTGGAGGCGGGGATGATTCAACGCCCGCCCCGGTGACTAGCCCGGTGAGCGGGTTTACCATCAACGGCGCGGTGGATGATACCACCGGGACGACTTCGGTACCTGTTGCAGGCGCAACCGTGACATTGCGCAAGGCGGCTGACAATAGCTCGCTGTCAACAACGACCACCACCGCCGATGGATCATATATGCTGACGAATGTTCCCGCTTCGACGGATGTTTACATTAATGCAAATAAAGCTACGTATGGGAGCATGAACACTCAAATTGTTAATTTAACGTCCAACCTGTCGAATGCTAACGTCTCAATTGTATCCGCTTCTTTTTATGAAGAGTATGGCTGACCTTATAAATGGCAGCGTGGGCGGAGCGTCCTGGAGCAATCCCTCTGCTCGGAAAAAGCTGGTTTGCAATGAATATTGAGGATGCGACGAATCATTGGGTACCGGGCGTGAGTTTCGCCGTGGCGCCCAGTGGTCCGGCTATTCGTTACAATAACGGTTTCGATGTTTTTTCAGCTACCGGTCCGACAGTAGGTTCAAACAATGCACCCTTAGTAGGCGGAACCAACGCGTCCGCCGGGATTTACACCTTCACGATGACAAAGGGTTCTACTACGCATATCGTGAAAATTCCCTTGGTGTTGGGTGAAGTCACTTATACAGAAGTTAATCCGTGGTAAGATTTTCAGTTGAGGGGTTGTAATGACAGCCCCTCAACTGCTTTTCCTACGTAATTGTTAATCACCACTTCATAGCTAATGCGTGGACTCGTAAGTGCCGCCAACAAGGGACATGTTTTATATTTCATTGATCTTTCTTACACTCGTACGGAATGAAACATACGAAGGTTTGGCAGCCAATTTTATCATCGGGTAGCCTGCGGAAGCCTTCCTGTAATCCTTATTTTTCAAATTATTAATTTCATGCTAAGTTACAACTTATTATCGTTAGTGTTTATTCGACTCAAAGAACGCAAACGGAACATGTCAAATGCCTAAGAAAAAGCCTACACACGCAAAAACTGGAACACACTCAGTATGAAGAGCTAAAGGCGTCAAAGACTTTCATAGAGACGGCCTTAAACAGTTTGACTGATCCATTTTATGTCATAAGAACGGCCGATTTCACTGTCATGGGAGCAAACAAGGCTTTCTACAATGCTGTCGACTTGACGAAAATTCGATCATTGGCAAACATTGTTATGAATTGACGCATCATAGATCAACGCCCTGTGCTGACTCTCATCATCCTTGCCCCCTAAGAGAGACACTAAAGACGGGTCTGCCTTCAACAATGGAACATATTCACTTTGACAGCATCGCGGGAGAACGTTTTGTTGAAGTGTCTGCTTTTCCGATACAAGACGAACGAGGTGGAATAAACCAGATAGTCCATATCAGACAGAGATATTACCGAGCGCAAGAAACTGACCGAGGCGCTGAAAAAGTCTGAAGGAAGGCTGCGCCTGATTTATGAGAAGTCGCCTAGAGCATCGGGTTTATCGATGAGGACGGCATTGTCAGTGATTGCAATGCTGCTCTTTTGAAGATTATTGGCTCACCCAGAGAAAAGCTACTCGGATTCAACATGAAAGAAAATATCAAAGAACCGGGCCTGAAAGCCGCCATCATGTCGGCTGTTTCGGGAAGTATAGGAACATTCGAAGGTAAGTACAAAACCATAACAAGTGAGGAAAAATTATACTTAAGAGCTATCTTTGTGCCCGTCATTGATGAAAAAGGCACCATGTCCTGGGAGTTCAATTCTTAGCCGAGGACATCACCGAACGCAAACAATTGGAAAAAGATTTGCAGAAACACACTGAACTACTAAAACAGTTAGTCGGAGAACGCACAGCAGAACTGGAAATGAAGAGCACAAACCTTGCGGAAATGAATTCCACCTGACACGTTCTCTGACAGAAAAAGGAAGACGGACAAGAGACAGGTGGAAGAGCTCATTGTGTCTAACATCCAAAAAGTCTTGTGTATCCCTATGTAGAAAAGATGCGAAACGACTTACCCAATGCAAAGCAGAATATGTTGCTCGACATTATCGAAACCCATCTTAATGAACTATTATCCCCACTGCTGAAATACTTACAACAATTCAACCTAACGCCCAAAGAGGTGCAGGTGGCCGCAATGGTTAAGGTTGGCAAAACCACCAAGGAGATAGCGGAAGTATTGGGAGTGGCAACCAGCTTCAATTGATGCGCATAGGAACAACATCAGGAAAAAACTTGGTTTGCGCAGAAAAGCAAACCTGCAATCAGAAATTACAGTCACTTATGCTATGATGGAATACCTCCATATTAATCTAATAATTTCTTAATATTGGCATCAGATAAATAACCATTAAATTTACATAGAACAGATTCCTGTTGGGTGTGGTGTTATCCGGCTTACCTGAAGCGGCCAGGATCTAAACATCCAATTAAACTTGTTACAGGCAGCCGTGTACTATAGCAAACGACAATAATAAGTAGACAAATACTTTGTTCTTTGATATACTGCCTTCCAAAAATATCGGGAGGTGCCATATGAAAGCGCTGACGTTACGTAACCCCTCTTTGACCAAGGAGATCCTGCTGCGGAAAGCGGATGAAACGCCGGGGGCATGGATCGGTATCCGCATTGCGGGCTTGTTGTTGATTCTGTCGGGTTGGAAATCGACTCAGGTCGCAGAATTGTTCGGTTTGACCCGTTGGGCGGTGGTAAAGTGGATCCAGAAAGCGAATTCTGACGGCGTAGAGATGGTAACTGATCGTGCCCGTTCCGGACGTCCCCCTCGCCTTGATGAGGATGTGCTGAATAAGCTGGATGAGGCTTTATCGAAATCCCCCCAGGATTTCGGAATTCCCAGGGCGAAATGGGACGGTGTGGTTTTTGTGGAATATCTGAAGAAGGCATATCATGTCGAGATTCATGTTCGTCATGCCCAGAGACTGATAAGGAAATTGGGATATTCGCTGAGACGGCCGATGTACCGTTTTGTTCAGGCCAAACAAGAAGGGGTGGAAGAATTTCGGGAGACATTAAAAAAAACTCCGGACGGCTCTGAAAAGCAAGAGTAATCGAGTGGTTCTTTTTGAGGATGAAACGGGGTTTTCTCTGCATCCGAAACTGGGGAGAATATGGGCGAAGAGGGGGAGTCGACCTTTTGTCTATACCCGGAGTCAGCATCAGAAGCGGCTGAATATCTTTGGATGGGTGGATCTCATCCAGGGATCGCATGGAATCACGAAGTGGATCAGCGGCAATACCGATGGGTTTATTCAGGTGTCTGCGGAAGATTATTTATCGCTTCAAAGGAAAGACCATCGATCTTTGGGTGGACAATGCGCGATGGCATAAAGGTGCAAGAGTGGAGGAGTTTATTATTGAACATTCTTTCTTTCATATCCATTATTTGCCGCCCTATCATCCTGAACTGAATTATCAGGAGCGCCTATGGCACGCCATGAGATACGAGGAAACGACCAATGTCTATTTCGAAACGATCTCCGACCTCGATCATGCCGTTTTCAAAAGATCGCAACGCTGGAAACCAAAAAAGATAAAAGAACTATGTCCACTTATTTAGGTCGTTTGCTATAGACCGAGTGCTCACACCGTATTACATCGGCGACCAACCGATTGGCTCCGCAACACTCATTAGAATAGACAATACTGAGCTCGATTCGCAACTTCGCAGAGGAAGAACGTGCGGCTTTGTTCATTCTCTCTGAACTGCTGGCAACGAGTGGTCTGCGGCTCGCAAGTACTTTGCCTATGGGGGCTATCAAAACCGTGACAACTTTAGGTTAGTAATACAAGCATTCGCCGCAGCAGATGGAGGCGCTGCCATTACATCTCGTCGTCGTGATGGATCGAATACGAATTATTGGGTGAAGATACCTAAAGGAATCCTGATAGAGGCGGAGAAAAATAGAAAGTCATCGTCGATCTCGTTTTTATGTCCACAGTTTTCAATTGAGAAAATTTCTATAATTGATGTTCGCTTTGGAGAATCGCAAGGAGCTCCGGGCCGAAGCGGTGCGCCTTTTCGGGCGAGAGGAGGCCGGGTCCGGTCAATGAGTCAAGGGAGGGGTTCTCCAGCCTGGAGAGGTCGACGAGGTGCTGGTCGGTAAGGATCATGAAGAGGGCGCGGTCGATCTCCTGCGCCTTTTCGAAGCGCCAGCGGAACAGCCGCCGGAGGTGCTCCTTCTGTTCGGCGGTCAGCGTCGCGTATCCCGGGAGCCTCCGGTGCGCGAGGCGGTCCAGGATTTTGGGCTGCCAGACGACGTCCGTCATCCCGGCGAAGAGCCTGCTCGGCCTGCTTTGCCAGTCCCTTTTCGCGGAGTTCCCCGTCGAGCCTCCGGTAGAGTTCGATCAGATGGGCGGTATCGAGGGCGGCGTAGTCGAGCTGCTCTTCGCTCAGCGGGCGAAGGTCCCAGCGGGAGCGCTGCATCTTCTTCTCGAGGACGACGCCGAGGTAGGTCTCCAGCAGCGTGCCGAGGGAGAGCTGCCGGCAGCCCAGGAGCGAGGCGGCGCGGTGGGTGTCGAAGATGTTCCGGAAGGCGAAGCCGTAATCCCGCTTCAGGATGCGGATGTCGTTGTCGCCGGCGTGGAAGATCTTGAGGACCGCCGGGTCGTTCAGGACCTCGCCCAGGAAGGAGAGGTCGAGGCCGGCCAGGGGATCGATAAGCCAGGTCTTTTCCCCGGTCTGGACCTGGATGAGGCAGAGCTTGTCGCGGAAGTAGCGAAAGGAATCGTACTCCGTGTCGAGGGCGATGATCCCGGCCGTGCGGATCGCTTTTTCGGCCTTTGCCAGTTGCGATGGCGTATCGACGAGCGTCCAGCGGTGTTTCATGCAATCACCCTCAGTCCGAAGTTCATGAGTGACAAAGGCCGCCATGACGGCAAAGGCGGCAAAGTCCGTTCCGGTGAGTCTCAGTTCGCGAAGCGTGGTCCGCGGCCCGCGCCGGTAACCCCTCGCCTCCATCGCCAGGACGAGTTCGTCGGCGCGGCGAAAGGCGGAAAGCAGCAGCGGGACGGTTAAGGCCGCCAACGGCCCGGATCCGGAGCGCGAGGCCGCCGGTCGTGAAATCGGCCCCGCGCGCCATCTGCGCCATCCGGAGCCGCTCGTATTCCTCCAGAAGCATCGGCATGAAGCGCAGCGCCATCGAGATCATCACGGCGATCTCCTGGGAAGGGATTCCCACCCGCTGCAAGCGGCCGGAGCAGCCGCTCGATCCCGCCGACCAGATCGGAAGGGAGCGTGGTCATCGTCAGGATCGCGGCGACGATGACGAGACCGGCAAACTGCCAGGTCACATAAGCCCCCTGGGCAAGCCCCTCCCGTGTGATCGGAGCGGCAGGGGCGCAAGCGAAAGCAGCGGCCTGCCTTCGGTCAGAAACAGATGCATGAGGAAGATGAGCGCCATGAAGATCGCAACCGGCCTGACCGCCGCCGCCGTCTGCGCGAGCGACAGGCGGGCGGTCCAAGGACGAAGGCGCAGAAAGAGACTGATCAGGGCGATTCCTGCCGCCGGCGCCGTGAAGATCAGGAGGCTCATCAGGCCATGACGCGCAACGATCTTCACCCGCGGATCGAGGCGATGGACGACCGTATCCCCCGGCAGGTACTGCCCCAGGTTAATCATGATGCGAAGCCCTCACTCATGGCCGATCCCCGCAGGGACATCGAGGCCGATGGACCTGAGGCGTTCGGCTCTGGCCGAACACCTCAGCCGGCGTCCCCTCGATCAGGATGGCGCCCTGGTCCATGACCACGATCCGGTCCGCGCCGGCGATGTCCCGCATGTCATGGGCGATGTGGATGATCGCCATCCCCTCCCGGTGCAGTCTCCGGATGATCTCCAGGACCCGCTGCTTTCCCGCCGGATCGAGATAGGCCGTCGGTTCGTCGAAGGCGATGTAACGGGGATCCATCGCGAGGACCCCGGCGATGGACAGGAGACGCTTCTCGCCGCCGGAGAGGGTATGGGGCGCGCGTTTCTCCAGCCCCGTCATCCCCACCATCTGCCAGGCAATCATCGACGCGGCGGCGGATCTCCGCGGAGGGAAGGGCGAGGTTGCCGGGACCGAAGGCCACATCCTCCTCGACCGTCATCCCGACGATCTGGCTGTCCGGATTCTGGAAGACCATCCCGACCCGCCGCCGGATCTCCCGGACGGAGGCGGTGTCGATCGTGTTCATGCCGTCCACGTGAACCGATCCGGCCGTGGGAAACAGAAGGGCGTTCAAGTGTTTGATCAGGGTCGTCTTGCCGCAGCCGTTCGGGCCGATGCAGGGCGGTATGCGCCCCTTCGGCGAATCGTGAGACTGATCCCGCCGAGGACGTCGGGCGCCTCCCGGTCGTAGCGATAGAACAGATTGTCCACGCGGATCATGGGAGATTTCCCCCGAGGCGATCCTGGAGCTTCCTGGCGATCAAAGCCGTAAGGGCAATCTTGACCACGTCTCCCGGGAGGAAAGGGAGAACCCCGACGGTCAGTGCCTTCAGAGGGTAAGGCGGGCGACGAGAGAGAGCTGGAGAACCCCGAGGGTATAGATGACTGCCGTCCCCGCCGTAAGACTGAGGCAGACCCAGACAAATCCGGGACGGTTTTTCAGTGCGACCAGTCGGCCGATGACGAAAGCGGCGACGACGAATCCGATCAGGTAGCCGCCCGTCGGACCGAAAAGGACCCCAGGCCGCCTTGCCGCCGGCGAAAACGGGGAGCCCGATGATGCCGAGCAGCAGATAGACCACCTGGCTGAGCGCGGCCAGCCGAGCATCCATCCGACCGGAGGGCCGTTTCGCTTGAACGGTCCGGCAGAATTCGGCGAAATTGAGGCGGAACTGCTCGACGAATGCCGGTAGACATGCGGATCGACTCGGATGTCCTTCTCCGCCAGACCCCAGACTTCCATCGTCTCCTTGCAAGGCCGGATCTCCACCACGCGCAGCATCGATTCTGCGCTCCTCACAGAAGGGGGTATTCCAACCGCCGCAGCGACGGCGACGTAAAAAACATGATACCAATCAAACGACTAATATAATGATGAATAACTCTTGACAAGAAGAAAATGTGATTATAATTACAGAGTAACAGAGGGAGGTCCCTCTAGTTCCAACATTCCTTAAAGGAGGTAGTCAAATGAAGAAGGTATTGGCGGTCATTTTTTCACTGTTTTTCTTCGCGGCATTATCTTTTGCAGTCGTAGGATGCAAGAAGGCAGAAGAGCAGAAACCGGCTGAGGCGCCGAAGGCGGCAGAGGCTCCGGCCCCGGCACCGGCCCCGGCTCCGGCAGCCCCTGCGCCCGGCCCCGGCTCCGGCAGCGCCGCAGCACCGGCCCAAGTAATTTAGAAATTCACCAAAGCCAAGAAGAAAAGAACCGGCCGAACGTGTCCTATTGCGTTCGGCCGGTTTTTTTGTTCTGCAGCCGATGTCTTCCCCGCGTAGCGGCATTCATTTGATCAGGCGCCGGCGCATCCTGCGGATCGCAATCGGAAAGACGACCGCGGCGAAGGCGGTCAGGTAGCCAAGGCCGGGCAGAAGCGATGGCGTCGATACGGCCGTCAGCTGAAGGCGCGGGCGAGATCGACGAGATGGGTGAGCGGCAGCAGCGCCGCGGTTCGCTGCGCCCAGAGGGGGAGGTTCTCGACGGGGAAGAAAGTCCCGCCGAAGAGAAACATCGGGGTGATGAACAGAAAGACCGGCAGATTGAACAGCTCGATGCTGGGGACGATCGCCGTGCAGACCATCCCCGCGGCGCCGAAGGCGAGGCCCCCGAGGAAGGCAAGCGGGATCAGGAGCAGCCCCGACGGGTAGCGAATCAGGCCGAAGCAGCTGATCACCGCCATCATGATCGACCGTCGCGATCACCGCCTTCGTCGCCCCCCAGATGATCTCGCCCGTGATGATCTCCTCGACGGTGAGCGGCGTCGCCATCATCGCGTCGAAGGTCTTCTGGTAGTACATCCGGACGAACGAGGCGTAGGTGTTCTCGAAAAAAGCGCTGTTCATGACGGTGATCGCGATGAGCGCCGGGGCGATGAACCGGACGTAGGAGATCTCCTCTCCCTGATACCGGATATTCCCCACGAGTCCGCTCAGACCGAGACCGAAGGCCAGGAGGTAGAAGAGGGGCTCCAGGAGCGGCGGGATAAAGCTGATCTTCCAGCTCTGCCGGTAGACGGTGAGATTCCGCTGCCAGACGCGGATAAAGCGGCGAGAGAGAGGCGGATAGATC
This sequence comes from uncultured delta proteobacterium, assembly GCA_963842685.1. Taxonomy (GTDB): domain Bacteria; phylum Desulfobacterota; class Syntrophia; order Syntrophales; family UBA5619; genus JAKAFS01. Next base: position 31,302 of record CAWJHT010000016.1, on the reverse strand, counting down.
GTCATTCTCTCAGCTCCCTTCCCGTCAAGCGGAGGAAGACATCCTCCAGCGTCGCCATCCGCATGGTGCATGTCCCTCTGCAGAACCGTTCGCTGATCTCCCGGTAGAGGTCGCTGCCGTCCTCGATGGAGATGATGAGGCGATGGCCGAAGCTTTCGTAAGGGACGGATCGTCTGCTTGAGGAACTCCGTGAGGCCGGTCGTCGGGATCCGCCACTTCGAGGACGTGGCGGCCGACGTGCCGGCGGACCAGCTCGGCCGGCTTTCCTTCGACGAGGAGCCTTCCCCCGTCCATGATGATGCAGCCGGTCGCAGAGACGGGAGGCCTCCTCCATGTAGTGTGTCGTCAACAGGATCGTGAGCCCGTTGGCGCGGAGTTCCTCGAGACGCTCCCAGACCTGGTGGCGCGACTGGGGGTCGAGTCCGGTCGTCGGTTCGTCGAGGATGAGGAGCTCCGGCCGGTTGAGGAGGGCGCGGGCCATGACGATCCGCCGAACCATCCCGCCGGAGAGATCGACCGCACGGGAGTTCTCGCGATGGTCCAGGGTCATGAATTTGAGAAGCTCTGACGCACGGCGTCCTGCCTCGGCCGTCGGGATATTGAAGTAGCGGGCGAAGACGAGAAGGTTCTCCAGGACCGTCAGTTCCGGATCGAGGTTGTTCTCCTGCTGGCAGACGCCGATCCGGGCCTTTATGGCGCGGGCCTCCCGCGTCACATCCAGGCCGAAGACCCTGAGCGTTCCCGCGGTGAGCGGCGAGAAGCCGTAGACCATCCGGATCGTGGAGGTCTTTCCCGCCCCGTTCGGGCCGAGGATCCCGAAGCACTCGCCGGCGGCTACCGTAAAGGAGAGGTCGTCGACGGCGACAAGCTCCCCGAATGTTTTACGGAGATGCCCTGCTTCAATGACCGTGCTCACCCGGCACTCGCCTCCGTCCCTCTGAGATAGGGGATCGCATAAGGCCCTTCCCGGATGAAGGCGACCGTGGGTTCGACGCCCTTGCTTTCGCAATCCGGCCACGGCGAAACGTAGGGCGTTATCGACCATTTCCTTGACTGCCGCCGCGGCGGGGTTCTCCGTTTCCTCATGCAGAAAATCGAGACCGCAGCAGCCGGGGATCAGGCAGTAATCCTGACGGGGGATGGTGTGCGTGCAGTAGACGAAATCCTTTTCGTCGATTTTCCTGAAGACCTTCGCCCACATCTCCGGTTCCCACTGGTCCTTGGTGAAACGCCAGCCGGGCGTCTCGATCATCCGCAGGTAGTGATCCGCTCCCTGGATCTTGAGCATGTGGAGGAGGCTTCTGTATTCCGATCCGCCGATCGGCTCCACGTCACGGTTGTCGGTGGCGACGATCAGGGTCCCCCCCTTCCGTATTGCCGGGAGGGCGTTGTAGGCGGCCTTTACCGCCTGGTAGTGGTTCCGGCCGACGTAGCCGCCGTGGGTGAGGACGATGTCATACTCATGCTCCACCGGGACCAGAGACATAGTTCCGGACGAGGGCGGCCGCCGCGGCATGGGCCGCCTCGAGGTGTCCGGCGAAGACGCCCGGTCGGGCGCAGGTCCTTGTCGAGGGTTGCATTCACGATGAAATCCACCCCGACCGTCCGGGCGATCGCCAGGGATTCCTCGTGGCAGGGATTTCCGTCGAGGATGAGATTCTGCGCCTGAGGGGATTCGAGGAAAGCGGGGCTGTGGAACTTCTCGATGGTTCTTTTGTCCACCAGTCCCGGGCAGATCGACTTTCCGCCCGCCGGAGAGCCCCGCCATGAAGTGGCTCTCGACCAGCCCCGTCGCAATCCTCAAATCGGCCCGGTAAAAGACGCTGTTCACGAAGACATCTCCGCCGGTTGTCGCTTTTGCCGATGAAGGTGAGCGAGGCCTGGTCTTCGCAGTCGTGGTCGATGACCGGGAATTCCCGCAGGATATCCTCTCCGAGCATCTCGTTTCGCTCGTCGGGGGTGCTCGGCCGGTGCATGCCGTTGCCGATGACGATGACGATGTTCTTCCGGAGGATCCCCGCCGATTCCAGGCGGTTCAGGAGCGGTCGCAGGAGGCCGGCCTCCCCGCGGTAGGGAACGGGGCGCGTGATATCGGAGACGGTCACGGCGGCCCTGAGCTCCGCCGCCGGTTTTCCCTTGGAACGGATGATCTCTTCGAGAGTCGGGCTCCCGATCGGATGCGAGAGGGCCTCCTCGAAGGCCGCCCGTGGGTCGGGGAGGATCGGGATCTCTTTCATCGACAGGATGTCGCAGTTTGGGGGGACGCGGATGGCCAGGATTTCCCGCCCGTATTCGACGGGGATCTCCTTCCAGTCCTCGGTGTTCATCTCCTGGAGCGTTCGGCGGATCTCCGGATTCATGGCAGCCTCCTATTCTTGTCTCAAACTAATCCGGAAGGGGGAATCCTGTCAAGACCGAAATGCCGGACCCGGCGGGAAATGACCGTTGCAATTTCACGGCCCATTCAGGTATGGACAAGCTCAAAAACATAGATTGTTATGAGGCGGCTATGAAAATCAGGTTTATGGGTGCGGCAAGGACGGTCACAGGCTCCTGTTACATCCTGGAGACCGGAGGCCATCGGTTCGCCATCGACTGCGGCATGCATCAGGGAAACGCCGAGATCGAAAAGCGGAATTGGGACATCGAGATCTACGATCCCGCCGGCATCGAATTCATGCTGATGACCCACGCCCACATGGACCATTCGGGGCTCCTCCCCAGGCTTGTCCAGAAGGGTTTCCACGGCAAGGTCTACATGACGCCGCCGACGGAGGATCTCCTCCGGATCATGCTGCTGGACAGCGCCCACATTCAGGAGATGGAGGCGCAGTGGAAGAGCCGGAAAAGGCTCCGTTACGGGGACAAGGACGTCATTCCCCTTTACACCCAGAAGGACGTACAGGCCACCTTTCCCCTTTTCTCCGCCGTGAAATACGAGACGCCCTTCTCTCCTTTTCCGGGGCTGACCGTGACCTTCAAGGATGCGGGACATATCCTCGGCGCTGCGATGATAGAGCTGGCCGTCACGGAATCCGGCAAAACGAGCCGGATCGTCTTTTCCGGCGACATCGGCCGCCCGGCGCAGCTTCTGATGCAGGATCCGACGGTGATAGCCGAGACCGACTTCCTCTTCATGGAGTCCACCTACGGGAATCGGAACCATAAGGACGAAAAGGACAGCCTGAACGAACTCGCCGAGGCGATCGCCTACAGCTATAGCCGGGGAGAGAAGGTGATCATCCCCGCCTTCGCCGTGGAGAGGACCCAGGAGATGATCTATTCCCTCCACCTCCTGTCGAAGGACGGCCGACTGCCGGCGGACATGCCCGTCTTCATGGACAGCCCGCTCGCCATCCAGGCCACGGAGATCTTCAGGAAACGTCGGGAGTATTTCGACATAGGACACCAAGCAGTTCCTCGCCAACGGCGAGGACCCCCTGTCATTCTCCCAGATTCACTATACCCTGACCACTCAGGAATCGATGGAGATCAACAACACCAAAGGACCTGCCGTCGTCATTTCGGCAAGCGGCATGGCCGACGCCGGTCGGATCAAGCACCATCTCCGCCACAACCTCTGGCGCGAAGGGGCGAGCATCGTCTTTGTCGGTTTCCAGGCACAGGGGACGACAGGCCGGAAGATCGTCGACGGCGCTCAGAAGGTCCGCATCTTTAACGAAGAGATCGTCGTAAAGGCAAAAATCTTCACGATCAACGGCTTCTCCGCCCATGCGGGGCAGAGCCAGCTTTTGGAATGGCTCGGCCACTTCAAAACGCAGGGATTGCAAATCTTCCTGATTCACGGGGAATACAGCGCCCAAAAGGAGCTTGCTTCGCTCATCAAAAGCCGCTTCGGCATCGAAGTCGCGATCCCCGACTATCTGGAAGAAGTGACGCTGGAGGTGGGCCGCGAGCTCGAGCGTGTGGCGCATCCCGAGCAGGCGACGCCGCGGATCGACTGGGGCTTCCTCATCAGCGACATGGAGACCCGACTCGCCCAGCTCAGGGAGCGACGTGGCCGGATGGAGGCGAAGGCCTGGGTGGAGCAGACCGAAGCTCCGGGATCGTCTCCTCGAGGTGAACCGGGATATCGCCGAGATCGTCTCAGAGATATGATGACGATGGAGACGGATGAAAAATGGATGCGGCTGGCCCTGGAGGAGGCCTTCCTGGCCGGGGAGTCGGACGAGGTGCCGGTCGGGGCGGTGATCGTCCGGGGGGAGGAGCTCCTCGCTCGGGCTCACAACAGCCCCATCACCCTCAATGACCCGTCGGCCCATGCGGAGGTCCTTGCCATCCGACAGGCGGCTTCTCTCCTCGGGAATTATCGCCTCGCCGGGACGACTCTCTATGTGACGCTCGAACCTTGTCTCATGTGCGCCGGGGCGATCCTCCAGGCAAGGATCGGACGGATCGTCTTCGGCGCCGCCGATCCGAAAGGCGGCGCTGTGGTCAGCCTCTACCGTCTCTTTGACGACCGGCGGCTGAACCACACCGTGGCGGTCACAGAGGGGGTCCTGCGAGGGGCCTGTACCGAAATTTTAAGTGGATTTTTCCGTGCAAAGAGGCTAATATCGCCACCCTAACACGGGCTGAGGGGGCGATTGCGAACCATACCCTCTCCCTAAAACCCCCTTCCGCATGGGAAGGGGGAAAACATAGAGAAAGACAGGTCCGGAGAGATACCGAAGTGGTCGTAACGGGATCGACTCGAAATCGATTTGGGGGCTAACCGCCCTCACGGGGGTTCGAATCCCCCTCTCTCCGCCATTTTTCTGATTCATGCATACTTTTTACTTGATAATCTGGTTGAAATGGACCTTGTCTGAATATCTACAAATCCACTGAATTATTACGCACTGATGAGCGAAGATTGCCACTTGGCCTCAATAAATAAAGGCAGGACCATTTCTGACCCTGCCTTTCTCCAATTCAACTGTTTTTCTGTTTAATTATTGTTAATCTGACTCGGTCCACAATCCAATCCCTTTGATGAATGATGAAAGATCTTCTTTTGGATGCAAGACAGATCATGTAGAGGCGACATCCGCAATCGAGCAGATACGGTCCCTCGCTGTAGAGCATATTTCATTGACAATATATGTTGATATGGCAATGATAGGCCGTTCAAGCGAATCGGCATAGGAAAAACTCGAATCTAGCGGTCAACGCGCCTTGTAGTTGAATTTCTGCCCGCCGATACTCGCTTCGTACATCAACCCACCTTTGGCCACGGTGAACGTCACCATGCCCTTTTTGTATGTACCGGTGGCCTTCGCGTCATGCGCGCCGCCGCTTGCGCCTACAGACGTACCCGCTGTTCCAGCCTTTGCTCCTGCAGCAGCAGTAATGGCAACAGCAGACGCTTCCGCACCGAACTCGAAGTTGCCGCTAGTGAACTCTTTGAACGACCGTTGATCCTCGAAAAAGACTATCTGGCTGTAAGCCTGTCCCCCATCTGGGCGCCGACAGTAACTTGGGTCATTGAAGTAGTGCCAACGTACTTTCCTTTTTCGTACACCCGACCATTGCCATGCGCCCCACCGACAACGACACCACCCTTCCCAATGCTTGGGAAAATCGCATAGCCGTATGCCGATTTAAAGAAATTGCCGCTCTCGACGGCCTTTTTAAAGATGTTAATCGTGTCTTGATATTCGTCCGCCCACGCCGGCAAAACGACCACCGCCATTGCACACAGAACAAGAATTAAAAAGATTCGTTTCATCATCAAACTAGCCTCCTTCCATATTTTAATGACACAATATAGAATTTTTATGATGGAAGCGCAATTGTATGTCAAGAGAAATTATGATCCGAGAAATTATGATCCACGAAGATATTAGGGGCTAACAGGTGGGAATCCCGGTTTGTAGAAACACCTATCACGAGCCACATTCTATTTCGTTGACTACAGAATCTGTCCTGTGGTTATTTCGATATGAAATCAAGCGTTTTTCTTGAGGGTGGCGATTTGTGTAGTACCGGAAGCAATGATTCGCTGTCGTCTTTATACTGACTCTCAAGCAAACTCCAGTAAAGGGCAGCTTATTGCTGCTTAGTAATCCCGTAAAAGTCGTTGCGAGTATGCCGATGGCAAAAGGCTGTGCGCCGAGTTTAAGTGCTGAAAGGATAAGCAGCACACGCCCAGCCATCAGACTTGTCCAGTTGAACAGAGCGAAGGTTAAAGTTAAATAAAGGGCCAATGTAGTTAAAACTCGCTTTTTCAGCGGGATTTGTATTCCGCAGAATACATGAAAGTCGGAGTGCCGCCATCCTGAGTTCAACGCTGGGAATCGAGCCCCCGCGGTCCAGACTCGGCCTCTTCACGCCCCTCTTCTCCCTGCAACATGGGGGCATGACTGTCCTGCGGCCGCTGCCCCGGCGGCGCGGCGGGGGCCAGGAACCATTGGTCTTTCGGCACGACCTTGGGTTGGTCGGGATCTCCCTCGTAGGCGGGGGTCATGATCTGGACCCCATACTCGTTGAAGACGTCCAGGATATTCCGGTGCAGCTCGGTGTACAACCTGGCCATGGCCTGAGGGGTATCGCAGTAGACATTAATCTCGTAAGTGACACAGAAATCCCCGAGTGCCTTCTGGAGGACGAACGGCGCCGGCTCCTTGAGGAGGCCGGGTGTGTGATCCGCGGCCAGCTTCAGCATGCCTTCTACTTGGCGCCAAGGGGTCTCGTAGCCGATCCCCACGGTGGTGTGCAGGATCAGCCCCCGGCTCTTGGCCAGGGTGGTGTAGTTCACGACGCTGTTGCCGAGGATAGTGGAGTTCGGTACGACAACCTCTTCGTTCTTGACCGTGCGCAGACGCGTGACCATCAGGCCGATCTCCGCCACATCTCCCGTAACATCGCCGATTCGGATCCGGTCATCGAGGTGAAAGGTCCGCCGGTAGGTTAAGCTGTAACCGGCGATCAGGTTGGCGATAAAGGAAGAGGAGCCCAGAGAAAACATGACGCCGATGAAGATGGTGACCCCTTGAAAAGCGCGCGATTGCGAGCCGGGGATGTAGGGGTACGCCACCACCACGCCGAAGGCAATGACCAGGAAGCGGAGGATCCGGTAGGTCGGCCAGGCCCAGTCAGCGTCGAAGTTGGCCAGAGTTATGGTCCCGCTCTGGACGCCCGTGAAGAAGAGCCGTACGAGTTTTAGGACATATCGGATGACCACGATCAAGAGGGCGAGGAAGATCAGATTGGGGACGGCATCCAGGATCGCGGCGCCCATGCTGGCAAGCGGGTCGGTGATGGTTGCGGTAAGCCGCTTGGCAAGCGGCCGGCTCCACGGGAACAAGCCGAGTAGCAGATCGAGGTACATGTAGGCGATTGAAGCCAAGGCGAGAACCTTGATCGAAAGGAACAGGCCCCGGAGCCCTGCCGTGAGCTTCCGCGCCTGAATGAGGTGAAACGATCTTTCTTCCAAGCCCGCCATATGGCTCTGGGCGCGCCGCTCCACATATCCACCCACCCACCGAAATCCCCGAAGAACACCTAGGACGAGTAAACAGGCAACCAGCGTCGCTCCGAGGGCGAAACCGGTCTTCAGGAGCAGGGCGCCCGGGGTGCGCTCGGCGCGATAGGCGGCGATGGCCTCGCCGATCCGCTGCCGAATCGCCTTCGCCAGAAACTGGTGCGCAACACCTTCGCCTGCCTCGTCGGCATCTAGCACACTTAGTAGAGAATCGATCTCCCGCCAGGATGTCCGATCCGTACGGCTTCTCGACTGCGCGGAGCGACTCGATAGGCACGGTGCGATCCGCAGCGACGGCTCGCAGGCGGTCCCCAATGGCCGTGGCCCGCTTTTCGGCGGGAAAGGCTTGGATCCCGCGAACGAAAGAAGAGATATCTCCCCGTCCAGGGTCACCGCAGCCCGTGCATACTCCGCCTCGGCCTCGACATCCAATGGAAGCGCAGGTACGCCCGCAGCCGCGGAGGACGCCGCGGGGATGAGCGAGAGGAAGCTTGCGACCGCGAGAAGAATCAGAAACACCCGAAGGAGCCAGTGTACCTCAGGGCATTCGCCAGCGTGGATAATCCATTCCGCAGCCACTTTCAGATTTGAGCCTAGTAGACCGGTTTCCCCCGATATACAGATTGATTTTTGTTTTCTCCATTTGCCATCTGGTTTAACGGTAGTTCCACATTATCTCAGCCATATATCCGTTGGCTCCAAACTTTCATATGGATGTTCATCATGTCTTGAAATCAGGTATTTTCATCGTGTTTGCCGATTTGTGTTAGGAGGAAGCACATATCGACCGGATGAACCATTTTTCTAACCTTCCAGGGTCAGACTGACCCGCACCAAATCTTCGGAGACACGCCGGCGGGTCATACCCAGCTTTTCGCACAGGGCGGTCATCCGGCCGTTCGTCGGCTCCACGAATCCGTAAAATTCCTTAAGGCCCCTTTCGGTAGCGATCCCGATGAGGACATCCAGGAGCTTGGACGCCAGGCCCCGTCCTCCGAAGTCATCGTGAACGATAACGGCAAATTCCCCCGAAACGCCGCTGTTCGTGTCGATGGCGAGAGTTCCGATGCCGATGAGACGTTTTTTCTGATCCGTGCGTATTTCGGCCACGATGGCCATCTCCCGATCGTAGTCGATGTGGCAGGACCGCACGTGCATGGCATGGCTGATATGCTTGAGGTTCTGGTAGAACCGGGAACGTATGGTCGCCTCGGATACGGTCGTGAGCATCTCATGTTCCAGCGGCTCGTCTTCAGGGCGGATGGGGCGGAGGATGACCTCGGTTCCGTCGGTCAGGCGCCAGGGTGTGACATACCGTGTCGGATAGGGGGTAATGACCAGGTGGGAATAGGCCGAGGCCGAGGCTTTCTCTTGGTATACACCATGATCCAGGAGGATCCGGGCGTCCAGGGCGACGGCCTTGCCCTGGCAGACGGCGAGAGGATTGATGTCCATCTCCCGGATCTCGGGGAAATCGACGATCATCCTGGAGAAGCCTACCAGGATCTTCTCCAGCTGACGAATATCGGCGGGGGTTTTCCCCCGGAAGCCCTGGAGCATACGATAGACACGCGTCTCCTCCATGAGCCGCCGGGCCAGTGTCTGGTTCAGGGGCGGCAATCCGACGGAGAAATCCCGGAACAGTCTCCACGCCGATCCCTCCCATGCCGAAGAGGATGACGGCGCCGAAGTGGCGGTCCTTCTTAGCCCCTAAGATGAGCTCGTAATCGATGTGCTCGACCATCTTCTGAACGGTCACGCCCCGTACGGTCGCCTTCGGGGCGAACTGGCGGACCCCGTCAAGGATCCGGTGATAGGCGGTCATCAGCGTTTTTTCGCAATCGATGGCCGTGATGACTCCTCCTACATCCTGGCGGAAGATGATGTCGGGGGAAGCCACCTTGAGGACGACGGGGTACCCCATCTCCCGGGCGGCGGCCATGGCTTCCTCCAGTGTGGTCGCCATCCGGGAAGGGATGACGGGGATGCCGTAATTGTGGAGAAATTTTCGGGAGTCTTCTTCCGTGAGGATGAAGCAGTTCTCCCGGCAGGAGCGCCGGATGAGGGCCTTGAGGTGGTTCTTCGGAGGCGCCTCGTCCAGGGGGAGTTCAGCCGGGGTTTCCTGGAGGAGCTGAAGGTTTCGCTCGTACTGGATCATATAGAGGTAGGCACGGACGGCAGCCTCCGCCGTTTCATAGGCGGGGATGCCGTTCTCCGCCATTAACTCGCGCCCCCGCAGCATTTCCCGTCCCCCCATCCAGGCCGTCAGCAGGGGCTTGTCCGTCTTGGCCGCCGCTGCGACAAGAGCGGCCGCCAGCTCCTCGGGTTGGGCGAAGTCCTGGGGGGTATAGATGACCAAAAGGCCGTCCACTCCGGGATCCTTCAGGCAGATGTCCGCAGCCTCCGCAAACCGAGGGGTATCGGCATTGCGGAGGATATGGACGGGATTTCTCCGGTTCCAGCAAGGGGGGATGAAGGCGTCCATGGCCTTGATGGTCGTCTCTTTGGAGAGCTCGGCCAGCAGGCCGCCGGAAGTCAGCAACTGTTTGGCGGCGATGATCCCGATCCCATTGGCGTTTGATATGATTGCCAGACGGGAGCCCCGGGGGCGATTGCGGGAGAACAGGACGCCGGCCGCGTTGAAGAGGTCCTGGGCCTCGCGGACCCGGACAACGCCCAGGCGTCGAAAGAGGGCATCGTAGACCCTTTCCGGGCGGGCCATCGCGCCCGAGTGGGTCAGTCTGACGTAATCTTCATCCTCCAGTACCAGTATCGGCGGCTTGAGCAGGATGACGGGCTTATAGCGGGCGAATCCACGGACGGCGCTGACGAAGCGCTTTACATTTCCGACGACCTCCTCCATATAGAGGATGATGCTCTTTGTGTGGGGATCGTCGGCAAGGTATTCAATAACATCCCCGAAATCCACGTCGATGGCCGAACCCAGAGAAACCACCGTGCTGAAGCCGATGTGGGAGCTTATGCCCCAGTCGAGCAGGGTCCGGCCGAAACTGCCCGCATCGGAGATAAAGGCGATATTTCCAGCTTCCGGGTTCTCCCGGAGGAAGGTGGCGTTGAGATTGACGGGGGGCCTCATGATTCCCAGACAATTGGGTCCGACGATCCTCATGCCGTAGGCCTTGTTGATCCGGAGGATCTCCTCCTCCAGGCGTCTTCCCTCCGGCTCCCGCTTCCCGGAAACCGGCGGCAATGATGATGAGCCCCTCCACTCCGGCCCGGCCGCAGGCGTCGACGACCGCGGGAACCGTGGCGGCGGGGGTCGCGATGATGGCCAGATCGACCGGTCCGGGCACGGCGCCTATCTCGGACCAGCAGGGGTTTCCCAGGACCGTCTCCCGGTTCGGGTTCACGGGATAGACCTTGCGGTCGCCCGAAGTCAGTACGTTTTCCAGGACGCCCCGTCCGAATGTCCCTTCCTTCTCCGTGGCGCCGATCACGGCGATCGTCGTCGGGTTGAAGAGTTTCTGCAGATCTCCCATGCCATTTCCCTCCTTTGAATGCGTGCGCGCACCTTATTAATAAGGAAAAGCGCCCGCAGGATATGGAATCTACCGAAAACAGTTCTATTTTAACCTTTGGGATAGCGGGATTGCAATCATTATTCAGGGTCGGTCCCCCTGTCGGGAAAATCTCCTGTGAAACTGTTTCCGATCCATGCTATAAGGGTCGGCCGTACGACCTTTTCCGACCGGCAACGGCTTGTCCGTTGTTCGGCCGGAAAGCGTCGCTGCGTATCACAATGCTAAGAATGAATCGGGAGGCAATCATGGGGCTGTATGCGGACAGGGCAGGGCGTATCGACAGCGAGAATGCATTCAAGATGGGACCTCATATCCGTTCTCTGGAGGCGGAGGGACGGGAGATCATCAAGTGCAACCTGGGTGAGCCGGATTTTCCGGTCCCCGCTTTCATCAAGGAGGAGGTCAAACGCCAGATCGACCTCGATAACACCCATTACTGTGATCCCCAGGGGATCCCTTCCCTCCGGGCGGCTATTGCGAGACAGATCTCGGAAACACGGGGGGTCCGGGCGGAGGCGGAGCGTGTCGTCGTCTTTCCGGGGGGCAAGCCCCCCATCGGCCTGTGCCAGCAAACCTACTGCGGTCCGGGGGACGAGGTGGTCTATCCCAGCCCCGGTTTTCCCATCTATGAATCCTTTATCCCCTATGTAGGCGCTACGCCGGTCCCCGTCCATCTGAAAGAGGAGAACGCCTTTTCCCTTTCCGGCGCGGAATTGGCGCCTGTCCTCTCGGAGAGAACCAAGCTGATCTTCCTCAACTTTCCCTCCAATCCGACGGGAGGGGTCGCCTCCCCGGAACAGCTCCAGGAGATCGCCCGGGTGATCCGCGCCCGCTGCAGCGACGATGTCCGCATCTTTTCCGACGAGATCTATGAGCACATCCTCTTCGATGATTGCCGCCATCACAGTATCCTTTCCTGTCCGGGCATGGAGAGGAACACGATCCTGGTGAGCGGCGCCTCCAAGAGCTTTGCCTGGACGGGCGGTCGGGTCGGCTGGGCCCTCTTTCCCACGCGGGAGGAGGCGGAGGTCTTCAGGAACCTCAACATCAATTACTTCTCCTGCACCGCCGCCTACAACCAGGAAGGCGTGCGTCTGGGTATCGAATCTCCGGAAGGTCCGGCGGCGATCAAAAAAATGGTGGATACGTTTCAGATGCGCCGCGACCTGGTTGTGGCCGGGCTCAATTCCATCCCGGGGATCCGCTGCCTGAAGCCGAAGGCGACTTTCTATGTCTTCCCCAATGTGGAGGGGCTCTGTCGCAGCCTGGGCGTCATGGACGCCTTCGCCGGGCTTCCCGCGAATATCCGTGAAAAGACCAGTCCATCGACGCTCCTGCAGATGTTTCTCCTTTTCGTCCACGGGGTGGCGACAATGGACCGGAAATCCTTTGGCCGGATCGGCGCCGAGCCTTACCATTATCTGCGTCTCTCCATTGCCACCGGCACCGAGGAACTCAAGAAGGGACTGGTGCGCATCGCGGCCGCCGCGGGAGACAAAGAGGGTTTCCGACGTTTCGTCGAAAAGGGAGAACATCTTTTCTAAGCAGTCCTCTTCGTTGACAGAAGAGGAAAGAACAACATTGAACAATAACGTCTATACAAAAGAGTCTATACAGAGGGAGGATCGATCATGACGGTGAGGCGTTTGAAGTACTGTGTGAACAACGAGTGGAAAGAATCGAAGACAACGAAGTATATGGCGGTGACGAACTCCAGTACGGGGGAGGTGATGGCGGAGGCCCCCTGCTGTACGGTGGAAGAGGTCAACAGCGCCGTCGCGGCGGCGGCAGGCGGCCTTTCCGGGTTGGTCTGCCAAGCCCATACAGCAACGGACGGACGTCATGTTTCGCTTCAGGACGCTGCTCGATGCCCATCTGGAGGAACTGACGTTGTCGGTTTCGATGGAACTGGGGAAGAACATCGAAGAGGCCCGGGGGGACATCATCAAGGTCATGGAGGTGGTGGAGATGGCCTGCGGGGCGCCGATCCTGATGCAGGGGGATGCGCTGATGAACGTCTCCACCGGCCATGATACGGTGCTGTACCGGGAACCTCTGGGCGTGTTTGCCGGGATCGTGCCGTTCAACTTTCCGGCGATGATTCCCTTCGGCTGGATGATCCCCTTGTGCATCACGACGGGCAACACCTTCGTCCTGAAGGCGGCAAGCCTCACGCCCCAGACGTCCATGCGGGTCCTGGAACTCCTGATCGAGGCGGGCATGCCCAAAGGGGTCGTGAATCTCGTCACCTGCAGCCGCAACGAGGCGGAACTGCTCTTGAAGCATCCGGACGTCCGGGGGATCTCCTATGTGGGGTCCACCTCGGTCGGTCTCCACATCTACTCCACGGCCGCGGCCCACGGGAAAAGGGTCCAGGCCCTCTGCGAGGCGAAGAATCACGGTCTGGTCCTGCGCGATGCCGCGCTGGAACGGTCTGCCCTCGGGATCATCAACTCGACGTTCGGTTGCGCGGGAATGCGCTGCATGGCCCTGCCGGCGCTCTGCGTCGAGGAGGCCTGCGCCGACGAGTTCATCTCCTACCTGGTGAAGTTTGCCAAGGCGCGGAAGGTGGGCTGCGCCTATGATCCTAAGACGGAGTTGGGGCCCGTCGTCTCGGCGGAGCACAAGGCGTCCGTCATCGACTGGATCACCAAGGGCGTCGAGGAGGGGGCCGAGTTGATCCTGGACGGCCGGAACATCGTCGTCCCCGGCTTTGAGAACGGTCACTTTGTGGGGCCCACCATCTTTGATCATGTGAAATCCGGTATGTGCATCGGCGACTGCGAAATCTTCGGTCCGGTGACGGCCATCAAGCGTGTGAAGGATTTTGAGGAAGGCCTGGCCATCATGAACGCGAACCGGTTTGCCAACGGCTCCTGCATCTTCACCCAGAACGGCTATTATGCCCGGGAGTTCGTGCACCGGACCCATGGCGGCATGGTGGGGGTGAACGTGGGCATTCCCGTGCCCGTCTCTTACTTCCCCTTTGCCGGCCATAAGGATTCCTTCTTCGGAGACCTTCATGTGATGGGCCGGGACGGCGTCGCTTTCTATACGGAATCGAAATGCGTCACTTCACGATGGTTCAGTGAAGAGAACAAAAAGGAGACCTGCATCAGCACCTGGGAAGGAACGATCAGCAGGAAGTAACGGATCGGAGGGGTCCTTGTACCGAAGAATACCGGACTAGCGTCAAGGCGGACATTCGAATGAATGCCCGCCTTGTCTTTTTTCAATGGGCAGGAAAGGGGCCGGGTGGAGAAATCCCGGGGATCGTCACTTTCCCCTCAGGACTTCGGCGATCCGGCGCTGATCCCCGGCGGCGAGGTAAGGGTGCATGGGGAGGCTGAAGATCCGCCGGGCGCAGTCCTCGCTGACGGGGAAGTCGCCCTCTCGGTAGCCCAGACGAGGCGAAGGCCGTCTGGAGGTGGAGGGGTTTCGGGTAGTAGATCGCCGTGGGGATGCCGGCCGCCTTCAGTTTCGCCATGAAGGCGGCTCGCTCGGCGTTGTCGCGGGCGAGGATCGAGTACTGCGCCCAGGCGCTTTTGATAGCCTTCAGGAATCTCCGGTGTCGCGACGACACCGGCGAGGAGTTCGTTGTAGTCGGCGGGCGACCTCCTGGCGCAGGTCGATCTCCTCGGGGAAGATCTGCGAACTTGGCGAGCAGGATCGCGGCCTGGAGGGTGTCCAGGCGGCCGTTGATCCCGATCCGGACGTTCTCGTACTTGTCGCTCCCCTGGCCGTGGACCCGGATGGAGCGGAGGATCTCGTCGATGTGGTCGTCGTTCGTGAAGCACATCCCCCCGTCGCCGTAACAGCCGAGGGGCTTGGCGGGGAAGAAGGAGGTGCAGGCGATGTCGCCGAAGGAGCAGGCCTTTCTTCCTTTGTACTCGCCGCCGAAGGACTGGGCGGCGTCCTCGATGACCGTGAGGCCGTGACGGGCGGCGACGGCGTCGATCGCGTCGTAGTCCGCGGGCAGGCCGAAGAGGTCGACGGGGATGACGGCGCGGGGGCGGAGGGTTTTCCCGCTGTTTCGGCACGGTCCTCGGTCCTGCGGTCAATGATGCGCCGGTCGGGGAAGGCCGCCTGAAGGGCCGCCACGCCGGGGTTGCCGGCCCCGACGGCACGGGGTGCGACGTCGGGAGGATTTTCCCTCAGGCTGACGATCGCCTCCTCCAGCTTTTTCGGGTCGATGTTGAAGGTGACGGGGTCGATGTCCACGAAGACCGGCGTCGCGCCGAGGAGGCTGATCACCTCGGCCGTCGCGATGAAGGTGAAAGGGGTCGTGAAGACGGCGTCGCCCGGGCCGATGTCGAGGGCCATGAGCGCCATGAGGAGGGCGTCCGTTCCCGAGGCGCAGCCGACGGCGTGCTTTGCGCCGACGTAGCCGGCGAGGGTCTGCTCCAGCTCCCGGACCTCCGGCCCGTTGATGTACTGGCCGTGGGCGAGGACCCGGGCGATATTGGCATTCAATTTATCCGCGATGCGCCGCTGCTGTGCGGCAAGATCGATAAAATCCATGATTCATGATCCTTTCCGGTTTTCCTTTTCTTCTCCTCGGGAGAGTGGAAAAGGGACGTTTATTTTGCTTTCGCTCCCAGTCCCAGGCGGTGCGGATGATGAATTCGAGGTCGTCGTGGCGCGGCTGCCAGCCGGTGAGGCGCGCGGAACGGCTGCTGTCGGCGACGAGGGCCGGGGGATCGCCGGCGCGCCGGCCGGTCTCCTCCACGGGAAAGTCGATCCCGGTGACCTTCCTCGCCGCAGTCGACCACCTCGCGGACCGAATAGCCGTGGCCGTAACCGCAGTTCATGATCTCCGTCCCGCCGGTTTCGATCAGGCGGTCAAGGGCCAGGAGGTGGGCGGCGGCGAGGTCGTCCACGTGGATGTAGTCGCGGATGCAGGTGCCGTCCGGCGTCGGGTAGTCCGTGCCGTAGACGGCGAGCTTCGGGTATTCGCCCTTGGCGGTCTTGAGCGCCCGGGTGATCAGGTGGGTCGCCTCGCGGTAGGCCTGGCCGATTCGGCCTTCCGGGTCCGCCCCGGCGACGTTGAAGTAGCGGAGCGCCGCATAGCGGAAATCCGTTGCGGCGGCGAGGTCGGCGAGGACCGTCTCGATCATCACCTTCGAGGCGCCGTAGGGGTTGATCGGCGCGAGCGGCGCCTGCTCGTCGACGGGGATCTTCTCGGGGATGCCGTAGACGGCGGCGGTCGAGGAGTAGATGAAGCGCCGGACGCCCGCCTCCCGCATCGCCTCCAGGAGGTTCAGCGTGTTGATGACGTTGTTCCGGTAGTAGGCGAGGGGCTCACGGACCGACTCCTCCACCTGGATCGAGGCGGCGAAGTGCATGACCGCCTCCGGCCGGAAGGCCTTCGAGCGTCTCCGTGATGACGCGCCTGTCGGCGAGGTCGCCGCGGACGAGACGGCCGGAGAGGATCGCCCATTCGTGGCCGGTGGAGAGGTTGTCGTAGATGACAAGGTCATGGCCCGCTTCACCCAGGGCCTTGACGACGTGGCTGCCGATGTATCCGGCGCCGCCGGTGACAAGAATTTTCATGGGAAACCTTTTACCCCATCCCTCCGGAAAAGACAAGGCAGGTGATACAAAAGGGCAGTCATCTCGAAGGGTAAAAATATCGGCGGGAATTCCTTGACAGATCCCTGCCCACCTCTCTATAATGCCCCGTTTTTCGAAAGGGGAGTACGGAGAGATGTCCGAGCGGCTGAAGGAGCACGACTGGAAATCGTGTGTACGCCCCCAAAGGTGTACCGCGGGTTCAAATCCCGCTCTCTCCGCCATAGAACATAAGAGGAGTCAGGTCACCTGACCCCCATCAAGGGAAGATAGCCGGGCCCCGCGCGACGACGGTCTGTGAACCCCGTCAGGTCCGGAAGGAAGCAGCGGCAGCAGTCACCGGCGTGTGCTGCGGGTCAACCTGGCTATCCCTTTTCCCCTCATGCCTTGCAGGAGTATCCGTGGAATACCTCGTTCTAGCCCGAAAATGGAGACCCCAGATCTTTGAAGACGTCCTGGGACAGGAGCATGTGGTCCGGACGCTCGCAAAACGCGATCACCCAGGAGCGCATCGCCCATGCCTTTCTCTTCAGCGGGCCGCGGGGGGTGGGGAAGACCTCGATCGCCCGGATCCTGGCGAAGGCGCTCAACTGCGAACAGGGGCCGACGCCGACCCCCTGCAACGTCTGCGTCCACTGCCGCGAGATCACCGACGGGATCGCGATCGACGTCCGGGAGATCGACGGCGCCTCCAACCGGGGGATCGACGAGATCCGGGAACTCCGCGAGAATGTGAAGTTCGCCCCCGCCTCCTGCCGCTACAAGATCTACATCATCGACGAGGTCCACATGCTGACCCGGGAGGCCTTCAACGCGCTCCTGAAGACCCTCGAAGAGCCGCCCGCCCACGTGATCTTCATCTTCGCCACGACCGAGACCCAGAAGGTGCCGGCGACGATCCTCTCCCGCTGCCAGTGCTTCGATTTCCGGAGGATCCCGCTCAAGCTGATCGCCGACAATCTGAAGAAGATCGCGGCGGCCGAGGGGATCCGGATCAGCGACACGGGGCTTGCCTGGATCGCCGAGGCGGGCGACGGGAGCCTCCGCGACTCGCAGAGCATCTTCGATCAGGTGATCTCCTACGCCGGCTTCGAGATCGAGGACAAGGCGGTCGAGGAGATCCTCGGCCGGTCGGACCGGCGCTTCCTCTTTCTTCTCTCCGAGGCGGTCCTCGCCCGGGACGCGGGCCGCTGCCTGAAGATCATCGACGAGGCCTACTACGCCGGCCTCGACATGAAGTTTTTCTACCAGACGCTCCTCGGCCATTTCCGGAATCTGCTCCTTGTCGCGATTGCAGGCGGGGAGGGATGCCCTCGTCGATCTGCCCGCGGAGGAACTGGCGAAACTGAAGCGACAGGCGGAAGGGGCGTCGACGGGAGACCCTCCAGCGGTACCTGGAGATCCTGATGGCCGAGGAGGAGACGGTTCGCCGGAGCCAGAACGCGCGCCTGAACCTCGAGGCGATCCTCTGCCGGATGGCCTGGCTGGAGCCCCTGATCCCCATCGAGACGGTCCTCTCCCGGATGGAGGGGCTGGAGCGGCGCCTCGGAGGCGGTGATCCGCTGCCGGGTGGGGCGGCGGGCGGTGGACGGGCGGGGAGGCCGCAGCCTCAGAACGGCTGAGAATCGCAAAGCCTCTGAGGTCCGGTCAGCGAAGCAGGGGTCGGATGCGGCGGGAACGGACAGACGCCCGGCGGAAGCGGACGGTTCCAGACAGGGCCGACCATCGGAACGCGGGCTGTCGCGGAAGCGCTGCAGGTCAAGCCGGGCAGGGACGGAGACTCCCGCCGGACGGGTGCCGCTTACCGACCGGGCAGTTGTCCGAAGAGCGCGCCGAATACCGGACCGGCAGCGCCGCGACACCTGGAGGGCGCTGGAAGGATTTCAAGGACTTCGTGAAGCGGCAGGATGCGGCCCTCTGCGCGAAGATCGAATCGGCGCAGTGCCTTGCCTGCGAGGAGGGGCGTCTCCGGATCGGTTTTGCGAAGGGGTATCTCTTCTCGGGACGATGTGGACGCGGGGAAGGACGGCGCTCGAGACCTCGCCCGGCAGTTCTTCGGGCGGGAGACGGTCCTGGAGATCGAAACCCTTGCGCCGGAAACCGCCGATCCGGCACAGAACCACAATAACGGCAACGGTCCGGACGGCCGGGCGGCGAAGAACCACCGGCTCCAGGAGATCAGGCGGGAGGCGCTTTCTCACCCGCTCGTCCTGAAAGTCCTCGATGTGTTTCCCCGGGCGGAGGTGCGGGATGTGAGATTGCGCGAAGTCCCGGCGCCGGCCGCCGCCGGCATCCGCTTCCCTCCTGAAGGAGGAGGCGGATCTGCCGCTGACCGAAGCAGAGCCGCTGTCCCGCCGGAGGAGATGAGTGAGGATGAGAAAGTCAGAACTCTCCCTTCCTGAGATCGCCGGCAGGGGAGAAAATTTGGAAAATAGGGACGCTTGCCCCATTGAACTTCAGGAGGTTAGAACATCGTGCAGAATTTCGGAAACATCATGAAGCAGGCGAAGAAGATGCAGGAGAGGATGATGGAGCTCCAGGAGGAGCTGGCGGCGAAGACCGTCGAGGCGACCGCCGGCGGCGGGATGGTCGCGGTGACCGTCAACGGGAAGTTCGAGATCCTCTCTCTGAAGATAGAAAAAGAGGTCGTCAATCCCGAAGATGTCGAGATGCTTCAGGACCTGATCATCGCGGCGGTGAACGAGGGGGTCCGCAAGGCCCAGGAGATGGCCGCCGCCGAGATGGCGAAGATCACGGGCGGGATGCAGATCCCCGGCCTGATGTAGGGGGCGCCATGAGCGGCTATGCCCTTCCCATCAAGCGACTGATCAAGGAGTTGTCGCGGCTTCCCGGCATCGGGGAGAAGACCGCGGCGCGACTTGCGACCCATATCCTCCGCGCCTCCGACGAGGACGCCCGGAGACTTGCCGAGAGCATCCTCGACGTGAAGCGGAAGATCCGCCTCTGTTCCGTCTGCTTCAACCTCGCCGAAGGAGAGATCTGCGACGATCTGCGCCGACGCCGGCAGGAACCGGGAGCTTGTCTGCATCGTCGAGGAGCCGGATTCCCTGATCGCCCTCGAGGAGAGCGGTGAATACCGGGGGGTCTACCACGTCCTCCACGGGGCGCTCTCCCCGCTCGACGGGATCGGTCCGGAACAGCTCCGGATCCGCGAGCTCCTGGCCCGGATTGCGGCGCACCCCGTCGAGGAGGTGATCGTGGCCACGAATCCGAGCGTGGCGGGGGAGACGACGGCGCTGATGATCTCGAAGCTCCTCAAGGAGCGGGGCGTCAAGGTCACCCGGATCGCCCTCGGCATTCCCGTGGGGGGAGATCTCAAGTACGCGGACCGGATGACGCTGGCAAAGTGTCTCGAATTCCGCCGGGGGGTTTAAAGCAGGCGCTCCGGCTGCATTCCTTATTCATCTGAATTTCCTCTTTTCCTCCCTCTCCCGTGAAGGGAGGGCGGGAGCGAAGGTCTTTTTTTGTTCGTGCTGGGCGTGCACAGTTGTGCTTTCAGCGCACAGCACACGGCGGCGGGTTGGCATCGCCGCTTCCCGTCGTCACCTCTCCTTTTCGTGCGGCATGCGAACTCTTTTGTACCCAATCCCTCAACGGACCGACTTCCTTTTTCTCTTCCCGTCGAGCGGCGGGACGATACATAACTTTTTGTTTTATATTGTATTATGATGCTGCGATTTTTTTTCTGCGAGGATATCCTGAGGTAATTTCAAACTGGCATTTATTTTGCGGAAGTGGCCCATATTTAAGATGCCGCTGCGGGATTCACTTTTTATGTAAATTCATAGAATGAGTAATCATTTCGAGAATATCAACACACTTTAGCGGGAAAATTATTGACAGCCCATGGCAAGTGCGATACAAGGGGCCGGTTTTTTCAAAGAACCTAATCACTACGGGAGATTTGACGAATGTTAGAAATCAGATGGCATGGGAGAGGCGGTCAGGGAGCGGTGACATCGGTGGAGCTGTTTGCCCTAGCCGCCATTGCGGAGGGGAAGTTTGCGCAGGGGTTCCCGAGCTTCGGGACCGGAGAGGCGCGGGGCGCCGGTGACGGGGTTCAACCGGGTGGACGACAAGCAGATCAAGATCCGCTCCGGCATCTACCACCCCGACGTGGTCGTCGTCCTCGACGAGAGCCTCGTGGCCCTGGTTGACGTGGCCGAGGGTCTCAAGCCGGACGGAATCCTCCTGGTCAACACCACGAAAAGCCTGGAAGATCTGAAAAAGGTCATCCGTTACGAGGGGAAGATCGCGACCGTCGACGCGACCGGGATCGCCTGGAAGGAGCTCGGCGTGCCCATCACCAACACGACCATGCTGGGCGCCCTCGTCAAGCTGACGGGGGTCGTGAAATTCGAATCCCTGGAAGAGCCCATCAAGGAGCGCTTCGGCAGGATCGCCGCGAAGAACTTCGCGGCCGCGAAGAGCGCCTACGAACAGGTAAAATTCATCAATTGAGACCGAATGAAATAACCTTTGAGGTATGACGATGACTGAAAAGAAAGGGCCAGAAACCTGGCAGGAGATCAATCCCGGATGCATGGTTTTCCGGCCGGGAAGCGCCGCGGAATATCACACCGGAAGCTGGCGGGCGAAGAAGCCGATCTGGGAAAACGAGAAATGCATCAAGTGCGGCGTCTGCTACATATACTGCCCCGAGGGGTGCATTACCGAGACCGCGGACGGATTTTTTGAGGCGAACCTCGACTACTGCAAGGGGTGCGGCATCTGCGCCCATGAATGCTGGCCGAAGGCGATCGTCATGGTCAATGAGGAGGATTGAGGATGGGTAAGCGAGTAGGAATGGAAGTGGCGATTGCGTCCGCGGAAGCGGCTGCTCTCTGCAAGTTTGATGTGGCATCGGTCTATCCCATCACCCCTCAGTCCCATGTGGCCGAGCATCTGTCGGACATCGTCGCCGACGGCCGCGTGGACGCCTCCTTCATCACCGTGGAGTCCGAGCATTCCGCCCTGAGCTCCGCCATGGGCGCCTCCGGCGACCGGCGCCCGCGTCGTGACGGCGACCAGCTCCCAGGGGCTCCTGTTCATGAGCGAGGTCATGCCGATCACGTCGGCGATGCGGCTGCCGATCGTGATGATCATCGCCAACCGCGCCGTCTCCGGGCCGATCAACATCTGGAACGACCACAGCGACATCATGCCGATGCGCGACACGGGCTGGATCTCCTTCTTCGCCGACAACGGCCAGGAGGTGGTCGACATGGTCATCCAGGCCTTCAAGGTGGGCGAGGACCGGCGGGTGATGCTCCCGGTCAACGTGAACATGGACGGGTTCCAGCTGACCCACGTGGTCGAGCCGATCATCATGCCCGACCAGGAGGAGGTGGACCGATTCCTTCCCCCCTATAAGCCCTTCGCCACGCTGCATCCCGACAAGGTCGTCACGATGGGGGCCCTGGGCATGCCGGAGTTTTTCACCGAGGCGCAGAAGTCCAAGAATGTGGCCATCGTCAACTCCATCAAGGTCGTCCTCGAAGTCTGGAAGGAATGGGAGAAGCAGTTCGGCCGGAAGTACGAGCCGATCCAGTCCTACAGGACCGAGGATGCCGAGGTTGCCCTGCGTGACCATGGGTTCGATGGGCGAAACGGCGGAGATCGCCATCGACGAGCTGCGCAAGGAGGGCGTGAAGGCCGGCCTCCTGAAGATCAAGCTCTGGCGGCCCTTCCCCTTCGACGACCTGAAGAAGGCGATCAAGGGGATCAAGGTCCTGGCCGTCACCGATCGCGCCTGTTCCTTCGGCGGCCCCGGCGGCCCCGTCTTCTCGGAGATCCGCTCCGCCCTGTACGATGTCCCGAAGAAACCGAAGGTCGTCAACTACATCATCGGTCTCGGCGGCAGGGACGTCCAGGTGGAGAATTTCATGGATATGGTCCAGCGGGCGGCCAAGGGGAAACTTTCAGAACCATATGAATTTTACGGAGTGAGGGGATAATGAATACGGCAACGATGAACCCTAAGAGTATTCGAAAGTTTTGAACTGTATCGCCCCGAAGCTGGCCACCAAGGAGGAGTACTTCGTCGGCGGGCACCGCGCCTGTCAGGGCTGCGGCGAGGCGCTGGCGATCCGGCTGATGTGCAAGGCCCTCGGGAAGGACACGGTCATCACCAACGCGACCGGCTGCATGGAGGTCATCTCCAGCGTCTACCCCACGACGGCCTGGAACCTCCCCTGGATCCACGTGGCGTTCCCGAACTCCGCGGCGGTGGGATCGGGCGTCGAGGCGGGCCTCACGGCGCTTCGGCGCAAGGGGAAGATCGCCGATCGGCGGATCAAGTCGGTCGCGATCGGCGGCGACGGCGGGACGATGGACATCGGCTTCCAGGCCCTCTCCGGGGCGATGGAGCGCGGCCACGACATGCTGTACGTCTGCTTCGACAACGAGGCGTACATGAACACGGGCATCCAGCGCTCGAGCGGCACCCCGTTCGGCTCGCCGCGACGACGACGGCCCCCGCCGGCAAGGTGGTCCCCGGGAACCAGGTCTGGAAGAAGAACCTTCCCGAGATCATGGTGGCCCACAACGTGCCCTATGTGGCGACGGCCTGCCAGAGCTACCCGATCGACTTCATGAACAAGGTGAAGAAGGCCCGCAAGGTGAAGGGCCCCTCGTACATCCACTGCTTCGTGACCTGCCCGACCGGGTGGCGCTCCCCCTCCGAGACCTGCATCAAGCTGGGACGGCTCGCCCTCGAGACGGGGATCTTCCCGCTGTACGAGGTGGAGGACGGCAAGTACCGGATGACCGTGGAGGTGCCCGAGAAGCGGCGCCCCGTCCAGGAGTACCTCAAGGGGCAGGGGCGGTTCCGCCATCTCACGCCGGACCAGATCCAGGTCATCCAGGAGCGGGTCGACATCGAGTGGGAGACGCTGATGATCAAGATGAGCTGCTCCAAGTCCAAGGAAGAGCTGCGGGCCCCGCGGGCAAAGTGACCGGCGAGAATACCATCTTACGACGAGGGTGAAGAGAATGGAAGAAAAGGTTAAGGAGATCATTCAGCAATACAGCGGGGACAAGAGTTATCTGGTCCCCATCCTTCAGGACGTCCAGAAGGAGTTCAACTATCTGCCCAAGGACGCCCTGTGCGCGGTCAGTACCCACTTGAGCGTGCCGATCAGCCGCGTCTACGAGGTGGTGACGTTCTACAAGGCCTTCAGCCTGAAACCCAAGGGGCGCTACCAGCTGAGCCTCTGCATGGGGACGGCCTGCCACGTCCGCGGCGCCGAGCTGATCGCCCGCAACGTCGAGGATATCCTGGGCATCAAGGAGGGCGAAACGACGGCCGACCTCGAGTTCTCCTTCGAGACGGTCGGCTGTCTCGGGGCCTGCGCCCTGGGGCCCGTTCTGGTGGTGAACGGCGAGTATCACGGGCACATGAACATCGCCAAATCGACAAAGATCCTCAAGAAATTAGGGAAGAAGGGTAGCGACTGATGATGAGCAAGATTAAATCCTTCGATGAATTGAAAAGCGTACAGGAGAGGCTCAAGGCAGGCCGCGACCCGAAGAAGCCCTGCATCACGATATGCGTCGGGACCGGCTGCCTGGCCTATGGAACCCAGAAACTGGTGGACAACTTCCGCGAGGAGCTCGCCAAGCGGAATCTCACCGACAAGATCGATTTCCGGACCACCGGCTGCCACGGCTTCTGCGAGCGGGGTCCGATGGTCGTCATCGCCCCGGAGAAGATCTTCTACCAGCGGGTCGGGCTTGCGGACGCCGGGGAGATCATCGACAAGACCCTCCTGAAGGGGGAGATCATCGACCGGCTCTCTACGTCGATCCCGCCACGGGCGAGAAGATCGTCCACGAGGACGACGTGCCCGTTCTACAAGAAGCAGACCCGCCTCGTCTTCGGCCTGAACAGCAAGGTCGATCCGGAGAGCCTGGAGGACTACCTCGCCATCGGCGGCTACAGCGCCCTGGGGAAGGCCCTCACCGGGATGAAGCCGGAAGAGATCATCCAGGAGGTGATCAAGGCGAACCTCCGGGGCCGCGGCGGCGGAGGATTCCCCGCCGGCTGGAAGTGGGATGCCACGCGGAAGGCCGAGGGCGAACCCAAGTACGTCATCTGCAACGCCGACGAAGGCGATCCCGGCGCCTACATGGACCGGAGCCTCCTGGAGGGGAACCCCCATCTGGTCCTCGAGGGGATGATCATCGGCGCCTACGCCATCGGCTCCAGCCAGGGCTACATCTACGTCCGGAACGAATACCCGCTGGCCGTGAAGAACATCACCCTGGCGATCCAGCAGGCCCGGGAAGCGGGGCTCCTCGGGGAGAACATCCTCGGGACGGGCTTCTCCTTCGACGTGAAGATCAACCGGGGCGGCGGCGCCTTCGTCTGCGGCGAGTCCTCGGCCCTCTTCGCCTCCCTGGAGGGGCGGGCCGGCGAGCCGCGCGCGAAGTACATCCACGCGACGGACAAGGGGCTCTAGGACAAGCCCACGAACCTGAACAACGTCGAGACCTGGGCGAACGTCCCGTTCATCATCGAGCGGGGCGCCGACTGGTACGCCTCGATCGGCACCGAAGGGAGCAAGGGAACGAAGATCTTCTCCCTGGTCGGCAAGATCAACAACACCGGCCTCGTCGAGGTCCCGATGGGGATGACGCTCCGGGAGATCGTCTTCGACATCGGCGGCGGGATCCCCGACGGCAAGAAGTTCAAGGCGATCCAGACGGGCGGTCCCTCGGGCGGCTGCATCCCCGAGAAGTACCTCGACATGCCCGTCGATTTCGACGAACTGACGAAGATCGGCTCGATGATGGGCTCCGGCGGCATGATCGTCATGGACGAGGACAACTGCATGGTCGATGTGGCCAAGTACTTCACCGAACTTCCTGGTCAGCGAATCCTGCGGCAAGTGCGTTCCCTGCCGGGAAGGGGTCCGGCGGATGCGGGACATCCTGCTCGACATCACCGAGGGCAGGGGCCAGGAGGGGGATGTGGAGCTCCTCGAGAAGATGGCCACGGCCATCATCGACGGCTCCCTCTGCGCCCTGGGCAACAGCGCCCCGAACCCCGTCCTCAGCACGATCCGGTATTTCCGCGACGAGTACGAGGCGCACATCAAGGAGAAGCGCTGTCCGGCCGGCGTGTGCAAGGCCCTGATCACCTACAGCGTCGACGCCGAGAAGTGCACGGGCTGTACGGTCTGCGCGAAGGTCTGTCCCACGGGGGCGGCCAGCGGCGAGCGGAAGAAGATCCACGCCATCGATCTGGCCAAGTGTACGAAGTGCGGCGCCTGCAGGGAAAGCTGTAAATTTGATGCTATCATCGTGAGGTAAGGTAGAGAAATGATCAATCTGACGATAGACAATAAGAAGATCGAAGCGGAGGCCGGGCAGACCATCCTTGAGGTCGCCCGGGAGAACGGCATCGTCATTCCGACCCTGTGCTCCAACGAGTCGCTCGAACCCTCGGGGGCATGCCGGATGTGCGTCGTCGAGGTCAAGCACGGGAAGAGGACGCGCATCGTCACGTCCTGCCTCTACCCCGTTGCCGAGGGGCTGATCGTCGACACGAAGAGCGAGCGGGTCCTGGCCGTCCGCCGCCTCGTCCTCCAGCTCCTCCTGGCGCGCTGCCCCGAATCGCAGCAGCTCAAGGAGATGGCGGAGGAGCTGGGCATCGAGCCCGAGCCCCGGTTCACGCCGGACAAGGACAACTCGAAGTGCATCCTCTGCCGGATGTGCGTGCGGACCTGCGAGAAGATCGTCGGGGTCTGCGCGATCGGCTTCTCCTACCGGGGGTCGGAAAAGAATGTCTGTACCCCCTTCAAGGAGGACTCGGTGTCCTGCATCGGCTGCGGCGCCTGCGCCTATGTCTGTCCCTCGGGGCACATCGAGATGGAAACGACGGACTCCGGCGATGCGCGGACGATCTGGGGCCGGACCTTCAAGATGAAGACCTGCAAGGTCTGCGGCCGGTACTTCGCGCCCGAGGACCAGCTGGCGTACATCAGCAAGACGTCGGGCGTGCCCGTCGAGGATCTGGCGGTCTGCATCAGCTGCCGCTGAGGGGATAAGCTGAAGAGGTGTCGAAATCTGACACCCAACGTATTCAAGTTGCATCCAGAAAGAAAACCCCGGTGATCGAAACGGATCACCGGGGTTTCGTGCATTCAAAAAACAAGAACCGCGCGATTCAACCGACGGTATTGCCCGTCAGGAATCGGTTGTATGTCTTGATGGCGCACAGTTCCCCGCACATCGTGCAGACATCCCTGTCTTTGTCCTCGGTCATGCATCTGACCCTTCTGGCCTTCGCCGGATCGATGGACAACCGGAACATCGTTTCCCAATCGAAACTTCTCCTGGCACGGGACATCGTTTCATTTCTCTTCCACGTCCCTTTAATCCCTTTTTCCAGGTCTCCGATATGGGCCGCGATACACGAGGCGATCACCCCCTCGTGGACGTCCTGCACCGTGGGAAGGCCCAGATGCTCGGCCGGCGTCACGTAACAGAGAAAATCGGCGCCGCTCGCCGCAGCGATCGCGCCGCCGATCGCGCCGACGATGTGGTCATAGCCCGGGGCGATGTCCGTGGGCAGCGGCCCCGAGCACGTAGTAGGGCGCGTTGTTGCAAAGGCGCTTCTGGAGCTTCATATCCGCGGCGATGCGGTTCAGAGGGACATGGCCCGGTCCCTCCACCATCACCTGGACTCCCGCCTGTCTCGCCCTGTCCACAAGCTCCCCGAGAACGATCAGTTCACTGATCTGAGCCCGATCTTCCGCATCGCATATCGTCCCCGGCCGGAGTCCGTCCCCCAGGGAAAGGGTGACGTCATGGTCGCGGGCGATCGTCAGTAGACGGTCGTAATGCTCGTAGAGGGGGTTCTCGCGTTCATGCAGCATCATCCACTCCGCCATCAGGCTTCCGCCGCGGGACACCATTCCCATGATCCGGTCGCTCTTCTCGAGAATGGGCAAGGTTCGGGTCGAAATGCCGCAGTGGAGGGTCATGAAATCGACGCCCATGCGGGCCTCGTGTTCGATGTCTTCAAAAATCGAATCCTCGGTGAGATCCTTGCAGGTCAGGCCTCCGGCGAAGAGCCGGCTGATGGAACGATAGATGGGCACCGTACCGATCATGACGGAGGAATGTTCGATCATTCCGGCGAGGATGGCATCGATGTCGCCTCCGGTGGAAAGGTCCATGACGGCATGGGCCCCGGCGTCGATCGCCACCTGCAATTTGTCGAGTTCTTCGGGAAGGAGGGCATGGCTTGTCGACGTGCCGATATTGGCGTTGATTTTTGTCGAGAGTCCCATGCCGATCGCCCTGGCTTCAAAGGCGTGTGACGGGTTTTTCGGGATCACCACGGAGCCTGCCGCCACCCGTGAGAGCAATTCCTCCGGGGTGACGTTGTCGTAGTGTGCCGCCTGCACCATTTCCGGTGTGATTTTTCCGTTTTTTGCCGATTCAAGCTGTGTCATATTCCCCATCTCCTTTCAAAATACAAAAGCCGCCTCCTTTAAGGGAAGCGGCCTTGATGCACTTTGCACTTCAGCTCATTTCCCTACGCAGGCATTACCCTGATCAGGTCGATAAAGGGTCACCGGGATTCCGGCATCTCAGTCCAAAAGGACACCCCTAACGAGCAATTGAAGCGTATGATACAAGATTGTCGTTGTCAAGATGATTTTTATTTTTAATATTTATCTGCAGCCAAGAGATTAACGCTTCCCGCAAGGGGCACATTTCTGATAGAATCCATCCAAGACAGATGTTGTAAATCAGCTCCGGAAAAGGTGTGATCAAGTGGGTTTAAAAGAAGGAAGATAAAGGAGGATGACATGTCGAAAGTCAGTATTCGTTATCTGGTAGCGTTTTTTTTCATGGTCGCTCTATTGTTCACGGATTCGCCTGTTCTCGCAGCCCCTCCGGACAATTTTACGGCGACGATGGTCTCTTCGGGAATGGAGATGCCCATGGCGAGAATGGGGACCAAAAGCCGCATAGAAAATCCGGGGATGAAGGACGTGGTGACCATTAGTCTTGGTGATGTGAAAAAAACCATCATGATGAACAGGGCCACGAAGACCTACCACGAACAACCGATACAGGATCAGGAAAAGACTCCGAGCGCATATGATCCTGAAATGGTGATTGAGAAGAAAAAGGTGGGTACCGAAACGATCGACGGCCATCCCTGCATCAAATACGATGCGGTCTTTTACCGGAAGAACAAGCCCGAAGAGAAGTACAACGCCACCCTCTGGGAGGCACAGGATCTCAAGGATTTCAATATTCAAACCGAAATGACCCTCCCGCCGAACCCGAAGTATCCGGGCTCCGGAGGGAAGATGGTCATGAAGTTCAAAGACATCAAGTTGGGTGCGGCCAAAGCCTCCCTGTTTGAGGTGCCCAGTGATTACACGAAAGTCAACAGCGTGCAGGAAGTCATGGGCTTGGGCAGTATGGAAAATATGGCTGAAATGATGAAGAAAATGCCGAAGGGTCAAAGACCGCCCAAACCATAACGGCATCAACGCCACTGACGCAATCGCCCTTGCGCGTTGATTCGCAAGGTATAATCATCTACTGAAGCGGTTGTCACTTTACCTGTATTGTCTTCATCGCGGACCAATGGGTTTGTGCCTCCGCTTCACTTTGCCCTTAGACGATGTATGGGAGGCGAACAATACGGTGCCTTTTGGAATGTTGTATTGTAATGTGCGGTTATGATGGAAGACGCTGTCATGGAGCATGACAATGGCCATGGTGGCAAGAATATCCGGAATAAAGGAGGGGATTTGATGAAAGATGCCAAGAGTCAATTGAAAAGTCTTCTGGCCTACTGGCTGGAACATAATCGGGAACATGGTGTGGAATTCCGCGAATGGGCCGACAAGATGGCCATGGATCAAAAAGAGGTCGCCGAGCAACTGCGGCAGACGGCTGATAAGATGGCCGAGGTTGACGTACTGCTGAAAAAGGCTCAAAAGCTATTGAAGTAAACAATTTATCCATTGCGCCTTTACTCTTTGTCTTCAGAATTTCTGTACGGGAGGGGATATGTGTTTGGCTAAATTATACTTGCCCGGCGCCCATAAACCGGTCATGGAAAATGTGACACAGATTACGATTGAAAAGGGAAGAATCAGTGTAGAAACCCTCTTCGGTGAAACGCAGATCTTCGAGGATAAAATACATCTGATCAACTTTACGGAATCCAGGGTTCAACTGGTCAAGGCTGCCGGATAATAGGTTTCAGCCCACGGCGATGGCTGGTCCGCGGTCCATGACGATGACAGGGTGCCAAGCTGGGGCAGAGGACTCGGCAGGGCATGCCTCCGGCGAGGCGGCAGCGGTGAAGTTACGCCCTCTTCAGGTGGAAGCGGACATAGCGGCGCGTCCCTTTCGCCAGCAGGGCGTAGGTCTGGCTGTCAGTGGTCGCCGCGAAGTTGCGCAGCGCGCCTTGGTGCCATCTGGGCATGCGTGCGATGAGTGCAAGCTTCCGTGCCTCGTCGCGACGCAGAGCGGAAAGCACCTGCGCGGTGATGTCCCGATCCTGGACGATCTCGAATGGTGCACCGCGGAAAAGGAAAATTGTCTTGACACTGAAGAAAATACGCTCTTATATACCCCAACAAAAAAAACCTTATCAATCAGTCTGTAGTGAAAGTGAATGATGGCTGAAAAGACACTGGGAATCGATATCGGTTCCACTACCTTGAAGCTCTGCCTCGTTTCGCAGGACAATGGTGTTAAGCATGCGATCCTCCCTCACGAGGGAGACATCCCCGGGGCGCTGACCAGGCTCATGGATCTTCTCGGAGCCATTCGACCACTGCGTGGAATCGTCACGGGGAACGAAGGGCGTCGTCGCGTCGAGCTGCCTGAGGTCATCGCCGCTGTAGCTGTCGAGAGCGGCCTTGATGCCGTAAACCTCAAGCCCCGCGCCGTCGTGTCCATGGGGGGTGAGGACTTGGTTGTTTACGTCCTCAACGACCGCGGTCGGATGGTCAACACCTATTCCGGCAACAAGTGCGCATCGGGGACCGGCGAATTCTTCCGCCAGCAACTCAGCCGCATGAACTTGCGGATAGAGGATATCAATGACGCCTGCGACGGCGCCCGCGCTCATCGCATCTCGGCCCGTTGTTCCGTGTTCATGAAGTCGGACTGCACGCACCGCCTGAACAAGGGGGAAGCGAGCAAGGGGGACATTGTCTTGTCGCTGAGCAAGGTGATGGCGGAGAAGGTCTCGGAGTTTCTGACCAAGGCGAAGATTTCGACCGGCCAAGTGGTGCTGATCGGCGGTGTGACGCAAAACCGCTTCCTTGTCGAATTCATCCGCGAAAGCAGGCCGGGGATCGACTTTGTTTTGCCCGAGCAGGCGCCATACTTTGAAGCCTTTGGCGCAGCGCATTTGGCCCGAACTCAGGGCGCCTTGCTGCCGGAAGGCGAGCCGCTCAAGCCGGGATCGGTGTTGGTTTTCAAGACGTACAAACCGCTGTCGGAGTCCGGTGATCTGGTGCATCACGAGCCGTCATGTCGGGGCGCTTACGATCCTGATGCCGAGTATGTGCTTGGCGTGGACGGCGGCTCCACGACGACCAAGGTCGCGCTCATCAATTTGAAGACGCTCGAGATTGTCGCGGAGCACTATGGCCGCACGCATGGAGATCCCATTGCCGCCCTCAGAGG
>CAWJHT010000015.1:0-24670 GCA_963842685.1 uncultured delta proteobacterium | reverse complement strand
TGGTCATATCTCTTCGATGCCTTGATCCCGACAAAATCCCAGACGGCCGCCCAGAAATCGGCGAGTTGGCTTACCGACCAGGCATAGAGACCATCATAATCGGTGAAATCATGCTGGTGTCTGTCGTTGACGAAGGTCATGAAACGGTACATGTTGCTGCTTTTGACACGCCCTTCCGAAGGCTTCCACAACAGCTTTCCCATCTTGATCCCTCCTCTATGAATCTATTGATGATTGATGGAGATTTCTCACTGAAACGAAAGATTCAATCAGATGGCAGCGGAAGGGGTATCATCGATCCTTGCGTCATCGCGGTGGCTTCTTCTTGTCCAGGGCCTTCTGTAAACGTTCGCCAAGTGTCCCTAATCCCATTGCCCCGACGGTTGACTGATCCCGATAGACGATTGGCTCCTCCCGTGAAGCGGTTGTCCCCTCCATATAATCTCCCAGCAGTCCGCGGCTGTGAACATCTTCATGGCAAT
The DNA here is from genome assembly GCA_963842685.1 of uncultured delta proteobacterium. GTDB lineage: Bacteria > Desulfobacterota > Syntrophia > Syntrophales > UBA5619 > JAKAFS01. The sequence continues at coordinate 24,188 of CAWJHT010000015.1, read as the reverse complement.
ATACACAGAGGTTCTCCCAGTTGCTGCCGTCCGGTGGATTGTTGTAATGATTGCCGTCTTTGTGGTGCACCGTCAGCAGATGGCGATGTCCTTCATCAAATTCCCGTCCGCAGCGGCCGCAAATCAGTCCGTGCAGGACCAGCGACCGTTCCCTGTAGTCCTCCCCCTCGGAAGACTGCTGTGCCGCCTTGATCTCACGGACCACATCTTCAGCCGATCTCGCCGGCCCGCTCCTGCTCTGGCTATTCGTGACACGGACCTTCCCGCCTCGGTTCCCATAGGTTACACCGGACATCTTACCTTACTGGATCCTCCATTGTCGTTTTCTGAATGAAGTCGTTATGATCTAAGCAGTATCTCCGTCATCTTCAATCCGTTTCAGGTTCGTTTGCTCATGAGGTGGTCAAGAAAAACTCGGATTCCTTTCGCGACCGCTGCAGAGGTTCTCACTTTCCGGACAAAAGACAGATGGACGCTTCTTCTGAGGATCTCCTCCACACCGACGAGGAGATTAATCGTCCCTTGAATTTTTTGCAGGGTCAGCGAGAGATCCTCGACTTGCCGGTGTACCGTTGTGGTCGTCAGGTTGACATTGGTCGTGATTTCCTCCACATTTTTCATGATCACCGGCAGGTTTTGATTGAGCGTCCGGAGTGTGAGAGTCATGCCTTTCGTCACCCGCCAAAGCTGCAGAAAAAAAGGAATCGAAAAACCGGCTAACAGCAGAAAGGCAACACCCAAGATGATCAGGATTGTATCCGTCATGGTTGTCATGGCATCACTCTCACTGTATTACTGAATTGCGTAGGCGTCAGACAGCCTTCCCCTGTTCCTCTTTGAATGCCTCGACACCTGCATCGATGGCTTTCTTCAGCCGACTCTTACTTTCCTGTATCGTTTCCTTTCCCCGTTCGGTGATTTCATCCACCTTCTCTCCCACTTCTTCCGCTTTCTCCCACGCCGTTTTCTCCATGCTCTTCAGCCGCTGGACGGTCTCTTCGTAAGCCTTTCGGCTTTTTTCAACGGCGCATTCGTACTCCTCCTTCGCCTTTGCCAGAAGTTGGTCGGCTTTCTTTGCGATTTCCTCCCGGGTTTCCTTGCCGCTTTTCGGTGCATACAGGATGCCGATCACCGCACCGATCAAACCACCGATGAGTATCCCTGCAACAAAATCTCCACTTTTATTCATGACGCAACCTCCCTTCTTTAGTTCTTGATAGACTGGAATTAACCCTTGAATCCATTTTATTTGATCATACAACAACCCCTCATCGGCGTCAAAAGAAAATTGACCAGGGGAGCATATGCGTTTCCCTCGATAATTCAAATGTCAAGGATTGATATTTTGTAAGGTGTCTGAAGAAATTAAATCCTGATCTCAGGGAGATACGGACTTCCGCCTGAGTTCATATTTGCGGAGGTGGGGATGACCTGTTCTTTTATACTTTTGTGATGCTTTGTCGGTAGAAGCGATGGTTGTGTAAAAAAGGTGGTCGGACATGTTTATTGATCATGCCCGACCACTTTTATTTACTACTTGCTTATGGTGCTCAATTACTTCGTTGCAGGTGCCGCCGGCGCTGCCGGAGCCGCAGGAGCGGGGGCCGGAGCCGGTGTAGCTTCAGGCGCGGGGGCCGGAGCCGGTGCCGGAGCCGGGGCCGCTGTCTCAGCAGGCTTCTGCTCTTCTGCCTTCTTGCAACCAACCACTGCAAACGATAACGTCACGAAGAAAAGCATGGAAAGAATAATAGCAAATACCTTTTTCATCAACATGTCACCTCCTTTCACAGATTTCAAAACAGAACGCCAAGTCACACTGTGGTGATTGACGTCGGGGCGAAAAATACTCTTTTTTTTTAGCTTGTCAAGACAATTTTCGCATTATATAAACTTTTCGTTCATACAGTTGCTTAGGGGGGACCATGATTCTGGGTATAGATGTGGGGGGCACACATACGGATGCGGTCCTCCTGGACCACGTCACCGTCAGAAAAAAAGCCAAGGTCCTCACCAATGAAAAAAATCTCCTGGCCTCCCTCCTCGCTGTCACGACAGAGCTTGTCGATGCGGATATCATCGGCAAGCTCAAAAGGGTCGTCCTGAGCACCACCCTCTCCACGAATGCCATCGTCCAGAACAAGGTCGACCGGGTGGGGATGATGGTCGTCAGCGGACCGGGGCTTCACCCTTCTCTGCTCAACGTCCCGAAGGATACGCACTTCCTGTCCGGTTATGTAAACCACCGCGGCATTGAAATTAAAAGTATAGATCCGCTGGAGGCAAAGCACGTCGGCGCTCATTTCCACGATGAAGGGATCCAGCATGTCGGCATCGTAGGCAAATTCTCCACACGGAATCCTCAGCAGGAGGTCCGCCTCAAAGAGATCGTCGCCGTCACACCCCTGCCACATTTCTCTTGGCCATCGCATGTCCGGACATCTCAATTTCCCCCGGCGCATTGCAACCACCTATCTCAACGAGGCCGTCTGCAGGCGTTACAGTCATTTCGTAATGGAAGTTCTCCGTTTTGTCCGCGAACGGAGTATCGATGTTCCGATCTACATTCTGAAAGCCGACGGCGGAACTTTCGACATCGAGCAGTCCTTGGATTAATTAATTTATTATATAAATTTTTATTTAACTTCTTATCCACAATTACTTCGTTGCAGGGCCGCCGGCGCTGCCGGAGCCGCAGGTGCGGGGGCCGGAGCCGGCGCAGCCTCAGGCGCGGGGGCCGGAGCCGGTGCCGGAGCCGGGCCGCCGTCTCAGCCGGCTTCTGCTCTTCTGCCTTCTTGCAGCCAACAACTGCAAACGATAACGTCACGAAGAAAAGCATTGAAAGAATAATAGCAAATACCTTTTTCATCAACATGTCACCTCCTTTCACAGATTTCAAAACCGAACGCCAAGTCACGACTGCGGTGATCGACGTCGCGGCGAAAAATACGCTTTTTTTTTACCTTGTCAAGACAATTTTCTCATTATATAAACTTTTCGCTCAAACAGTTGCTGAGGGGGGATCATGATCCTGGGCATTGATGTGGGCGGCACACATACGGATGCGGTTCTCATCGATCACGTTCACGGTCGGAAAAAAGGCCAAGGTCCTCACCAACGAAAAGAACCTCCTGGCCTCCCTTCTCGCAGTCACCACCGAGCTGGTCGATGAGGATACCATCGGCCAGCTGGAAAGGGTCGTCCTCAGCACCACCATCTCCACCAATGCCATCGTCCAGAACAAGGTCGACCGCGTCGGAATGATGGTCGTCAGCGGCCCCGGCCTTCCCCCTTCCCTGCTCGACGTCCCGAAGGATACCCATTTCCTGTCCGGCTATGTCAACCATCGCGGCATCGAAATCGCGAGCATCGATCCGCTGGAGGCGAAGCGCATCGGCGCTCATTTCCGCGCCGAAGGGATCCAGCATGTCGGCATCGTCGGCAAATTTTCCACACGCAATCCCCAGCAGGAGATCCGCCTCAAAGAGATCGTCGCCGCACACCCCTGCCACATTTCTCTTGGCCACCGCATGTCCGGGCATCTCAATTTCCCCCGGCGCATCGCAACCACCTATCTCAACGAGGCCGTCTGGAGGCGTTACAGTCATTTCGTCACCGAGGTCCTCCGTTTTGTCCACGAACGGAGGATCAATGTCCCGATCTACATCCTGAAAGCCGACGGCGGAACCTTCGACATCGAGCAATCCGTGGAATTTCCCGTTCAGACGATCCTCTCCGGTCCTGCGGCCAGCATCATGGGGATTATGACCATGACCGATTGCAGTGCGGACGCCATCGCCCTCGACATCGGCGGCACGACGACGGATATTGCCATCTTCGCCGACGGTGTCCCCTTGCTCGAGGCCTTCGGCGTGACCATCGAGGGCCACAAGACCCTGATCAGAGGTCTCAGGACCAAGTCCATCGGCGTCGGAGGCGACAGCGTCGTCTTGTTTCGAGAGGGAAAACTCACGATCGGACCGGAGCGGGAAGGACCAGCCGCCGCATTCGGAGGCCCGTTCCCGACGCCGACGGATGCCATGATTGTTCTCGGGCTGACGGAAATCGGCGATCAGGACAAGGCGGCGGCCGCCCTTCTCCCCATTGCCGCCTCCTTGCGATGTCCGGTCGTTGAAGCGGCCCGGACGATCTTCCGCGAAACCTGTATGAAGATCGCAACCCAGGTCCGGGAAGTCATTATGGAGATGAACAACGAGCCGGTCTACACGATCCATGAGCTTCTGGAGGGTAAACGTCTCAATCCCAAACTCCTCTATCTGGTGGGCGGACCGGCCGATGCCCTGGCGGCAGAACTGGGCCGCCTGCTCGACTGTGAGCCCTATATCCCGGCTCATGCCGAAGTGGCCAATGCGATCGGGGCGGCGCTGGCCCGAACGACGGCGGAAATGACGATCCTTGCCGACACCGAACAAGGGATACTGACCATAGGGGAAGAGGGATTCCAGATGCCCATCCCCTCACGCTTCTCAAAAGAAGACGCGATCCGCATCGGCAGTGAAAAGCTTCGGGAAAAGGCCCGACGAATGGGAGCCGCCGAAGAGGAAATAGAAATCGAGGTGGTCGAAGTCCAGGAATTCAACATGGTGCGGGAATACTATACGAAGGGGAAAAATATCCGGGTCAAGGTCCAGATCAAACCGGGTTCTATTGCCGGGTTCAGGGTGGGAGATGCCCGATGCTGAAACTCAAGGAAACGCACAGGACTGATCTTTTTCCCGGCCTTCGACTGGGCCATCACTCCGAACCACCCGGAACGGGAAGAACGTCTCCTCTATACCCAGGATCAGGTTTTTGAAGAGGGACTCCTCGATTTTGCAAATATCATCGAGTACAAACCGGGATTGGCCACCGCCGACGACATCAACCGGGCGCATATCTGCGTACCCGACGCCCTGAGCGTCGTGACGGAATCGCACCTCATCTCGGCGGGCGGCGCGATTACCGCAGCGGAGAAGGTCCTCTCCGGAGAGGTGGACAACGCCTTTGCGCTGGTCCGGCCGCCGGGTCACCATGCGATGCTCGTCGTCCACGGCGCCCGCGGTTTCTGCAATGTCAACATCGAAGCGATCATGATCGAGTACATCCGCAAACACTATGGCCCCAAACGGATCGCCGTCGTGGATACGGACTGTCATCACGGCGACGGGACGCAGGACATCTACTGGAACGATCCGGACACCCTGTGCATCTCCCTCCACCAGGACGGCCGGACCCTCTATCCCGGAACCGGCTTCCGCGACGAATTCGGCGGCCCCAACGCCCTCGGAGCAACCGTCAACATCCCCTTGCCCCCGCAGACCTCGGACGAGGGATTCCTCATGGTCCTCGACCGGGTCATCCTGCCCATCCTGGATGAATTCAAGCCGGACCTGATCATCAACTCCGCCGGCCAGGACAACCATTACACCGATCCGATCACCAACATGCGCTTCTCCGCCCAGGGCTACGCCCTGCTCAACGAAAGGCTCGCCCCGGACATTGCCGTTCTGGAGGGGGGCTACTCCATCGAAAAGGCCCTCCCCTATGTCAATGTCGGGATCATCCTGGCGATGGCCGGCCTCGATTACAGCCATGTCCTGGAACCGGATTACGATCCGGTCGCCCTGCGGCAGTCCGCCGCAATCACGCGGATCATCGAGGAGGAGTCAGCCGAGGTCCTGAAACTCTGGAAAAGCCGTGTTGCTCTGAAGGAGAAGCTCTTCGGCGCCGACAGGTACGTCAAACGGAAAAAATTCATCCATTACGATACGGACGGAATCAACGAGCAACAGGTGGAAACGGTGCGCGTCTGCGACGACTGCGGCGGTCTCGTCATGATCGAATCCGTCGCCGATACCGGCAACCGGATCTTTGCCGTCATCCTTCCCCCGCGCTGCTGCCCGGAATGCCGACTCAATGGAGAGACGTTTTTCGACAGGACGAACCGCGGTAAACTTAACCGGGTCTATTTCCAGGACAGGGAAATGGGAATATTCCTTGTGAAATAAATAATATACAGAATGTATAGTTAAAGTTGTTTTTAAGGAGCATATACATGACGGATGACATCAAACAAAAGACTCAGGAGACGGCCAAGAAGCTTTTTGACGGCGGTATCAAGATCGATCCACCCTACCGGACCTGGAAGGAGTTCGACCGGGATCTGGCCAACGACTTTTCCTGTTTCATCACGGGAAATCTCTATTCCCGAACCGTACTGTCGCTGCAGGAACGGCAGATGGTCGCCTGTGCCGCACTTGCGGCTATTCGCGCCGGCGATGAACTGAGACTCCACGTGAATGCCGCCCTCAATGTGGGCTGCGATCCCAAAAAACTCACGGAACTCTTTTTCCAGATCGGCACCTATGCCGGAATGCCCGCTGTCAATGAGGCGTTGGAGGTTTACCGCGGCGTCCTCACCGAACGCGGGGAGTGGCCGCTTCAAAAATAGGAAATGCCGAACCGGAAGCAAGACCGGTTCGGCAAAAGCCCTCATTGATCGAACGGGATTACGAGAGAATATAACAGAACGCCGGTTTATCTCCTTGCGATGATGGGTAACAGCACATAGGCGTCCTTCCCGCCGCCGGCATGGAGGGTCACCTTTCCGCCGAAGATCTTCGGAGGCCGGTCGCGGGGATCGTCATGGAGAAACGGCCCGACACCCGTGAATACATTCTTCATGCTCGCCAGCCGAGCGCCGCCGCCGGGATAAACATAGTCCCGCCCGCGAACGGTCAGCGCAATCCGGTAACCGGCCGGGACAACGATGCAGCTCGGCCAGATCTCCACATCGAGCTCGTACACCTTGCCGGGTGTCAGCGGCTGCTTTTCGTCATGCGTGTGGTAGGGTCGGTATTCCCTGGTCAGTTTCGAATCGAGCTTGCGGTGCGAGGCCCTGCAGCCAGCCCTGGCCGATCGGCGTGTGCGGATCGAGCGCCCCCTGGAAGACGATCTCCTTCATGTCCGGGGAAAACACGCGCAGAACGAGAAACAGGTCCGCGTCTTCCGTCTCCGAAGAGACAAAAAGCTTCGCCGCCATGGGGCCGGTGATCTCGGTCTCCTTTTCGAGGGGCGGCGTCAGGAAAGTCACCCCGTCGCCGAGGCCGTCATAGGTCACAGCTCCCGTTTGGGAGACAGGCTTCGGGCTGAGGCTGTGGTCGGCGGGATTGAGGTAAAACTTCGTCCACTCCGTCCGGGCGATCGGCCATTCGTTCTCCATCCGCTGGACAAATCGGTCGATATGGCGCACCTGCAACTGCACGCGCGGCTGCTTCTGCCAACCCGTATCCTCTCCCTTGAGAAAATGGCCGAAGAAGCGCTTTTGCAGGTCGATGCCGTAGTCGGTGTAGAACTCCGTCCAGTGCTCGATACCGTGCACCTCCAGCCACTTCTCCTTGGAGGCCGCACGGACAAACCGCCTCGAAATTCCCCCGCGGGTGAAGCCCCTGGCCGCCCCAGTTGGCCGCGGAGAGAAACGGCACGGTCACCTTCGACCAATCCGGCATCCGCGACTGCCAGTACTCTGAGCTGTCGAGAGGATTGGCGAAAATCTCCTCGCCGAAGTCGCACCGGTTCGCCCCGAGTTCCTCCTGGGTCAGCGTCTCCGGACCGGCAACCCAGCCGTCCACCATGCCGCTGCGATAACCGCGCTTGCCCACCCCGTGCTGGACCGTCTTGACCTGCATGTCGTACCAGTTCGCCGCGAAGGTGCACAGGATGCCCCCGTGCCACCCCAGATCGCGGTAAAAGTCGGCGGCGCCCTCCCAGGCGCACATGGCGGTCAGATGCGGAGGCTGCAGGGCCGCCACCTGCCACTGGTTCATGGCATAATAGGAGATGCCGTTGAGGCCGATCTTGCCGGTGCTCCAGGGCTGCATCGCCGCCCATTCGATGCAGTGGTAAAAATCCTTGGCCTCCCGCGCCGACCACATATCGACATACCCGGGGGACCGCCCGCAACCGCGGGAATCCACGCGGACGCAGACATACCCGTCCGGCACCCACTTTTCCGGATCGACGACCTCCCAGTTCTGGTATTTGTTGCTCGAACCCGCCGTCACATCCGGATGCTCCTCGGCCATGATCCGCCACTGGTCGGGATAGCCGTCCTGGAAGGTAAGCCACTTGCCGTAAGGTCCGTAGGACATGATGACCGGGTATCGGCCGTCCTGGATCGGCCGATAGACATCGGCGCGAAGAACAATGCCGTCCTCCATGGTGATCGGCACGTCCCAGTCGATGATCATCCCGTTTCTGCGTTCGCTCTTCTGACTCATATCTGCTCCTCCCTGCTGATGAAATGGAGATAAATCCTCGTCGTTCTTTATCGATTTCAATGAATGCTCAAATCGTTCAATACCTCTGTATGGCCAGTACCGCAGCTCCTGCAGCCCCTATCAACCCCATTACCGCCAGGAAGAGCAAGCCGGAGAGGTAGGAACCGGTGGCAGCGATCAGGAAACCGATGACTGCCGGCGCCAAAGCCGCTCCGAAGTTGGCCAGTCCATTGTCGATACCGATCCCTGTGGCCATGATGGGGCCGGGAACGATGCGCTGCATGATGGCGTAAAAAATGGGAGGGCCCATTCCCCACATGATCATTCCCAACACCATCAGCAGAGCGCTGACGATAGGATCCGGCACCACTGCCGCAAGGCCGATGGAGACGGCGGCGCCTGCCAAGCTCAGCGTGCAAAGCGCGGCACGATTGCCGATGCGGTCCGACAGAAAGCCGAACACCAGGGACGAAAGGAAAGAACCCAGGTAAGGAAGTGACGCAAAGAGAACCATCTGTCCCACATCGAATCCTCGCGCTTCTCGTAAATATTTGGGCAGCCATGTGGTCAGCCCCGAGAAGGTGGCCAGAACGGCAAAGTGATAAGTCACCATCAACCAGAAGCGGTAGTTGTGCAGCAGGCTGGAAAGGTCGCCTCTTTCTCCCTCGCCCTTGCCCTTCTCTATTGTACGACCTTCAATGATATAGTTCCGTTCCGTCGCTCCTATCCCAAGCCATGTCTTCCGGCGCGTCGGCAGTCAGGAACCAAACGGAGGGAACGACCAGGATCAGGACGAAGACCGCCTGCAGGAAGAAGGCGGACCGCCAGCCCCACATCCCGATGGCCATTGACAGCAGAGGTACGGCAATGGTCATCCCTACGCGCTGCCCGCTGGTCCAGATGGCGTTGGCGCCTCCCCGCTCCGATAGCGGGAACCAGAAGCGGATGTAGCGGTTCGCAACAGGGAAGAGCGGTCCCTCAGCGGTCCCCCGCATCATCCGGCCAACCAGCATCAGGATGTAGGAGCCTATGGCACCCATCCAGATCGCGGCAACCGACCAGAAACCGGTCATCAGGGTAAGAACTTTTCTCGGTCCCCAGTGATCGGCCGTTGGGCCGAGGAGTATATTCGAGAGGGCATAGGGCAGCAGAAGGAAGGTCATCAGCAGCCCCTGTCTTTCGGGACTCCCTTCGAGGCCCATCTCCCGCAAAAATCCAGGATCCGTAAGCAGCAGAGAAATAGCCGCCCTGTCGAAGCCGCCGAAGAAAAAGGCCAACCAGATCACAGCGACGACCAGGTAACGGTAACGGCCTATAGGGATCCTTACAGGGGCTACCGACCCTGATGTTCCAGTCTGAGCTTTCACCTGTCTCCCCGGACTTTCTCATTGGATTACTATATACTTCAGCCACCTGCTACAGGGACCATAAACGTGAGTTCATCTCCCTCATGAATGCTACGTTTCCCATCCATCGAGCGATAGGATATTTCTCCCGTTCACCAAAATGACGGAACAGTCGACGGGAGAGAGATCATCATTGATAAACCGTTCTAACTGACCTCTATCCTGATCTTTGAGAGTCCTCAATACATCTTTCAGAAGAGGGGAAACCGGTTCGAGCAGAGTCTCCTGCTTCAGCTTGACCTCGACGCCGATGATGTTGACAATGACCTTCATCGGTTCGACACCTCACCCTTTGACCTCTTCATGCAACAGATCGTACTTTCGTCAGGGTGCCCTCAGTGGGGATACCCGCCGAATCCCATCCCTGGCAGGAATAAAAATCATCGATCATCCGGTGGAGATTTTCCTCTCCGATGCACTGCCCTTTGCCCGGGCCGTCCGGCAGAGGTTCCCGGAGGGTTCTATAGGGGAGGTTGTCATCCTCCCGTGTGAATCCCTCCCGATTGTTGAACATCCGGATCAGGGTTTCGGTTCTGCCGGCCATGGTCTGGAAATCCTTCTGCGAAATCGCCTCGCCGGTGACCGCCTCAAAGTAGTTTGCATAATCGTCGAGGGACAGGGGGATGAACTTGGCCGGCATATCACAGACCAGCAGGGAGTGAAAAATACAGTTTTCGGCGTACAGATCCCTGATCATTTCCCCTTTCCCTTCGATGGTATAGGGGGGATAACCCCCGAGGATCTCTTTGGCCGGCGGCCAGGCCCTGCGGTGGCAGGCGCCCCGCGGAGAAACGGCATAGGAAAGACCGGAACCGAAGGCGCCTCTGGGATCGTACGCGGGGAATTCCAATCCTTTGACCTGCATGGCAAAGCGATCGGAGCCGCCGCCGATATGAGCGGCCGCCGCCCGGACGCCCTGCGCCAGGATATCCCCGAATCCCCTGTCGATCGGCGATCATCTCGATGGCGGCCAGACAGGCCTCGTCGTCTCCGAAGTTCAGCTCCAAGCCCTCCATCTGTCCTGCAGTAAGAAGCCCCTTTTCAAAGCATTCCATGGCGAAGCCGATGACATTACCCGCTGATATCGTGTCCAGTCCCAGTTTGTCGCACAGGACATTGGCCTGGATGACGGTGGGGAGGGAATCGATCAGCAGATTGGACCCGAACATGCCGAGGGTCTCGTATTCCGGACCCTCCAGCGTGGTTCCCTTGTATTTGCCCTCGGCGACCTCGGTGATCAGGCTGCAGTGGACAAAACAGGACTGGCAGGAACGATGGGACTTGACGCTCTTGTAGACCCCCACCGAATCGATCTTTCCCAAGGCCTTGTCCCAGGTCCCGTACTGGAAATTTTTTGTGGGCAGGATTCCGCCCGTATGGGTAAAATTCAGCGTGAGAGGCGTTCCGTATTTCGACCTGGCCTGAAAGACCTGGCTGACCTTGGCCCGTTCGTAGTTGCTGCGGTTGAGTTCGACGACCTTTTTATGATCGTGGTACTCGACCTGCTTGCTCCCCTTGGCGACGATGGCCTTGAGCCGTTTCGATCCCATGACGGTTCCGACACCGCCCCGTGCGGCCTGGCGATAGAAATCGCTGTTGATACAGGCGTAACTGCAGAGGTTTTCTCCGGCCGGACCGATGGAGGAGACACCCGCGGAGGCATTGCCCTCAAGACTCTTTGAGCGTTTTCTCCGCCTCGAAACTGTCCTTTCCCCAGATTTGATCCGGCTTCCCGGATCTCGACGCCCCGGTCGCCGATCTGCAGATAACAGGGATGGTTCGATCTTCCCCGGATCACCAGACCGTCATAACCTGCCTTTTTGATCTCGAGCGATATCCTGCCGCTGGAATAGCTGTCGCACCATCCCCCGGTCAGAGGTGACTTGGTCACCACGACAAATTTGGATGAACCCGGCGCCATCGAACCGGTAAAAGGACCGGTCAGAAAGATCAGGATATTGTCCGGGGAGAGGGGGTCCGTTTTGGCGGGCAGTAAATCAAACAGCAACCGCGCCCCCAGTCCTCTTCCTCCCAGATATTTCCTGGACATTTCGACGGGAATGACGATTTCCTTGGTCTTTCCGGAAGTCAGATCAATATCCAGCAGCTTTCCCCATATGCCTTTCATGGATCACCCCTTTACAATTCACTGAGCGCAGAACCCGCCGTCTACCAGAAGAGTCTCCCCTGTCACAAAGCTGGAGGCTTCACTGGCCAGAAAGATCGCCGGACCGACCATCTCGACCGGCTTGGCCGTTCGGTTGATCGGCACTTTTTTAACGAGATTGGCATAAAACTCGGGATTGGAGAACAGTTCATGCCGGGCCTCCGTCCAGACGGGACCGGGTGCAATGGCATTGACACTGAATGCCTCTGGAGGACCACTCGAGCGCGAGGGTCTTGGTCAGATTGGAAACGGCGGCCTTGCTCGAGGCGTAAGCCGTTCTTCCGCCGAAGCCCACCATTCCGAAAGATGAGCTCATATTGATGATCCTGCCGCTTCCCTGTCGCAACATCACCTTGCCCACCGCCTGACAGCAGAAGAACAGGGCCTTCAGATTGATGTCCTGGACGAAGTCCCAGTCCTGTTCGGTCATCTCTTCAGCGGCTTTGTGTACATTCACGCCGGCAATGTTGGCCAGGATATCGATCCTTCCCATGTCTTTCACCGCTTTTTCGACCATCTGCTCAATTTGGGCTATCTGGCCCAAGTCGACTTTAAGAATAAGGCAGCGTCGATGCCGGGCCTCGATTTCGGTTTTGAGGGATTGCAGCTTCTCGTCGTTGAGATCGACCGCCACGATATCTGCGCCATATTGGGCGAAACCGAGGGCGATTTCCCTTCCGATCCCCTGCGCGGCGCCCGTCACCATGGCCACTTTTCCTTTCAATGAAAACATATCCTGCATAATCATCCTCCCGTTGATCCCTTTTTCTCATGTCAAAAGGGCTTTATTTATAAACCGTTATACTCCCAGATAACGATGCTTCGCCTCCTGGTCCTCCCAAAGCTGCTCCGGGGTTGATGAGTACACAATCGTCCCCTTGCTCATCAAATGGACGTAATCCGCAAATCTCCTGGCAAAGGAGAGGTTTTGTTCCACCAGGAAAATGGACAACCCTTCTTCTTTCAACCGCAGGATGGCGTCGCCCACCTCGCGCACCAAAACAGGGGCCAATCCCTCCGTAGGTTCGTCCATCAGGAGGAACAGCGGATTAGAAATCAAGGCCCTGGCAATGGCCAGCATCTGCTGCTCCCCACCGCTCAGGGTATTGGCCCTCTGGTCGTGACGTTCCTTCGAGACGGGGAAACAGGGCATAGATCTTTTCAAAATCCCATCCCTGATCAGTGGAACAGCGCTCGGCAATGGCCAGGTTTTCCTTCACCGTCAGCGAAGGAAACACGCGCCGGCCCTGAGGCACGAGGCCCATCCCCATTTTGATGATTTTATAAGAGTCCACGTGGGTGATATCCTGGCCGTTGAAGAGAATCGCGCCCCTCCTCGCCGGGGTAAACCCGACAATGGATCGAATCAGGGTCGTCTTTCCCACCCCGTTTCGCCCCAGAAGGGCAACCACCGTGCCTTTCTTCACCTCCAGGCTCACCCCCTGAAGGACATAGCTGTCGCCGTAATAGGTATGAATGTCGACTATCTTGAGCATAACCACTTACTCCGCACCCAAATAGATCTCATGTACGATCGGATTGTTCCTGATTTCCTCCTTCGTGCCTTCCGTCAGGAACTTCCCCTGATAAAGAACGGTGATCTTTTCGGCAAATTCAAAGGCAACGTCCAGATCGTGTTCGATCAGCACGATCGTGATCGATGGATCGAGCTTCTTGAGCAGCGCGGTCAGGTCCTGAGTTTCCGAGGAAGAGAGCCCGGCCGCCGGTTCGTCGAGAAGAAGCAGTTTGGGCTTTTCGGCAAGGGCCATGGCCACCTCAATCCGCCGCTGATCTCCGTGGGAGAGATTCTTCACCAGCTCGTTCCGTTTTTCCCACAAATCAAACTCTTTCAAGACATCGTCGCAGCGATCCATATGGCAGCGATAGGAGGAGAGGGTCCGGAACATGACGAACTTTGTCCGTTCCAATGCCTGGCAAGCCATCAGAATATTTTCCGCCACGGTCAGGCATCGAAAAAGATTGGTGACCTGATAGGTCCTGGCGATTCCCAGGGCGGCCCGACGGTAGATGGGGTATCTGCTGATATCCTTGCCAAAAAAGAGGATTCGTCCCCTGCTTGGCGGATAGATGCCGCTGATGAGATTGAAGAGCGTCGTCTTCCCGGCGCCGTTCGGCCCCATCAGGACGCGCCTCTCCCCTTGCTCGATCGTCAAATTGACGCCATCGACGGCCCGCAACCCTCCGAAATCGATGGAGAGGTCTTCCAGGACCAGGCACGGGTCAGGCTCTTTTTTTCTCCCCTTTTTCCATTGATCCCATAGAGTCGTTTTTTCCCTTTCATCGATCATAAATCAGCTTTGCGATAGGGTTTCTTCTTCCTCCGCCATCCCTTTTACACTTGCTTTGTCGCCGTCCTCTTGAGCCAATCCTTGAGGAGGTTGATGAGCCCCTGCGGGGCATAGAGAATGGTGAGGATGTAAATGGTTCCCAGGATGAGCAGCCAGCGCTGGGTGTAGGCGCTGATAAAATTCTTGAGAAACACGATGATCCCGGCCCCCAGGGCGGGACCGATCAGGGTTCCCGGTCCGCCCAGGATGACCATCAGGACGATTTCGATCGAGGCGTTCAGGTCCATGTCAAAGGGGCTGATGAATCCGTTGAAATAGGCCCAGAAGACACCTGCCAAGCCGGCGAATGCCGCCGATACGACATAGGCCAGATACTTATGAAGCCAGGAATGATAACCGAGAACCCGCATCCGGGATTCGCTCTCCCGGATCCCCTTAAGGCTGTGACCGAAAGGGGAACGGACGAGAACGGCCATCAGGATCAGGGCAATCAGGAAAAAAACAAAGATGAAATAATAAAAAGTCAGCGGGTCCTTCAGGGCGATCGGAAGGCCGATATCGGGTCTGATAATTCCCGAGATCCCGTTGTCGCCGCCGGTCATGGAGACCCAGCGGAAGGCAAGCCCCCAGAGGCACATCCCCAGGGCCAGGGTGATGATCAGGAAATAGACCCCCGTGGCATGGGCCACGAGGAAACCAAAAATCAGGCTGATCAAAACGGACAGCGAAACGCCGCTGATCAAACAGAAGAGGAATCCCATCTTGTAACGGGTGGAGAGAATGGCCACGGCATAACCGGCCACTCCGAAAAAACCCGCATGACCGAAGGAAGACAAGCCGGTGTACCCCAGGAGGATGTCCAGACTCATGGCCAGGATGGCAAAGATCAGCATCTGCGTGAGGAGCGTAACCCAGTAGGAGGTGTAAAAGGGCGGCATGACCAGCAGGACCAAAACGGCCAGAATCAACCCGATGATTTTCGTTCGCGAATTGAGCAGATCTTTCATATTTCTTACTCTTTTCCGAAGAGCCCGGTGGGTTTGAGGGCAACCACAAGCGCCATGGGGGCAAACAGCGTAAAATAGGAGAGTTCCGGGATCAGGGCCTTGCCGAAGTTGTCCACCAATCCCACCAATATGCTTCCCACCGCCGATCCCAGGAGACTGCCTCTTCCCCCGACGATCACCACAACGAATCCCAGTGAGAGGAGTTCGAAATCCAGTCCCGGGATAAACCCCGAAGATCGGACCTCCCATGACGCCTCCGAAGCCCGCCAGAAAGGCCCCCAGACCGAACATGCACCCGGAAATCAGCGGGACGTTCAGACCCACGCCTCCCGCCATTTCATGATCGTCCACGGCCGCCCGCAGTTTGGCCCCGACCAGGGTCTTTTCGTTGAAGAGCCACAGGGCGATCGCCACCACGGTCGCGACGCCAAAAATGAAAATACGATAGATGGGGAAACACGACACCAAATATCTTGACGGATCCTTTCAGGTATTCCGGACAGGGCAGAATGTAGGGATCCCCTCCCCAGATCAGCAGCGAGAGGTCGCGAATGAGCAGGGCAAAACCCAGGGTGATCATCATTTGCGGAAGGGCCTGCAGCGGAAATCTTCTCAGGAAGCCGCGTTCGATGATGAAACCGAGCACTCCGACGGCCAGTCCTCCCGCCAAGGCCGCCAAGAAAGAAGTTGTTCGTCTTCAACATGACGGACAGCGCGACATAGGCCCCGACCATAAAAAAAGAACCATGGGCGATATTGACGATCTTCATCACCCCGTAGATAAGAGAAAGGCCGCTGGAAAGCAAAAAAAGAAGGGCTGCGAAAGAAAGCCCGTTGAGCGTCTGGACCAATAGGAAATCGACTCAAAATTCCTCCTCTGATGCGTCAGCCCTTGCCGGCATAAACGGCGCCTACCAATCGCATCCTCGCCCTGGCAGGGTACGGTGTCCCCATAGCAGGGATGAATCGATACATCAGTTCATCCGCATCCGCCTCGCTATGGGGAATACTTGACCATGGAAGCTCCCCAGCAAGGCGGAGGCTTCTGGTTATAAACTCCGGTCAGGGTTTCACTGCAGGAAATTCCCGGGAATAGACGGGCTGCTTCAAGAACTCCTCCGGTTTCGACTTCCAGAACTGGGAGACATTCGGATAGGTGTGAATCACCGTGTTCTGCAGCGCCCCGCCTACCTTTTCCACCTTGCGGATATAGACGTTTTGAATCGGATTCCCGTAGTGAGTCCAGTTTCATCGGTCCCCGCGGGAGATCCTTGAGCTCGACCTGCTTCAGGGCCGTCAGCAAGTTCGCCCTGTTTTCCACGTCCCCGTTGATCTTCTTGATCGCCTCGACAATCCATCGCGCTCCCCGAGTAGGTCCCCTCGGAATAGTAGGAGGCCGCCTTCTTGGCCTTCTCGCGGAACGCCTTGACGAATTTCTTGTTGGCCGGGTTGTCCAGGACCTCGCTGTAGATGAGCGGGGTGATGATTCCGATCGCCTCATCCCCCATGGAGGGGAGGGCGTGCTCGTCGGTCACCGTTCCGCCGCCGATCAGGGGAATCTTATCCTTGAGGCCGAATTCCTTGTACTGCTTGACGAACTGCAGCGTCAACCGGCCGGAGAAGACGGCGAAGACCGCGTCGGCGTCCTTCGAAATCTGAGAGAGGTAGGGGCTCATGTCCTGGGCGGTCATAGGAACCCATATCTTCTGCAGGACCTTCCCGCCGGCATCCTCGAACGTCTTGTGGAAGCCCCCGACGCATTCCCATCCGAAGGCAAAATCATAGGCAACAATGGAGACCTTCTTGAATTTCAGGATATTGTAAGCATACTCCCCGAAGGGCTGATGCGGCTGGCTGCTCGACCAGCCGGTGCGGACGATCCATTTGGGGACCTTTCTCTGCGTGATGTCGTCGGCGGACATGATCGGATAGGTCATGGGGATCTCTTTCGAGTCGATGTACGGTGCTATGCGCATAGGCCGTGGCAGCCGATCATGCCCCCGGTCATGAGATGGACCTCGTCCTTTTCCACCAGTTTTCGCGACTTGGTCAGTCCTACCGCCGGATTTGCCTCGTCGTCCTCGACGATAAGCTCGATCTTGCGGCCGGCCACCTGATACTTGATCTCTTCGAGGTACAGCTCGAGAGCCGCCAGCATGTCCTTCCCCTGTCGCGGCAAAACCACCCGACAGAGGGGCAATGAAGCCGATCTTAATAGGCCCTTTCTCCGCCGACCACGAGGGTAAAGGGTTGAACAAGAGGAGACACGCCACCGCAGCCACGAACAGCCATCAAACATTTTTTCTTCATCGCTTAGTTCCTCCCTGTCTGTTGTCATATTGATAATAATGTTAATGAGTGATGGAAGAAAGCCAACACCCCTGCTCATCAGACCACTATCCGAGTGGACGTACGATACGAAGAACATTTTTTTATGTCAAGAATTTTCTGATGCATCTTTCTCCCGTGCGATTCGTCCGGATCACGGATTAGGAAGCATCATCATTCGCAACCGCCGACAGACGAAGAAGACTTGAAAATTAATACACAATAGAGTACTAAAGATTCCCAATATTGGCCATGTTCTCAATAACGTGAAAATTAAATCCCGGGAGGATGTCATCTTGAAGGTGAAAGTCGCGGCGGTTCAGACAAAGACGTTTCTGGAGGCGGACGAGCAGACGAGAAATATCGAAAAGGCTCGTGAATATGTAGCGGAAGCTGCAGATCTCGGTGCAAAATTTGTGTGCTTTCCCGAGACCTATCCGGGCCCCTGGAAAGCGCCCTTGAGCTATTCGCCTGTTGAGCCGCTCCAGGAGATGGCGAGAAAGCATGACGTTTATATTGTCGCCGGAGCCAACTGTCCCGTCCCAGGAAATCCAGGAAGAGGCTATACGTCTCAGATTCTCGTGGGTCCGGACGGTTCGGTCGGAAGGTACAATCGGACGATTCCCAAAGGCCCGTGGATCTATAAAGGCGGCCGTTATTGGGACTATGATTATCAGGAGGCCGACGATCTGCCCGTATTCGCCACGCCCTTCGGTACGGTGGGAATCCTCATCTGCAGCGAAGTCTATGTACCCGAACTTTCCCGCATCCTCGCATTGAAGGGAGCGGAGATCATCTTCCTGCCCGCCGGCGTTTGCAAATACGAGCTTCACGCGACCTGGCGGAACCTCATCTGGTCCCGGGCGATAGAGAACCTCGCCTATACGGTGACGTGCCAGAACATCCTCGGCGCCGAACAGGGGCTGGCCATGATCTGCAGCCCCGAGGAGATCATTGTCGAATCGACAAAACCCGGCATCTTCATCGCC
The DNA here is from genome assembly GCA_963842685.1 of uncultured delta proteobacterium. Classification (GTDB taxonomy): domain Bacteria; phylum Desulfobacterota; class Syntrophia; order Syntrophales; family UBA5619; genus JAKAFS01. The sequence goes on along the minus strand of CAWJHT010000015.1, from coordinate 5,706 downwards.
GAGTGCGATCTCGATCGAATTCAGTGGCTCAGGAAGGAGAAGGATCTTTACGGACCGCCCATGCCCTGGAACACGAAACCCGGCGTTCTGACGGACTGGCGCCGTTTTGAGATATATCGAAAGAACTTCCCCGACTGGTAAGGACGAAAGAGTGGAAATCGCCCCTCTTCCGACCATAATGCCTCCCCATCCCCGCGGACGAGACGGATATTTCTCATGAATCAGGCGGTTATTCACGACCCCCAAAGCGGGCATTGGCTTCGATTCACGCGCCCCCGCATTGTCCTGCAGGCAGGAACTCTGTCTGACGTCATGCCGCTTCTTACGGAGATGGAGAGGCTGGTCCGACGCGACGGATTGTACGCCGCGGGCTGGATCAGCTATGAAGCGTCGCCGGCTTTCGATCCGGCTTTATGCACTCATCCGCCGACCTCTTTCCCTCTCGCTTGTTTCGGTCTCTTCAGTCCCCCTACCCTCTTGAAGGCCCTTCCCGCGGCGTCCGATCGATCCTCCGGCGCCATCACCTGGCGACCGTCCGTAAATCGTGAAGAGTATGATTCCACCATCGCCCGCATCCGGAATCACCTTGCATCCGGTGACACCTATCAGGTCAACTACACCCTGCGTCACTGGGGCGTTTTCAAGGGAGAACCTTGGGAGCTCTTTCTCAAGACCTGTAGCGATGCCCCCTACGGAGCCTTCGTGGACACAGACGCCTTTTCCCTCTGCTCCGCTTCACCCGAACTCTTCTTTTCGCTGCACGATGAGCGCATCTTTTCAAAACCGATGAAAGGCACGGCTGCCCGCGGAATGACCCTCGCCGAGGATCGTAAAAATGCCGCCTGCCTTTATGATTCCGAAAAGAACCGGGCAGAGAACGTCATGATCGTGGACATGATCCGCAACGACCTGGGTCGAATCGCCCGCACCGGGAGCGTAAAGGTTCCCCGGCTCTTTGACATCGAAAAATATCCGACGGTCTGGCAGATGACCTCCACAGTTGAAGCCCTGACCGCGGCATCCTTTCCGGAGATTCTGCAGGCGCTTTTCCCCTGCGCCTCGATCACCGGCGCCCCGAAGGTCAAGACGATGGAGATCATCGCCGCAATCGAGACGACGCCGCGGAACATCTACACCGGCGCCATCGGATTTATCTCTCCCGACCGCCGCGCCCGCTTCAGCGTGGCCATCCGGACCATCCTGATCGATAAAGTCGCTTCCAAGGCCGAATACGGGGTAGGAGGAGGCATCGTCTGGGACTCGACAGCCGCGGAGGAGTATGAGGAATGTCTGAACAAAGCCAAGATCATTTTACATCCCCGCTTCCCCTCGTCCCTTCCAGCTGCTCGAAACCCTCCTCTGGACGCCGGACGAGGGATATTTCCTCCTGACACGCCATCTTGAGCGCCTGCGGGAATCGGCTCTCTATTTCGATTATCCCTATGACGAGGCGCTAATCCGCAAAACGTTGGACGAAAAGGCAGAGGCGCTCCCTTCAGGACCTTGCCGGTTACGACTTCTGCTGTCACGGAATGGAGAGGTGGAGTGCAGCTCCGTGCCGTTAGGCTTACCCGATGGCCGTCTCCTCCTCGTGCGGCTTGCGCGGCAGGCCGTCCATTCCCGTGACCCCTTCCTCTATCACAAGACGACCCGGCGGGACCTCTACGAAAAGGCGCAGGCATCCTTCCCTGATGCAGACGATGTTCTTCTGTATAATGAAGCGGGAGAGGTGACGGAATCCTGCATCGCCAACGTGGTGATCCTCCGTAACGGCCGGTTGGTCACACCGCCGGTCCGCTGCGGTCTGCTCAACGGCACCTACCGTGCGGAGTTGCTGGAACGCGGGGAGATATCAGAAGAAATGGTGAGCCTTTCGGAATTGAAGCGGGCGGAAAAGATTTTCCTGATCAATTCCGTGCGCAAATGGCGGGAGGCTGTCTTGTCCCCTGAAGACCGGCCATGATCTAAGTCCAGTTTATCTTCGTGTGAAGGAAGCTCCTTCATGATTAAGCTATTCGCATCCACAAAACGCAAAGGCATCTTAGATCCTAAGATCGCTTTGCCTATCTTGCTCTTCTTACTTTGCGCTTTATTCTTCAATCCTCCCACATATGCGGCGGAGCAGATCGATAAAGGTCGCAGTATCAAAGGAAGCCACGAGGCGAAAGTCCCGGAAAAGTCGATATCCCTCACGGAACTGAACTCACTGAAAGTCTTTTACAGGCAGATGGAACAGAGAGATCGAGACGCAAGCACGGAGAAACTGGCCTCGTTGTGGCAGGAATATGAACTTCTTTTTTTGGCCCTTGTCGGGCCGCGTAACGGGAAATTTTATTCATATGACGCTGTGAGAAAGGCCTATTCAGGCGAAGAGACTATTTTCGTGCCTTTGCACAAAACGCTTCTGGAAAAGGATAGGTACGCCTACAAGATGAGTCTTCTCGGTTATTCGGCAAAAGAGATCTCCGACGTCATCGACGGAAGAATCACGGTCGCCGCTCTGGACACCGCCCTAAAGATGCGCAGCCGCGGCCACAGTGAAATAGAGATTTCCAACTATCTCGATTCTACCTATAAAAAAACCATTGCCCGCCAGAGAGATTCCATCATGCCGGATAGGAGATCCCAGGGATTGTCTTCAACGACCGTTGTCGCGCCGCCAAATTTCGATGCACTTGCCGTGAAGTTTTCTGAAAAATATGGACTGAATCCCAATATCATCAAGGCGATCGTAAAAGCTGAATCGAACTGGCGCCCTCGTGCCGTCTCCAGAAAAGGGGCCATCGGTTTAATGCAGCTGATGCCCGGCACGGCCCTCCTTCTTAAGGTCGATCCCTATGACCCGGAACAGAATATGGAAGGCGGTGTGAGGTACTTCGCTTTTCTCCTTGATACATTCAAGGACCTGGACCTTGCCCTTATCGCCTACAACGCCGGCCCCGGTTATGCGGAGAGATATTCCCGGGGGAAGTCATCCCTCTACGGGGAGACACGACAATATGTGCGTTCAGTAAAGAAATACATTGCCCGTTAGGATGAGCATGAAACCCAAACGACCTCGAATCCCTTGGGATTGATGACCTCTCACGAGTCTGTCAAGATTGACCATATACCCGGCAGGATTTGAAGCATCAGTGGTTCATTATCCCTTACTTCGTTGTCCTTCTTGAATTCAATTCCTCGAAAAACGTAATCCTTGATCCAATTGTATTTGCTCTGCAGTAGTGTGTCGCTCTGCTGAAGGTCCTGCTGAATCCAGGAACGCATCTGGTCACCATCGGTAAAGTAGTTTCTAATGGCCCCGATGAACGAATGCTGGCGCGAGGTTACGTCATAATTGCTATATTCCCCTGTAAAGCCGGTGGCACGGCCACTGGGGCATGTATTGCTTCCAGAACCACCAAAACAATCGGCATTCACTCGGGTCCCGAAAAGAGTGAAGGCACTGGTAAGCGCCGACAGGGGGATTCCCGCACGGATCTCGTGAATGGATGTAGGTGGTTCATTATTGTTATCCGAAAGACCCAACGTGCCCCCTGACAATGAATGGTTCAGTTCGTGGAAGAGATTGTCATTGTAAGCATCACCACGATAAACCCATACACCGTTGCATATCCCGGCCCTCCCTTGGGTGATGATGATCACCGGGTATTTAGTGTCATCGCAGGTTGGATTGGGATCGAACCTCCCGGATGTGTTCCCGGCTTGGCAACCCAATGTCCCTGCCCTCTTAAAATTGGAGCCGATCAGCCAGTTCGGCAGCGTCCAGACGATATAGCCGAGTTCGGTAAAAAAAGGCCTCCCATCTTGCCCGATATCGGCGATGAGTGAAGGGGCTAGCGGGTCGTTCTGGTTTCTGCATACGGTTGTTTGTCCATCGCTGTTGGAGTTGTAAACAGCGAGTTGTGAGTCGATTTCTCTGGAAAAAATGGCGCGGCTGAAGTTTATGAACAGAAGAGAATCCGTGCCCGTTTCGGATATGGCAGCAAACAGGTCGTTACCGAAATTGTTTGCTGCGTAATCATTGTGAGATAGAAAGGGACGCCTGTTCAGAGTTCCAAGCGCGGGGCGGTAATCCGTCCTCTTTGTTGCATCGGGTATCGCTTTGCCTGTGATCCAGGGGGCGGCGGGATCGGCATTATCCCAACGGGCATAGCGGACCAATTTCATGGGATCCCGATAAGCCATAACGAGTTTGTTCCGGTATGCGATGAGCGATATCCGCGGATGGGTGATGTCGACCAGAAAACCATCCGGATTGGTGACGACCGGATTATATGTTGAAACGGTTCTGATGCTTTGAGTGTCAACCTGACCGGGACGGATTCGCCAGTGTTGAATCTCGTAAGCATGATGCATGGATATATCATCGATTAAGTAGCTAATTGCGTAAGCGACATGGAAGTATCCGGCAGTGTAAATCACATCGGAAACCTCATAAAAGTTTCCGTTCGATCCTGCGGATTTCGCACCCAGCGAAGTCCATGAATCCCAGGAGGAGGACTTACTTTGGGCAATCAACTGCTGGTCATTCTGCATAATGACTGCCACTACCAGATTGGAACCATCCGTTCCCGCTGTTCCCTCCACTGCATTATTCCATTGTGTCGTCGCCCCGCGTTGACTCCATACAAGTGAATCAGCCACATAACATCGATATTCGACCGTCTGATCGGCACTGGTGAAAATCACATGAAAAGACTTATCGAGTGGCATGTGAGCAACCGAAATTCTTCCAGTCACACGACTGTCACTAGTGAGTTGCTGCCAATCACTCCAGGCACTGCTTCCCTGCTTATGGCTTTCATAGAGGTTGTTGTCCTTACCGCGAACAAACAAATAGAGAACCGCTCCACTCCTCACTATAAAAGGCGCGGTATCAGGCTGGGCATAGAATGCAAAGCTGAAAGGACCGGCAGATGGTTGCGGGCCGATAATCTGCCACTCAGTCCAACCACCAGGGGCATTAGCTGATGTATAGGCGACCAGCCCGCTGAAAGCTATCCCCACAATATAGACCTTTCCGTCCTCATGGCCGGTAACGGCCGGACTTGTAACCGAATCGATAGACGGTAACGAAGACCATTGTGTCTGTGACTGAGCATAGAGGCTTCCGCATAAGAGCAGGGAGCCAAAAGACGCGGCAACAATCACAATGGTTGAAACGATCCAACAGAATGTCTTTGTACCATTTTTCATTGTTCCCACCCCCTCATTATTTCTGACATTTTATAAAATACAATCATGATCGCATTTGCATTCGAAGTAACCTAAGGAAGGTCAGAAGTTGATACTTCTTGTGAGCAGTCTGAGAAAAAGGCTGGAACGTCAGTATAAATGCCTGCGATTCAAGGGAGAGACGTTGGAAGTAACATGAAAATCATGCAGAATGTAAAGGTGAATTCACAGGAAAAGTATTTATTCACCTCCAGGGAGTTTTTTAGACTCCCTGGAGGCGTCTTAGAATCACTTTCTCTTGATTTCTCCTCGTCATTCAAAACACCAAATATGGAATATTATGATGTAGTTTATCCCTGCAAAGTGAATATGTCAATAGGTAAAAATCCAGAGTGTCAAAATCCAGAGGTAAAAACCCTGGCTGTTTCTCTTCTGGTTACCGAAGTTTGGTGACCGTACATACCAGCATCATAACAAATACTTATCTATACAGGGGCTGGTCAGCCCAAATCACTGAATTCGGCTTGA
>CAWJHT010000014.1:0-11763 GCA_963842685.1 uncultured delta proteobacterium | reverse complement strand
TATTTTACCAATTTGTCCGGCTCCACACCCAGGATGTAGGCGCTCAGGAGAAGCCAGTTCCTTAAGGTCGTATAGAGGATTCCCTCCTGCTCCCATCTCCGGGCGGATGTAATCACAGGCTCCGGGATAAAACCGATTCGTCCCCCTGCTCTTTTGATTCTTCGCATGAGGGCGACATCCTCCATCAAGGGAATCTCGGGATATCCCCCCATCTGATTGAAGTAGTCCCTGCGTATGAAAATCGCTTGGTCGCCATAAGGGATCCGTGTCAGGCGTGAACGCAGCGACGCGATCCGGGCGATGATCTTCAACATCAGCCGTTCCGTGTCGATGCGCAGATCGAATGCGCCGCCGATCAGGGTTTGCCGGGTCATGATCTGGTTGATCCGTTCGAGCGCCTGTCGCGGCAGCCTGGTATCGGCATGGAGAAAAATCAGAATTTCTCCCGTTGCCCTGGCAGCCCCCGCATTCATCTGGCTTGCCCGCCCCTGCGGCGATTTGATACATTGAACTCCCCGGCCGATGACGGCCTTTATGGTGCCGCCATCGGGACTGCCGTCCACCACGATGAATTCACAATTTTCGTTCCCTTCCAAGGACTCCAGGTGATCCAGCAGGGGATTGATTAAATCCCTCTCGTTCAAAACGGGCAGGATAATAGAAAATCTTTTTGTCAATGGATTACCCCCTGAACTCACATAGGGCTCGTAGCGGATGATATCTGCAAAGGAGTCATATTGACCGTTTCGTTTCTCTACGCAGTTTTCCTAGGTTCCGCCAATGCCCCCGAACAGGACGATCCTGATCCGGCCGTACAACCGAAACAGTGGGTCCCTGTCATGATGGCCCGATGGGTCAGCTGGTCCAATTTGATCCCTCTGAGATGGTTCGGGGAACCATGATTGACGGCCATGCCGAGGGCCAGATTGAAGTCGCAGTCATAGAGGGTCCCGTTCCAGTCGATGCTGACCTGATGACGACACATCAGATGCGGGAGGGTCGACGGATTGAAGGCATCTTTCAGGACTTTCATGTAGGTCTCCATCTCCCCGTCCCGGTCGAGCTGTTTTCTATATCGTCCCACCGGCATATTGGTCAGAACGATCAACCGGTTGAAGTGTATATCGAATCTTTTTCCAAGTTCCTCGCGATAGACTTCCTCCAGCTCCGACTGCGAAGGGGGCAGAACGGAACCGCCGGGATTGAAGGCGAGATGCAGCAGGAGGCCCTCCTCACGGCCGTAACCGACCCGATTGAGCATTCGGATTGCGGCAATCGCCTTTTCATAGACACCGTCGCCGCGCTGGGCATCGACGTTTTCCTTCAGATAGCAGGGGAGTGAACCGACCAGCGAAACGCGCAGGGTACTCGAGTAAAGGGATAAGATCGGACAAAGACGGCTCGACGAGATTTGTCAAATTGGTCCGGACCTGAACCCTGTGACCTTTCGCACAGAGTGCATTCACGAAAAACCGGAAATGGGGGTGCAGCTCCGGGGATCCGCCGGTGATGTCGATGAGATCGAACGGTTTTTCCCCAAGTGAGGAGATGATCTCCGCCATGACGGATTTCGGCATGATTTCGCTGCGGGAGGGAGAGCATTCCAGATGGCAGTGTTTGCACGACAGGTTGCAGTACCGCCCGAGATTGATCTGGAGAATACGAATATCCTCGCTCATCAAACCTTCCGGGAGTGTTTCGCGGATTTTATGATCGAACTCATTCATATCTGTGCACCTTCTCTTCGTTCACTCTTTTTGACATCAGGGATCGCACTGAGTATCGGTATTTTATAGCAACAAACGTTAAAGCACACTGATCCTTCCTGACTCCTTCCGCCGATCACGCCACACCGCCGCAAAGCAACAGGCGAAAACCGACCGACAGGTCCGTGGGGTTTCTCAGGGCGCATCGGGCAGCCTGCAGGCCCTTCCCTTCAATTGAAACATGAAGCGCAACACGCTTTTCGTCCTGTCGCTGAAGAGCTTCTCGGCAAAGAGGCTGCCTGCCACGCGCTTGGATATCTCGGAAACCGTCGGATAGACGTGTACGGCGCCGGCGATCGTCGACAGCTTCACCCCGCCGTACACGGCGAGGATCCATTCATGGATGATCTCGCCCGCATGGGCGCCCATGATCTGGCATCCCAGCAACTCCCCTTTGGGGCTCACCAGAGCATCTTGATCTTACCCGTGGTCTCCCCTTCGGCAAGGGCGCGATCGTTCTCTTCGAATGGCTCCTCGTTGATCCGGTATGTCCACGCCCTCCTTTTTCGCCCTTTTCTCATTGAGGCCGATACTGGCCACCTCCGGGTCCGTATAGGTGCACCAGCCGATCTTGCCGTAGTCCGCCTTCCTGGGAAGATGGAGGATGGCATTGGTCAGGGCGATCCCGGCCTCGTACCCCGCCACATGGGTGAAGGGAAACTGCCCGTTCACGTCGCCGCAGGCGTAGATATGCCTGATGTTGGTTCTCATCCGCTCATCCGTGGGTATCGCACGCGGCGTGAATGTCAACGCCGGCGGCTTCGAGTCCCAGGTCGTCGATGTTGGGCTTGCGCCCGGTGGCAATGAAAAGGGCATCGCCTTCGATCACCCGTGAAGGCCCTCCTTGCCGCTCGCCGGCGCAACGGTCAGCAGGATCGTGGAACCGCGCATTTCCACCTTGAGGGCCTTGGTCGAGACGTGGATCTCATTCCCTTCCTCTTCCAGCCTTGTCCGGAGGATGTTCCGCCAGATCGCGGTCTTCAGGCCCCAGAATCTGATCCATGAATTCCACGATGATCACCTTCGACCCCAGCCGTCCGAATGCCTGAGCGATCTCCAGGCCGATCGGTCCCCCGCCGAGGACGATCAGACGCGAGGGCAGAATCCTCTGGGAGAAGACCGTTTCGTTGGTCCAGAAAGGGACCTCCTTAAGTCCTTCGATAGGGGGAGCGACGGGACTTGATCCCGTGGCGATGATCCAGTTCTTGGCGGCAATCCGCTTACCGTCCACGATGACCACGTGCTCGTCGGCAAAGGTCGGCTCGCCGAAGCGGACCTCCGCACCCAGCGCGCAGAACCGCTCCACCGAATCGTGCCTCTGGATCCTGTCGATGACCGAGTGGACACGATCCATCACGTCACCCAGATCGACCGGAGGAAGGGTCAGTCCCGGGCAAACCAAACTCCCGGGATCTTTTGGCAAGAGCCCAGACGGACGCCGTCCGGATGAGGGTCTTGGACGGGACACATCCGAAATGCAGGCAATCGCCACCGAGCCTCGGGGACTTCTCGATGAGAATCGTTTTCGCACCGAACTGCGCCCCCCCGGCTGCCGCCGTAAGACCGGCGGCGCCGCCGCCGATGATTCCCAGGTCGTAATCAAATTGCGCCATGATGTCCTCTGTTCCTCCTTCTTTTCTGATAAATCACACTGACGATTCAGGATTACCCGGCTTTCGGGATATGTGCACCGCCGAATGTGACGCCGTAACGCATGCGATACGGGATACTATGAGGAAATGCGCGCGGACAGGGTCTTCCTTGCCAGACGAGTGACGAAAACCGTCACAATGAGTGTGGCCAGCAGGCCGATCCCGTAAAGAATCCACTCTCCCGTCGTGCGCGCGCGTCCGGCGCCTCCCAGACCGGCCAGATCACCCGCCAGAGAACCGATGTATACATACATGACCGTTCCCGGGATCATGCCCAGCCAGGTCGCAAAGAAGTAGTGCTTGAGGCTGACTTTTGTCAACCCAAACGCGTAATTGAGCAGGTTGAAGGGGAAAACGGGCGACAGGCGGGTCAGCAAGACGATCTTCCAGCCCTCTCTTCCGACCGCTTCGTCGACCGCCTTGAACTTCTCGTTGCCCGCAATCCGGCCGGCCACCAGGTCACGGGCCAGATAACGCCCGATCAGAAAGGCGCAGGTAGCACCCAGAGTAGACCCGATCGACACCGCGATGAAACCCGTGACCACACCGAAGACGGCGCCGGCTCCCAGCGTCAGGATGGACCCGGGAAGCGACAGAACGCACGCCAGGATGTAGAGTCCGGCGAAGAGGATCGGACCGAGCACGCCGAGACCGGAGATCCCGGATCAGGGCATCATGCAGTACCTGCTGAAGATCGAAAAGCTCCGCCGCCACGACCAGAACAACGATCATGACGGCGGCCGCAATGACCTTGAAGAGGTTACCGGAACTTTTCCCCAATGACACGGCCTATCTCCCTTCTCTTCGTATCGCGTCGAAACGGGAGCGAATCGCCTCCACGCGTTTCCTGTTCACGCCAAGATCCGAGTAACCGATTCGGGAAGCCGATCTCACATGGATCGTCGTTTATTTCTTGAACAGTTTCAGGTACTGGCCATACCCCTCTTTTTCAAGCGCCTCCCTGGGGATAAATCTCAGGGCGGCCGAGTTCATGCAGTACCGAAGCCCCGTAGGTTTCGGACCATCCGGAAAGACATGCCCGAGATGGGAGTCCGCATGCTTGCTCCTCACTTCGGTGCGCTTCATGAAAAGGCCGTTGTCCTCCTTCTCCACGATGTTGCCCGGTTCGAGGGGCCGGGTGAAGCTGGGCCATCCCGTTCCGGAATCGTATTTGTCGAGCGAACTGAAGAGGGGTTCACCCGAAACGATATCCACGTAGATCCCCTCTTTCTTGTTATCATGGTATTCGTTCTGGAAGGGAGGTTCGGTGCCCTCCTTCTGCGTCACCTCGTACTGCATCTGCGTCAATTTCTTCCGCAGGGTAGCATCGTCGGGCTTTGTGTAGACCTTGTCCTGGCTTGGATTGACAGATCGCCGCGACTCGGCGTCCACACCTTCTCCAGAAACTGGTCCCTCCCTGATCCGCTGCGGTAATACTTGTACGGAGGGGATTGTTTCTTGTAGTAATCCTGATGATAGTCCTCGGCGTCGTAGAACCTTTCAAACTTGATGAGCTCGGTCACAATCGGTTTGGTAAACCGCCCGGATTTTGCCAGTTCCTCCTTGGATTTTTCCGCAAGCCGCCTCTGCTCTTCGTCGTGGTAAAAAATGGCGCTCCGGTACCCGGGCCCCCGGTCGACAAATTGCCCCCCCGGATCCGTAGGATCGATATGCCTCCAGAACACATCAAGCAATTGCGCATAGTCACTTTTGCGGGATCGTAAAAGACCTGAACGGCTTCGATATGCCCTTTGTCATGGTATGTCTCATACGTGGGATTCTCCCCTGACCCTCCCGTATAACCGGATACGACCTTCAGGACACCCGGCACCTTTTCAAAATCGGACTCCACGCACCAGAAACACCCCCCGGCAAACGTGGCCGTTGCATTGCTACCTTTTGTCTCTGCCATGCTCTTCTTCGCCTCCTTCTGGGCGCTGTTGCCCGTATTACACCCCAGAACAAATAACAGTATCATGGTCAAAATCAGTCTTTTTTTCATCATCGCGTCCTCCTTACTTTTTCCACTGATGTAAATTAACTACGATCCCCCGCTTTGTCAAAAGGGAGTCAGGAGAAGGTGCATCCCTGGGGCCGGAACGAGAGGTCACCCGATGAGGAACTATCGGTCCTGATTGAGCCCGTCATGGCAATCCGTAATCAACCCAAAACAATGCTTGCTTCTCCGGTAAAAATTCTGTAAAGGAGCACTCCCTTTTTTCAGGAAGCGGCTTCGTTATGATAAAGATCCGGAATTCACATGGATTCTTCCTTAAAAAATTGACCGCCGACTGGGTAGAAATTTCTGGTTGACGAATCGTATATATTGTGGTTATACTGAAAACCGCTACAATATATTGTGCATTCATTCGCTACGGCTACGTATTGAACGCTTCACATGACCATCAGGCAAGGAGACAGTATTGTGGACAATCATCAACCCATCGTTCCTCAGTTATCGAAAAACGCCGTAACGGTTTTAGAGAAGAGGTATTTACGTAAAGACCAGAGCGGTCGTGTGATCGAGTCGGCCGCAGATATGTTCCGGCGCGTTGCCGAAGCGATTGCCCATGCCGACAAAAAATTCAACGATGACGCCGACACCTCAGCCCTGGCCGATCAGTTTTATGCGCTCATGGCGGGGCTTGAATTCCTGCCGAATTCCCCCACACTGATGAATGCCGGCCGCGAATTGGGCCAGTTGTCCGCCTGTTTTGTTTTACCCGTGGGAGATTCCATGGATGAAATATTCGATGCGGTGAAAAACACCGCTCTCATCCATAAATCCGGCGGCGGCACAGGGTTCTCCTTTTCCAATCTCCGTCCCCACAATGATGTGGTCCAATCCACGGCGGGGATTTCCAGCGGTCCCATCTCCTTCATGAGGGTCTTCGATATCGCCACGGAGACGGTCAAGCAGGGCGGTACGAGACGAGGCGCCAACATGGGTCTCCTGCGGGTGGATCATCCGGATATTCTGGACTTCATCCGCTGCAAATCCGACCAGAAGCAGTTGAACAATTTCAACATCTCGGTGGGTCTGACCGAGGCCTTCATGGAGGCCTTGGAACAGGATGAATCCTATCCGTTGATCAATCCCCGGGATAAGGCAACTTCCGGAACATTGAGGGCCGGGGAGGTCTTTGACCTGATCGTCAGGCATGCCTGGGAAAACGGGGAGCCGGGCGTCATTTTTCTCGATCGATTGAACCGGGACAATCCCACACCGCACATCGGTGCGATTGAATCGACCAATCCTTGCGGCGAACAGCCGTTGCTCCCTTATGAGTCCTGCAACCTGGGGTCCATCAACCTGGGGTTGATGGCACGGGAGGGACATATCGACTGGCAGAGGCTCAAAGAGGTCGTCCACCTGGCCGTCCATTTTCTGGACAATGTGATTGAACTCAATCGGTATCCCCTGCCTGAGATTGCCCGGATGACCTATGCCAACCGAAAGATCGGCCTGGGTGTCATGGGATGGGCCGATATGCTCATTGCCCTGAAAATTCCTTATAACTCCGAGCAGGCCGTCGAGCTGGGAGAAAAGGTGATGGCCTTTATCAACGATGAAGGGCATGAGGCCTCAATGGGTTTGGCAAATGCCAGGGGTGCATTTCCGAATTTCGAAGGCTCTCTTTTTACGCAGCGGAAAATGGCTGCGATCAGAAATGCGACCGTGACCACCATTGCCCCGACGGGAACGATCTCCATCATTGCGAATACCTCATCGGGGATCGAACCTACTTTTCGCCGTGTCCTATGTCCGGAAGGTCCTCGATAACAATATCCTGGTCGAAGTCCATCCCCTGTTCGAGAAAATGGCCAAGGAAATGGGCTTCTATTCCGCTGACCTGATGGAAAGGATTGCGGAACACGGGACGCTTCGGGACATCGGCGAAATCCCCGCCGATGTTCGCAATGTCTTCGTTACGGCTCATGACATCACCCCGGAGGATCATATCCGGATGCAGGCGGCATTCCAGAAGAGCACGGACAATGCCGTCAGCAAGACGGTGAATTTTTCCAATAAGGCGACGATCGAGGATGTCAGGAATGTCTACGAACTCGCCTACAAACTGGGATGCAAGGGCGTGACGATCTATCGGGACGGATCGAGGGATCGTCAGGTCCTTTCTACTGCCAAAACAGCGCAAGAACCGGAGAGAGACGGTAAAAAAACCGTTCGTGAACGTCCTACGTCCCTCAAAGGCTGGACGTATCGAATGCAGACCGGTTGCGGACCTCTGTATGTCACCATCAACGAGGATGAGGACGGGTTGTTCGAGCTGTTCACCACCATGGGGAAAGCGGGCGGCTGTGCCGCATCTCAGAGCGAGGCCATCGGGAGGATGGTTTCCCTTGCCTGGCGGAGCGGGGTCCAGCCGATCCAGGTCATCAAGCAGCTCCTGGATATTTCCTGCCATTCCCATTCGGGCTTCGGTGAAAACAAGATTCTTTCCTGCGCCGATGCCGTCGCCAAGGCCATACGAAATCATCTCTCTTCCACCGGCCACGCAGAGAAAATGGAGAAACGGGCGCTTTTTAAAGGGGCCTGCCCCGAATGCGGCGGCAAGATCGAACATGAGGGGGGGTGTGCCGTTTGCCATTCATGCGGATTCAGCGAATGCGCATGATTCGTACCGGCTCATCACTTCATTGGTCTTGTGTGAGATGAGACACTTCAAGAATCCAGAAATTATTTAGCTACTTTCCCCACGGGTGCCAGGTAAATAGTGAATTCCTCTTCGCCGTCGATCCTCAGCAAACGGTCCAGGGCCTCCTGATCATACGCGGCGATGGCGCAGGTCCCGGCGCCGATCGCCTCGCAGGCCAGGTAAAGATTCTGACACACATGACCGGCGTCGATGGCGATTACCTTGTGCGCCGCAAGGTCATATCGCCATTCCATTCTGTAGGGTATGGCCGTCCATATGAACGTCACGGCAGCCTTCCCAGGGTATGTTTGACCGAAAACCGCTTCCACGATTTTTTCTCTGAGGTGATCTTCCGTAAACTCAAAAAGGAGTTTGTGCTCCAAGGGCAGATAGCGATACACACCCGGGTCCAGTCCGTCGCAATTCAGAACAGTGAGATAGGTCTCAAGGGCGTGGCGACAGCCTGCCGAAGGGACGGTTCTATAGGCATGTCCGCGATCAATTTGATGGCGAATGCCCTGAGTCGCCCAAAGGAGGAAAGAGAGCTCCTCCAACGTCATGGAACGGCTCAGGAAGGTTCTATGACTTTTGCGGTGTTTTATCGCCTCCAAGAGACTCACGTCGGGAATACCCTTCAATGACTCATCTCTTGTAAGGTCAATAAGAACGGCATCCACAGGAAAAGGTTTTTCAATCGGCGGCGGGTGGACACCCCGGCTTTGATCGGTCTGCGAAAAGTCGATACGCTTCCTGATCGTATCCTTAAGGAAGGATCTGTATTGCTCCAGGAGTGGATTTTTCATATCAAACCATCCTCACATCCGAATTCACCGATCGAGAAGGCCGGTCTCCAGGAAATAGCAGTGGAGATTCCTGAAAATCATTGCCCCAGTTTTTCACCCATGGCCTTGCCGTAGGCTTGACAGGCGCGCATCCCCTCTGTGGTGTCCACCAGATGCTCACGAAGATTGAATGATCCCAGATTGACCATCTCCATCTTGAATACGTTCTCCATCGTATCGAAAATCAGCTGGGGGGCATCACCGCTATGGGTATAGGAACCAAAAGCCCCGCCCACCTTGCCCTCCAGATTGGCCTTCTGAACCAAAAACAGGAACGTCTTCATGGTCCCGATCATATCCCTGTGGTACGTCGGAGACCCGAAAACATAACCGTCATACCCCTGGAGATCCTTTTCGTTCTTGATAGCGGTAATCCTCTTCAATTCCGCCTGGTTTCCGGAAATCCTTATCCCTTCAGCGACATACTCCGCCATCGTCTCTGTTTTTCCGGTTCTGCTGTCATAGGCCACAAGTATTTTCTTCATCCCTTCACCTCTCAGTCGTTTTTCGTTCCCAATGGTTAACCTTCAACTCCACCATATCATCACCCTTACACCCCGGCGGCTTTGCGCAAGAGCCTCGCCAATTCCGGCAGGTCCTCCCCGGCAATGGTATAATCATAGCGGTCATAGGAGAAAAATCCTTTGCGGCAGATTTCAAACGTCACGGACGCCGGAGTGTCCATCCTGTTTTCCTCTTTGAATATCCTGAGTCTGGACGGCATAGTGCCAAAGACAATGACATCATACTCTCCAAGGGGCTTAGTGACATTGGATTCCAGTAGTGAACGGATGAGACTGCCGCATTGCCTGTACCTTTTCCTGACTTCCTTGATGAAAACGATCACGATCAGGGAAAAAAACAATAGCGTAAAAACCGCGAGTGCAAAATAAATATATTCCATCAACCGATCCTCTCCAGGAGATCGGCAATTTTCAGGGCTTCTGTGTTATTCAGAGTGATCATGTGAAAATAATGTTCTCTGAATCTCATGCCATGAGATTCCAATCCTATCTTGCCGGATTCACCTTTTTCCCCTGCCAGCCTGTGAACGATCAGTCTCATGGAGATACCGTCACACCTGTCCACAGTGACGTGACCCAAGGTTTCGATAATCTCCCTGTTAAAAACAACACCTGCAAATGACTTTAGTCGTTTCCGGTCCAGTATCAAGCGGATGATGAAAACAATAAAAAGGCCGACAAAAACCACGGTAAAAAAGATGTACTATGGGTTCCATGAGGATCTCCGCACTAACACCGAAATACGGCCTTCAACAAAAGCATGTTCATCCCATCATAAAAAAGTGCCGATGGTCTGCCATACCCGAATCTCAAAATGCTTTTTCCGGTTCTCAATATACACCGTTTCCAGGCGTTTATCACTAACAATCCGCTCTCGTTTTCTGGAAAGACTCATTCCTGAGGGGTGGGCGAAACTCCAGGATTCGCGTCAGGGTATGCGGGTGAAGACGCGTCGGGACCGAAGCCGATTCCGACAGTTCCCGATGAGCACATCCGGAGTGATCGATTTTCAGCCTTTGGGATTTCCGGGAAGGATTATTCCACCCGCCTGGGAGGCCTCCTTTCCCGGTTTGCTCAGGGTGAGGATCAGGAAGGTCACGATCACAAGGACTGCGAGATTCAGGAGCCAGGCGTTGTCGTAGGAACCGGTCAAATCATAGATGTATCCGGTGATCATGGGTCCGGTGGTGCCGCCGATCGCCATGACGAAAAAAACCAGCATGCCGTAGGTGGCCCCCAGGATATGGCGTCCGAACCGGTCCGCCAGGAGGAAGGGCATCAGCACAGTCATCGAGCCATATCCAAAACCGAACAGGAGGGCATAAACGAACAGCATCGTGACCGTGGTCGTTCTGATGAGGAGAAACATGCCCACGGCCATTAATAAAAAACCGAGCGCCGATGCATACTTGGCATCGCTGATGCGGTCACACAACCACCCGAAGAAAAAACGTCCGAAGATGCTGGCCATACCGATCATCCCCAGGGAAGACGCCGCGGCCACCTTGTCGATCTGCCGATCCAGGGCATAGGCGACCTGATGGACCATGGCCGACATCTCCGCCATCACGGCAAGGCTGTAACAGACCACCATGATCCAGAACTGGGGATCCCTGAGAACCGGCCGGAGTGTGGGAGGGGCTGATGGAACAGCGAAAGATTCGGAATCGGACGCAGGACCGTTCTTCCCCGCCCTTCCTCCGTCCGGTTGGAGGCCGTAATCTTCCGGTTTCGTCCGCCCCATGAGCCACTGCGAAAGGCCCACTCCGATGATCAGGACGAACACCCCAATGCAGGCGAAGCCCATCTGCCAGCCGTAGACCTTGACGACATAGCCCGCCAGGGGCACTGTCGCCATCGTTCCGGCGCCCACGCCGATGGAGGCGATACCGATGGCGAGACCTCGCTTCCGGACAAACCACTTTCCCACGGAGGAGTTGCAGACCACAACGCCCAGACAGGCGGCGCCGAAACCCCCGAAAGCACCGTACGTCACGTAAAACTGCCAGGGTTCACGGATCAGCGCCGTCAGAAAAAGGCCGGTGGCCATTAAGATCGCCCCGGCGGTGATGATCCAGCGGGGGGCGATCCGATCGGCAAGCCTGCCGGCGAATATCCCGCCGATTCCATAGGCCAGGACCATGATCGACATCCCTGCGGAGATCGCCGACCGCGACCAGTTGTATTGTGCGGCCATCGGCTTTGACAAAAACGCCGAAGCTGTACCGCGCCCCGTAATTGATCGCCAGGATGAGAAACGCGCCCAGCACCACATACCAGCCCCAGTAGAGCCCCGTCTTGATTCCCTTCAGATCTGCTGC
>CAWJHT010000013.1:0-13144 GCA_963842685.1 uncultured delta proteobacterium | reverse complement strand
CGGGACCTTACAAGGTGGGGGCTGGACCGAAACCGAATTGCCGCGGGAGGCAGGGAGGTAGAGATTTATGTCGGTCGTTTTAATCCCAATTATACATCGATCGAAACTTGGTGGCGAGTAACATTTAACGATCGGGGTGACTCTCTTCCCCGATGTCAGGTTCAGTCCTTGATAATGAGAAAAAGGTTGCATATCTGGAATCATATTGTGTATGAGGTGTTCCTGTTAAGATAAAGCAAGGAGTTTCAATGTCCATGCATTGCCGTTTTTGTCAAACACCGCTCAGGCATCTGTTTGTCTCTCTGGGGTCATCCCCCCTATCCAACGCATTCCTGCGCGCAGAGGATCTCCATAAAATGGAACCCTATTACCCGCTGGATGTCTATGTCTGCGAGAGTTGTCTGCTGGTTCAGCTCGATGAGTTTGAAACGCCGACGAATATCTTCAATAACGATTATGCCTATTTTTCCTCTTATTCGGAGAGTTGGTTGAAGCATTGCCGGCAGTATGTCGATATGGCGGTGAAACGATTCGGGCTGAACGAAGGATCATCCGTCGTCGAAATTGCCAGTAATGATGGTTATCTCCTGCAGTACTTTAAAAAGTATCACATCCCCGTTCTCGGCATCGAACCTGCCGAAAATACCGCGGCGGTGGCCCTGGCAAACGGCATTCCCACGGATGTCGTTTTCTTCGACACGATCTATGGGCAAAAAATGCGTCAAGAGGGGCGACAGGCCGATCTGATCATCGGCAATAATGTGCTGGCTCATAACCCCAACCTCAACGAATTTGTGGGAGGATTGAAACCGGCGCTGAAGGCCGGTGGTGTGATTACGATGGAGTTTCCCCATTTGGTCCGGCTGGTTGAGGAGATTCAGTTCGATACGATCTATCACGAGCACTTCTCCTATTTCTCCTTTCTCAGCGTTGAGAGGATTTTTCGGGAGCATAGCCTGGTGATCTTCGATGTGGAGGAACTTCCCACGCACGGAGGATCGTTGCGGATTTATGCGGGTCATCCTGAAGACCCCGGCAGGTGTCTCTCCACGCATGTAGATGAACTGAGAACCAGGGAGCTGGAATCGGGATATGGAGACATCCGCCATTATCTTTCTTTCCACCAAAAGGTCCAGTCCGTCAAGAGAGATCTTCTCCAATGCTTGATTACTCTAAAAAACGAGGGGAAGAAAATTGTCGGATACGGCGCCCCGGCCAAGGGGAACACGCTTTTGAATTATTGCGGTGTCCGGACGGACTTTATGGATTATACCGTGGACCGGAGTCCCTATAAACAGAACTGCTACCTGCCGGGTAGCCGCATCCCGGTAAAACACCCGGATCAGATCCGGGAAGACAAACCCGATTATGTTTTGATTCTTCCCTGGAATATCAAGGAGGAAATTATCGAACAGATGGGATACATTAGGAAGTGGGGCGGGCGCTTCATCATTCCGATCCCGCATGTACAGATTCTGTAGGTTCAAGTTTGGGGCATTCTTTGCCGATCGGTTATATAGCAACTCCCCTGAGGGAGTGAAAAATTTTATATTTACGTTGGGTGGCATTATGAAAAATAGGCTTGCGCATTTCATCTTCACGGTTTTCTGCTTTTTCCTTATCTCCTGCGGAGGCGGGGGCGGGGGAGAGGATTTAGCATTGAATACTCCCCCTTCGGCGCCGCTAAATGTTATATCAGCCGGTGGTAATGGTCAGGCCAGCCTGTCCTGGGAAAAGGAAGGCGGGGCAACAACTTACCATGTTTATTGGTCTACGAAGGCCGGAGTCAATAAACAGACCGGCACTAAGATTCCGGACGTCTCAAGCATCTATTACCATACCGACCTGACCAACGGCACGACTTATTTTTATGTGGTGACCGCGGCCAATCAATATGGCGAAAGCGGCGAATCGCAGGAAGTGTCAGCGACACCTTCGGCTTTGGAGCCCCCCTTGCCTCCATCGAATATTGCGGTGCTTGCCGGCGACAGGCAAGTGATCATTCGTTGGTCGCCCGAGGATGCCGCGAGCGACATTACCTCTCATAATATATACTGGTCCACGTCCGCCGGCATAACCAAGCAAGGCAGCGTCAAGATATCGGATGTAACCACTCCTTATACCCATAAAGACCTGATCAACGGTACCACGTATTATTATGTGGTGACCAGTGTCAATGCATATGGGGAAGGTCTTGTATCCGCGGAAATATCTGCCACTCCGCAGCAAGCGACTCCGTCTGCCCCGAGTGGTGTGACTGTGACAGAGGGGATCCAGCAGGTAGTTATCAGCTGGACAACCGATCCCGAGGCTGTCTTTTATAATATATACTGGTCCACATCCGCCGGCGTGACCAAGCAGAGCAGCACCATGATATCGGGTGTCACAAGTCCTTACACCCACAAAAACCTGACCGACGGTACAACGTACTATTATATGGTGACCGCTGTTTATCCATATGGTGAAAGTCTCGTCTCTGAGATAGTGTCTGCTACTCCGCACGAGGCGACTCCGTCTGCCCCGCGCGGAGTGACTGCCACGGCAGGGAACCGTGAGGCCGTCATAAGCTGGACATCCGTTCCCGAGGCGACCTCCTACAATCTATATTGGTCGACGTCCTCCGATATATCGAGAAAAACCGGAACAAAGATTGCTCACGTGACGAGTCCTTACACCCATGAGGGATTGACCTCTGACAGAACCTATTACTACGTGGTCACTGCGGTCAATGCCTATGGTGAAAGTGCGGATTCAGGCAAGACATCGGTGATAATCCGCAATACACTGCGGGATGTTTGTCTGGCGATGGGAGACAGCATCACCGTGGGTAAGGGCGTCGGTTATGACGCCTCCTATGTATACCTACTTTCAGTTAACTGGGGGAAAACAGTCTATAATGAAGGAGTCAACGGAGCCTTAAGTTCCGATGGCGCTTACTGGATCGACAGTCTTTTGGCCCGATATAACCCCAAATACATCACCATCTTTTTCGGGGCGAATGACAACGGCTTTTATCCCATCGATTGGACCATCGGCAATCTCCGCTACATGATCCAGAGGGCTAAGGCCTACGGCACCAAACCGGTCATTGCAACCCTAACACCCGTCTTCGGTCAGTGGGCCTGGATGAAGCCCAGTACTATTGAATTGAATAAGAGGATCCGCCAATTGGCCTCTGCGGAAGGGGTCACCGTTGCCGATCTGGAGGAGGCCCTAAATTGGAATAGCGACTATATTCTTTCGGATGGGCTGCATCCAAACGTCGCCGGGCATTCGAAACTTGCCAGTGCATTCCAACGAGCCCTGACGCGCTGAGCGGCTCTCTTCTCCGGCAAAGAAAAGAAACGAATGAACAAATATATGAGTATTATCATGGTAAAAACGAAAGGGAGCTTCCGGATGGCCCGTCAGGACTTTTCTCCCGGCATTCTTCTGAAATCATTATGCCCATCCACTTTGGCGGTCGTCTTCCTAGGTCTTTTTGTTCAGGCCTGGGCAGCGCCAGAAGCAGCAGGTGGAATTTCGTCAACCTCCGGGCAGGGCATCATCGCAGGTTTACGAACGCGTGTTGCCTGGGTTCAGGACGTGGGGGAAGGGAGCGATCCCTTTGCCAAGAGGGGCAATTTACGGCTGATGGGTTTGGACACGGCCGACGAAGCGGTGAGAGGGCCATATTGGGGACTGTTGGGAATTATGCAAAGCCTTTGATCACGCCGCGCGGGGACCGGGTGGTTTACTCGGATCGGATCCGGAAGAAGGTTTATGTGGTGAACTGGGACGGGACGGGTATAAGGGAATTGTTTCCGGTTTTGGGTTGGCGGTCTGGCGGGATCCTCGGGATGGACGAGAATGGATCTATTATGGTGAGGAGAATGGGGTCCGGAACGGGACCATTCGACGGAGGTTTACCGGATGCCGCTGGACGGTTCCGGAAGTCGGGAGTTGGTCTGGAATCAGACGCCAGTGATGGTGTTTGGTTTTCAGTTATCAGCGGACGGTCGGATGGCCGGCGGCAACTTTCCCTGGCCCGATGGCGGCGTCGCCGATCTGCCGAACAGAGGGCTGAGAATATTGGCCAAAGGTTGCTGGACATCGTTATCCAGTGACAAAAAGCCCCTGTTTTGGATCTTTGACGGCGCCCACCGGAATCTGACCCTTGTGAATCTGGAAAACAAAAAAAAGTGGCAGATCAATATCAGCAATGCTCCGGGTATCCACGGCCATGAGGTTTACCATCCCCGGTGGAGCAATGATCCGCGGATCATGGCAATGACGGGGCCGTACAAGGTCGGTTCGGGGGCGAACCGCATCGCCGGGGGAGGCCGGGAGGTGGAGATCTATGTCGGCCGGTTCAATGCCGATTTCACGGCGATTGACTCCTGGTGGCAGGTGACCAAAAATGATCGGGGGAGATTTCTTCCCCGATGTCTGGGTGGCGCCCGCTGATGACGGGAAGCAAAAAGCGACAAAAGCGACCGGAACTAAAAAGGCGGGCAAAGAGAAACCCATCGACAGTCCGTCATCAAGAGCGGCGAAGACCGGATCCGTCACCGCCGCTCCGGAAAAGCCTGCCGCTGCGAAAAACCATGGAACGCCTGATAGTCGAAGCCCGCTTGACGGATCTTTCCGTCATTCCTACCCCCCAGGATATCGCCCCCTATCGGCGCGCGCTTCTGGTGAACGGCTATGAAGTCGTCCGGGTCATCTCCGGTTCCTATCGCCAAAAGAAGCTCATGGCCGCCCACTGGGTGATCGAGGAGGGCCAGGTTCTCAAGGACGCAATACGGGAAAAGGGCAAAACCTACCGGATGGTCCTGGAGCGCTACGATGACCATCCCGAGCTGGAAGGAGAGAGGCTGGTCATGGACAGCGATGAATTCAAACTGACTGCTCTTCTACGAGCTGCGCAAATGACCGTCTGATTGATCCAACATGGTATTCAGTTCTCAGATTTTCTTCTTCTATTTTCTGCCCCTGACCCTTGCCGTTTACTATGGACTGCCCCGCCGGGGCCGGCATCTGGCCCTGACGCTTCTGAGCTACGTTTTTTACGGCTGGGCGAATCCCCTGTTTGTCGTCCTGCTGCTGGTCTCCACTCTGATCAACTATGTCTGCGGACTGAAAATAGCGGGCGAGCGGCTCATGGTCGGGTCGGCGCCGTCGGAGATTCAGGGATCGGACGGCGCCGGTCTGCGTCGGAAAAAGGTCTGGCTCGCCATTTCCGTCTGCACGAGCCTCTCCATGTTGGGATTTTTCAAGTACTTCAATTTCACAATGGAAAACTACAATCTCCTGATTCACTGGTTTGGACTGTCCCATCTGAAACTGGAGACGGCGATTCGCGTCACCCTGCCCCTGGGCATCAGTTTTTACACCTTCCATCTGCTGAGCTATACCATCGATGTCTATCGCGGCCAGGCGAAAGTGCTGCGCAATATCATTGATTTCGCCTGCTATATCTCCCTATTTACCCAGCTCGTGGCCGGCCCGATCATCCGTTTCCGCGAGATTGCCGACCAGATGGCCAACCGGACCCATACGGCGGAGAAATTTGCCCGGGGCGTGGCCTTCGTCAGCCTCGGCCTGGCGAAGAAGGTGCTGCTCGCCAACCCCTGCGGGAAGATTGCCGACGTGGTTTTCGATGCGGGCTCCCGCGGCGTCCTGGATGCCTGGTACGGTCTTGGAGCCTATGCCTTTCAAATCTACTTCGATTTCAGCGCCTATTCCGATATGGCCATTGGCCTCGGGCTGATGCTGGGATTCGTTTTTCCGAAGAACTTCGATTCCCCTTACCTCTCGCAATCCATCACCGAGTTCTGGCGACGATGGCACATTTCTCTTTCCACCTGGCTGCGGGATTACCTCTATCTCCCCCTCGGGGGCAACCGGAAAGGGGTGTGGCGCACCTACGTCAATCTGGCCCTTGTGATGCTGCTGGGGGGGCTTTGGCACGGGGCCTCCTGGAATTTCGTCATCTGGGGGGGGATCCATGGCGGGATGCTGGTGATAGAGCGTGCTCAAGGGAAAAACGCCTTTTACCGCCGGATGCCGGGACCCTGCCGTATCGCCATGACCTTTTTTATCGTCCTGATCGCCTGGGTTTTCTTCAGAACGCCCGATCTGCCGTCGGCGCTGACCTATCTCGGCAGTCTCTTCGGTCTGGCAACCGTTCAGGCCGGCGCCGGCTTGTTGGGCGGTATTTTATATCAGCCCTATTATTGGGGGACTTTCAGCCTGGCGGCGGTGATTGTCTGGGGATGCCCGCAGACATGGGACTGGACGCGGACGATTCCCCTGTGGAAAGCGGCGCCGATTGCCCTGGCACTGCTGGTTTCTCTGGCGGTTCTGATGACACAGGCTTACAATCCCTTCATCTACTTCATTTTTTAAAGCAGGCATCGATGAGCGATTGGGAATTTCAAGACCGACGAGAGGAAATGGCGAGACGAGAGGTGGGGCATACCCTGATCCGCCCGGCGCTTTCCTTGGGTCTGATTGTTTTCTTTCTGCTCGTCATTCTGTCCGTCCCCCTGGTTCAGCATGTCGCGGAGTTCAGCGATTATGCGGCGGGGAAAAGGCGTTCCCCTCTGCCCCAGGCCTATGATGTTTTTTCCCTCTTGCCTGCGGCGATGACCGCTCTCCGGAGATTCCGGGTCATCCGGCGTCCTTTCCCGTGTTTTTACCGTGAACCGCCATCTTTTGAAGGAGATGAAAGGATTTGAAGAGGCCCTGGACGATCAATCCGTCATCGGGAAATGGATTCGTCCCAAGATCCAGTATGTCCTGACGGCATGGCTCGGCGCGGGCAATGAGAAAGCCTACGGCGGTGTGCCGCCCTGGCTCTTTTACCGGCCCGGAGTCGATTATCTGACGGGGCCGCCCTTTCTCCATCCCGTCCAGCTGCAGAAGCGTGCAGCAGGGGTCAGTGAATGGACCACGCCGATAGAGCCGGATCCGCGGGCGGCGATCCTTCACCTGAAGCAGCAGCTCGCCCGGAGGGGGATAGAGCTGATCATCGTGCCGACACCGATCAAGGCCATGATTCACCCGGAAAAGCTGTCCCCTCGCACTATGTGGGCGGCAGACGGAACTGCAGAATCCCTCCTATGAACGCTTCAAGGAGGAAATGGAACGCGAAGGCGTTCTTGTCTTCGATGCGGCGCCCGTCCTGATGGGGGCGAAAGCAAAAGAAGGTCAGGTCCAGTATCTCGCGACCGATACCCATTGGCGTCCCGAGGCCGTGGAGTTGGCGGCGGAAAGGCTGAAGGATTTTATTCGGGAGCATGTTTCCCTTCCCGCTTTGCCTCCGTCCGGCTATCGTGTGGAAAGATCACGGGATAACCCAGCTCGGCGATCTGGCCGTCATGCTGGGTCTGCCTGTGAATCAGCGGATCTTTCCCCGGGAGAAGGTTTCGATCCGCAAAGTCCTTGGGGCAGGAGGGGAACCCTGGCAGCCGCAGAAAACGGCGGATGTCCTCGTCCTCGGCGACAGTTTCAGCAACATCTATTCTCTCGGGGCCATGGGATGGGGTGAAGGGGGCGGCTTCATCGAGCAGCTCAGTTATGCCCTGCAGCGGCCGCTGGATCGCATCACCCGCAACGACAACGGCTCCTATGCCACCCGGGAATTTCTTGCCGGTGAACTGGCAAAAGGGAGGGATCGTCTGGCGGGAAAGCGCTTGGTGATCTATCAGTTCGCCATCCGGGAACTGGCCGTGGGCAACTGGAAAAGGATCGACCTGAAAACCGGGATGCCGCCGCAGGTGAAGTATCTGACCCTTCCGCCGGGGAGCGAAAGGATCGTCCAGGGGAAAATCGAGGCGGTCTCTGCCGTGCCGAGGCCGGGGACGGTGGCCTATAAGGATCATGTCATGGCGATCCACCTGACGGATCTGGAAACGGACGGACGCCCCCTGGCCGAGACGGAGGCGATGGTCTATATGAGAAGCATGACGGACAATGTCTGGACGGCGGCGGCGCAGTACCGGCCGGGAGAGTCGGTGACGCTGCGTCTTATTGCCTGGTCCGATGTGGCGGAACGGTATGAAGGGATCAACCGCAGCGAACTGGACGATCCGGCTCTGCAGCTTGTGGAACCCTGCTGGGGCGAGGCGGTGAAAAAATGAGAAGGGGATCTCCTTTGAAGAGGTGTAAACGAAGATGAGACGAAAAAGACTTTCTGTTCTCCTGGCGGGTATCGGCTTCTGGTTCATTGCCGCGACCTCTTTCGCGGCGGAGGCGGAATCCGTCCGGAAGGTGATCGATCAGTATGCCTCCCTGGCCCGGTCGGCGGAGCAGCAGGGAACCATGACCGTTTCAGGCAAGGAGGGATGGCTCTTCTTCGGTCCGGAGCTTCGCTTCGTATCGGCGGGGCCTTTCTGGGGCCCGGCGGCGGCAAAGGTCAGCAGGGCGACCAAACCCGAATTCGCCGATCCCCTTCCCGCCATCGTCGATTTTTACCGGCAACTCAAGAAGATGGGTGTCGAGCTGCTTATGGTTCCCGTCCCTCCCAAAAGCGTCGTCTATCCCGACTTCCTGTCCGATCAGCTTGGCGATTTCCCCTGAAAATCCGCCTGTGCGAATCGATAAGGAAACGCAGGCCTTTTATCAGCTCTTACGAAAAGAAGGGATCCGGGTTCTTGACCTGACCTCCTTCTTTCTGGCCAACCGTTTTCACCGGGAGGGAGCCCTCTTCTGCAAACAGGATACCCATTGGTCGGGAAATGGCTGCTGTCCTGGCCGCCCGGAAGATCCGAGAGGAAATCGAAGGGCGACCCTGGTTGAAGGCGATCCCGAAGTCGACCTATCAGTCGGCCTGGAAATCTCTGCCCATCGCGGGGGATCTCTGGAAGGCCCTCGGCGAAAAGGGCCTTCCGCAGGAGATTTTGTCGGTCCGCCAGGTGGGCACAGGCAGCGCGGGGGCCCTGAAGTCCATCGCCCCCGATCAGAAAAGCCCGGTCCTTCTTGTCGGTGACAGCCACAATCTCATCTTCCATGCCGGAGAGGACATGCAGACCCGCGATGCAGGCCTGCCCGATCAGCTGGCCCTGGAGCTGGGTTTTCCGGTGGATCTGGCCGCCGTGCGGGGCTCCGGCGCCACACCGGCCCGTG
Source organism: uncultured delta proteobacterium (assembly GCA_963842685.1). Classification (GTDB taxonomy): domain Bacteria; phylum Desulfobacterota; class Syntrophia; order Syntrophales; family UBA5619; genus JAKAFS01. Next base: position 4,033 of record CAWJHT010000013.1, on the reverse strand, counting down.
TGAACCTTCTGAGGCGGGCGCAGAGGGATCCCAATTACTGGAAGAAGAAAAAGCTCGTCATCTGGTGCTTTGCCTCCCGGGAATTCACGCAGAGTGACGGCTGGAAAAAGGTCCCCCTGTTGCCCTGACGGGAGAAGACCGGTCTTCAGATAAGGAAAATGTAATTCCATATGGTCGAAGCCATGCAGAAAGATCCGGTCCGGTAGGACAAAGGAAAAACTCACCTTGCCCGTGATCCTGAGAAAATTCCGGACGCTGATCCGCATCCTCCTTTACAACCTCCTGCGCGACGGCGTCCTGTTCTCTCTTCCTGAAGGCGCTGCCCCGCCGCGGCCGGAAGGTCCTGACGCATCATCCATCAGGAAGGATGGCTGGGTCTATGGTACGCCTTCGAGGAGCGCTTTCATCCTGGCGAACCTGTGAACATCTACGAACTTGGCAGAGAAGACATCGTTTGACGACCAGGGATCGCGACCGTATCAGCAAAGAGATAGAAAAATCTCCCTTGCCGGCCGCTCATTTCCATCCTGCTGCCGGTTTACAACACCGATGAGATCTGGCTGAGAAGATGCCTGAATTCGGTTTTGGCCCAGCTCTATCCCCACTGGGAGCTCTGTATCGCCGATGATGCCTCTACGGCGACGCATATCCGCCGGGTCCTGGAGAAATACAGGGCCAGGGATGGGCGCATACGGGTGGTTTTCCGGGAGGTCAACGGCCATATCTCGGCGGCGTCCAATTCAGCCCTTTCCCTGGCTACCGGAGAATATGTCGCGCTCCTGGATCATGACGATGAGCTGACGCCCGATGCCCTGTACGAGGTCGCCTCACTCGTCAACCGCCAACCCGAAGTGGATATGATCTACAGCGACGAAGACAAGATCGATACTGAGGGCAGGAGGCATTCACCCTTTTTCAAGCCGGACTGGTCGCCCGACACCTTTCTTTCCCTCATGTATACCTGTCATCTGGGGGTGTACCGGACCGCCCTGGTCCGGCAGATCGGCGGATTCCGGGAGGGTTTTGAAGGGAGTCAGGACTACGATCTGGTGCTCCGTCTGACCGAGCATACGGAAAGGATCTGCCATATTCCCAAGGTGCTCTATCACTGGCGTTCCATACCGGCATCAAGCGCGGCCAATTTTCAGATCGAAGGATTATGCCCAGGATGCCGGACTCCGGGCCATCCGGGAGGCCTTGCAGCGACGGGGAGAAGAGGCCCTCGTGGAGCCGATCGCCGGATTGTCCGGACGCTACCGAGTGCGGTACCGCCTCCAGGAGCCGGCCGCAGGTTTCGATCATCATTCCCACCCGGGACCTCTCTGCATTGCTCGAAACCTGCCTGAAATCCATCTTTGAGAAGACCGCCTATGACCACTTTGAGGTGATCGTCGTCGATAACGACAGTCGGGAACCCGAGACCCTGGACCTCTTCCGCCGTTGGAAAGAGAAGGAGCCCTCCCGTTTCCGTGTCGCACCGCTGCCGATCCCCTTCAACTTTCCCGCCCTGATCAATGAAGGAGTGCGGAACGCCGCGGGTGATCTGGTCCTTTTGCTCAACAATGACATTGAAGTGGTTTCAGAGGAGTGGCTTTCCGAAATGGCTGCCCAGGCGATGCGACCCAGGATCGGCGCCGTGGGCGTGAAGCTGCTCTATCCCGATGATACGGTCCAGCATGCCGGCGTCGTGCTCGGCATAGGCGGAAGTCGCCGGCCATAGCCATAAATACTCTGCGAATGATCGGCCTGGCTACTTCGACCGGTTGCGGATCACGGCAAACTGCGCCGCCGTGACCGGCGCCTGCCTCATGGTGAAAAAGGCAAGGTTTCTGGAGGTGGGTGGCTTCGACGAAGCCCTGCCTGTGGCCTTCAACGACGTCGATTTCTGCATCCGGCTTCTGAAAGCAGGTTATTATAACCTCTGTCTTTCCCATCTGACGCTTTACCATCATGAATCGCAGACGCGGGGTCCCGAGGATACGGTGGAAAAACAGATCCGTTTCCGTGGCGAGATCGATCTGATGAAAGAGCGCTGGGGGGGCCTCTTGAAAAACGATCCTTTTTACAGCCCCCACCTGACCCGGGAATGTGAAGATTTCTCCATCTGTGTGGATCCGACATGAAGAATCAGCTGAAGAATCCCAATTTTTATCTGATGCTCCTTGGTGATGCCTTCCTGTTCGCCGCGGCGTTGACCTTCGCCTATCTCTTCCGCTTCGAATTCTCCTTAGATGCCTTTTATGTCCGGCAGCTCAAGCGAATGCTGGTCATAGTCCCGCCGCTGAAGCTGTGCCTCTTCTTCCTGTTTGATCTCTATAAGGGGATGTGGCGATACACGAGCACAAGGGATTTCTGGCGGCTTCTGCAGGCTTCGTTTACCTCGACGCTCATCATCATGGCGTTTATCTTTGTCTTTTATCGATTTGAGGGGGGGTATTCCCGGGCCGTCTTCGTGATGGACGGCGGCTTAACCTTTCTGTTGACCGGCGGTCTACGCATGCTGATCAGGACTCTCTATCTGAGAAAAGATCGGAACGGACAGACGATTTTCATTCCGACCGCCCAGCGCAGGCGCATTCTCATCGTCGGCGCCGGGGATGCCGGCGAGAAGATTTTAAGGGAAATCATTGAAAATGATCAACTCCCCTATACCGTCGTCGGCTTTATCGATGACGACTTGAAGAAGCACGGCCGGTCGATTCACGGCATACCTGTTCTGGGATCGTTGAACGGATTGGCAAAGATAATAGAGGACGAGGAGATCAAAGAGATCCTGATCGCCATCCCGTCCGCCACGGGGGATCAGATACGACGGATTGTCGAGACCTGCAAAGTCTGCCAGATCGCCTACAAAACCCTACCGGGAATAGGCGAGATCATCGATGGCCGGGTCAGCATCAAGGCCTTGAGAGATGTCAATTATGAAGATCTCCTGGGACGCTCGCCCGTGCAGCTCGACATGGAGGAAATCCTAGGTTATCTCGATGGTAAAACGATCCTGGTCACAGGTTGCGGAGGATCGATCGGGTCCGAATTGTGTCGTCAGATCGTTCGCTTCCAACCCAAGAACCTGATTCTGCTCGATGCAAACGAATCGAACCTTTTTCACATCGAGCTGGAGCTCCGCAACAACCTGCATTACGATCGGTTCCTGGCAGTGCTGGGCCGTGTCCAGGATGAAGAGCTCATGACGTCCGTTTTTAAAAAATACCGTCCGCAGGTCGTTTTTCATGCGGCGGCTTACAAACATGTGCCCATGCTGGAAAAAAATCCTTGGGAAGCGGTGTTCAATAACATCACCGGCAGTCGCGTCATCATGGAAATGTCACTGAAACATCAGGTGGAACGGTTTGTCCTCGTTTCTACAGACAAGGCCGTCCGACCGACGAACGTCATGGGAGCGAGCAAGCGGGTGACGGAGCTGCTCATGCAGACTTTTCAGGACGGCGGCACGCTCTTCATGGCGGTCAGGTTCGGTAATGTGGTAGGGTCCTCGGGATCCGTCATTCCCGTATTCCGGAATCAGATCGAACAGGGGGGACCGGTAACGGTGACCCATCCCGAGGTCAGGCGGTTTTTTATGACCATTCCCGAGGCCGCCCAGTTGATTCTCCAGGCCGGGGCGCTGGGGCAGGGGGGGGAAATTTTCATCCTGAAAATGGGAACGCCGGTAAAGATTGTCGATATGGCAAGGGATTTGATCCGGCTATCCGGCCGGGAGCCGGATAAGGACGTGAAGATTACCTTTATAGGCCTACGGGATGGTGAGAAACTCTATGAGGAATTGATCACCGTGGGGGAAGGGATTGTTCCCACGAAACACGAAAAGATCATGGTCCTTCGTACCGACGGTCAAGCGGTCTCCCCGTCCCTGCGGGAATGGTCCGCCCTCCTGGATGCGCAGCTGAAGGAGTTGAATGGAGAGGCAGATCGGTTCGACGCTCCGGCGATCAGACGAAAACTCCAGGAGATCGTTCCCGAATATACCCCTGCTCCCCTTCTTCCGAAATTCTCTGATGCGGGTCGATAGCCT
>CAWJHT010000012.1:0-34397 GCA_963842685.1 uncultured delta proteobacterium | reverse complement strand
TGTTCAACTCAATGCAGAATCGTGCCGATCCGACCCCAGCGGACCCAGGTGTCCTCATGGTTCCAGGACCAGTAGATGATCAGGGCCTTTCCCAGGACATCCTTCATCTTGACGAAACCCCAGAAGCGGCTGTCATAACTCTCATCGCGGTTGTCCCCCATGACAAAGATCGAATCTTCGGGGACCGTGACCGGTCCAAAATTGTCCCTCGGCTGGACGGAACCTGGAATGATGAGACTATCCACATACACCCCACGGGTATCGTTCAAGGGAAGGTTGTTCAAGAAGATCTTTTTGTTGCGTATCTCGATGGTGTCTCCGGGAAGGCCGATGAGACGCTTGATGAAATCCTTCGAGCGGTCTTCGGGGTAGATGAAGACCAGGATGTCACCCCGTTTAGGGGTTCCGAGGGGAATCAGAGTGGAGCGGAGAAAGGGAAGCTTTACGCCGTAATTGAATTTGCTGACCAAAATATGGTCGCCGATCTGGAGCGTCGGTTTCATCGATCCGGAGGGTATTTTATAGGCCTGGATCACGAAGGTCCGGATGAAGAAGGCGATGACGATGGCCAGGAGGATCGCTTCGATGTATTCACGTAATTTGGATTTAGGTTTGCTCATTCTTTCTTCCTTAAGAATAGACGCTGGTTAACGTGATAATGACCATGATCAGGGCGATGAAGCCCTTCACACAGATCCCCGCCACACGGCCCAGAATGGCCCCGTAGGCCGCCCGGAGTGTAGGTTTGAGCCTGTTTCGTGCAAGTAATTCCACCGTCAGAATGGCGATAAACCCACCGAGAAAAGTCCCCACGATGAGGCCGAGGCCGAGAAAAAAGGGAGTCATGACAAGAGCGCCGATGAATCCTCCGATCGTGAATGCCCAGAATCCCTTGCGGGAGACGCCGAATTTGACCGCCCCCGCCATACCTACGGCAAAATCAGCGACTTCCGCAAGCGCCGACAGGACCAGAAGGGTGACGAGGATCTTGATGCCGACCTTCTCGAAACCCGTAACCGCGGAGTAGACAAACGCATCGATAAGGATGATGACGGTCCCCGGAAAGCCGAAGAGAATGGAGAAGGTGCCGAACAGGAGCACCAGGATGAACAGGGTCAATCCTCCAACCTCCAGAGCGGTCAACTTATTTTTTCCTCTTCAGGCCCGAGGGCTTGATCTTTTCAAAAAGAAGCACGATCGGGCTGGCGATAAACACGGTCGAATAGACGCCGGCCACCGTACCCACCAAAAGAGCAAAGGTAAAATCGTGGATCACGGCGCCTCCGAAGATAAACAGAACAATCAGGACGATGAAGACCGTGAGCGACGTCAGGAGGGTCCTGCTGAGGGTCTGGTTCACACTGGTGTTGATGACGTCCAACAGAGACATCTTGATGTTCTTCCGCGAATTCTCCCGGATCCGGTCGAAGATGACGATGGTGTCATTGATTGAATAACCGATAATCGTCAGGAGCGCCGCAACGATGTTCAGATCGAACTCCTTATCGAAGAGGGAAAGAAAGGTGATCGTGACCAAAACGTCGTGGATGAGCGCGACGATTCCGCCCAGGGCGTAACGGAATTCGAACCGGACCCCCACATAGATCAGGATGCCGATCCAGGAAAAGATGATGGCCAGAAGCGCCTTCTTTGTCAGGTCCTTTCCGACCTTGGGACCGACCATCTCGATACGCCGCACCTCGTAGGCGCCTTTTCCGAAGGCCGCGGTGAGCGCCTCGTCGACGCGGGAGGTCAGACCTTTGGGATCGGTACTTGCCTCCGCCATTCGGACGATCACCTCGTTGGGGCCGAACTGCTGGATGATGCTTCCCTCGAAGCCTACCGTCTTGAAGGCGCCGCGGATCTTGTCGGCATCGGGGGCGGAGGGAAACTTGACCTGGATCAGAGATCCTCCCGCGAAATCGATGCCGTAGTTGGGTCCCCCGTGCCAGATCAGAGAGGCGATGCCGATAAGGATCACGGCAAGCGACAGGATGACGGCGGGCTTCATCAACCTGACGAAATTATAATTGGTGTCCGTTCTTATGATTTCCATTCCATTCTCCTCAAAAACAAAAGGCGCCGGACGTCATCGTCCCAAAGGCCGCTGTCGAGGCCTGTATCCGCCTCTCTAGATGCTGATCTTCTGGATCTTCCGATTCCAGATCAAATAATCGAAGATGATCCGCGTAACGACGATAGCGGTGAACATGCTGACCACGATGCCGATGGTCAGAGTCACGGCAAATCCCTTGACCGGCCCGGTCCCGAAGCCGAAGAGGAACAGGGCCGCGACGAGGGTCGTCACATTGGAGTCGAAGATGGTCAAAAAGGCCTTCGTGTAGCCGGCCTCGATGGCCGCCCTCAGCGTCTTTCCCAGCCGGAGTTCCTCCCTGATCCGTTCATTGATCAAAACGTTTGCGTCCACGGCCATACCCATGGTCAGCACGATGCCGGCGATACCGGGAAGCGTCAAGGTTGCCTTGAAGGCAGCCATGACGCCGAGCAGAAGCAGCATGTTCATGGCCAGGGCGACGTCGGCGACAAAGCCGGTCAGGCGATAGTAGATCACCATAAAGATCAAGATAATGATGCCGGCGACGATACTTGCCCAGGTTCCCTTGTCGATCGAATCCTGGCCGAGAGACGGGCCGACCGTCCGTTCCTCGAGAATATTGACCGGCGCAGGAAGAGCGCCCGCGCGCAGGACGATCGCCAGATCGGTCGCCTCCTCCATCGTGAAGGAGCCGGTGATCTGGGCCTGCCCTCCGGAGATCCTCTCCTGTATCACCGGGGCGGAGTGGACCATGCCGTCCAGGACGATGGCCAACCGTTTCTTGACGTTGTCCCCGGTGATCCGGTCAAAGTCTTTCGCCCCCTGGGCGTTGAATTTCAGCGAGACGTGCGGTTCGCCGAAGCGGTCGCCGATCTGGACCTTGGCGCTCTCAAGGGCGTCACCCGTCATGAGCGATTTGTTTTTAAGAAGAATCGGGTTTTGTGACCTGCGTCCGGAGGTCCTGTCCGTATGGGATTCATAAGCGACGATTGAACCTTCGGGGACATTCCCCTTGAGGGCTTCATCAAGACTGTGTTCGTCATCGGCAAGTTTGAATTCCAGCAAGGCCGTCCGTCCGATCAGGCTCTTGGCCCGGGCCGTATCCTTTACCCCGGGCAGTTGGACGATGATCCGGTCCGTTCCCTGTGGGATGATTTCCGGTTCGGAGATGCCGAATTGATCGACGCGGTTCCGGATCGTCTCCAGACTCTGCTCGACGGCCATTTTCTTGATTTCTGCGGCGCGTTTGTCCCTGATCTTCAGGGTCACCAGCCCGCGGCCTTCAGCCATCTCGGAGGTCGCGATTTCAAGGTCGGGATATTCGTCCTTGAGCAGTTTTTCGAATGCGTCGCGGGCGGGGACGTCCGGAAACTCGAAGGTCATGTCCCTGTCCTTGGTCCGCTCGCGGAGCTTGAAGCGGATCCTTTTGTCCATGAGGTTTTCCTTCAGATCGCCCATGGTTCTCTCCAAGGTGCTTTCCACCGCCTTTTCGGTCTGCACCTCCAGGACCAGATGCATTCCCCCCTGCAGATCGAGTCCGAGATGGATTCTGTCGGTCGGCAGGTATTGCTTCCAGGTCTCGGGAAGATCGGACGTCAGGGTGGGCGCCAGATAGACGAGCGCGGCCAGGCAGAGGAGGATCGTGACGGCGGCCCTGATTCGGATGCTATTAAACATGGTTTACCCCTTTCAGCCTTATTCCTTTGGCGCCTTCTGCAGAACGGCGGCGATAAAGTTCCTGGCGACCTTTATCTTGACCTTGTCGGCGATTTCGACGGTAACGACCGTGTCGGTCAGCGCCGTGACCTTTCCTTGAATTCCCCCCGAAGTCATGACCAGATCACCATGAGCCAGATTGGCGATCATATTCTTTATTTCCTTCTGCTTTTTCTGCTGGGGGCGGATCAGGAGAAAATAAAAGATGGCAAAAAGAACGCCCATCATAATGATAAAACTGAAATCGCCGCCGGCGGCGCCTCCGCCACCTCCTCCGCCAGGTAGTGACCCCATTGCATAAGCCAAATTCGTCATAGTCTCCTCCGTTATCTTAAAGTCATTTCACTCTTCATTTTATTACCGGCTGCGCCCCTATCGACACTCCGGACTCTCTATCCATTCGTTCTTTTATAAAACAGGTCCTGAAATCCGCATACCGCCCGTCCCGGATCGCCTCCCGGATCCGCTCCATGAGACGCAGATAATACCGGAGGTTGTGGATCGTATTTAATGTCATGGCCAGGATCTCCCCGGCGACATACAGGTGCCGGAGATAGGCTCGTGAGTAATTTTGACAGGTATAACAATCACATGTACTGTCAACAGGCGAACCATCCTCCCGGTAACGGGCGTTTTTTATAACAACCTTTTCTCCGTTTGTAAACAACAATCCGTTCCGGGCGCTTCGAGTCGGCATCACGCAGTCGAACATGTCAATTCCGTGATAAACGCTTTCGACGAGATCCTCGGGCGTCCCCACGCCCATCAGGTAACGCGGCCGGTCTTCGGGGAGCAGCGGCGCCGTCGCTACAAGGTTTTCCAGCATGAGATCCTTGGGCTCACCGACGCTGAGCCCGCCTATGGCATAGCCGTCGAAACCGATCGACGTGATCTCTTCCACACTGCGACGCCGAAGGTCCGGATAAACGCCCCCCTGGATGATCCCGAAAAGGGCCTGACCATCATTCCGGTGGCTTTTTTTACAGCGTAATGCCCAGCGGGCGGTTCGTTCGAGCGCCCTTTCCACTTCCTCTCGCCGGGCGGGATAGGCGATGCATTCATCAAGACACATCATGATATCGCTCCCCAGGGCCTCCTGAATCTCCACCGCCGACTCGGGGCTGAGAAAATGGCTGGAGCCGTCGATATGCGATTGAAAGGTCGCTCCCTCCTCGGCAATCTTCCGCAGTGCGCCAAGGCTGTAAATCTGAAAACCCCCGCTGTCGGTCAGGATCGGACCGTGCCAGTTCATGAATCGGTGCAGTCCTCCGAGCTCCGCGATCAGTTGATGTCCGGGCCGCAGGTAGAGATGGTAGGTATTGCCGAGGATGATTTCCGCTCCCAGGTCGCGGACCTGCTCCGGCGTCAGCGCTTTGACTGCGGCCTGGGTACCCACCGGCATGAAGACCGGTGTGGATACATCACCATGCGGTGTCTTTATCTTTCCCAGCCTCGCCTCACAGGCCGGGTCTTTTGTGATTCTCGTAAATTCCATTTCACCCGCCTATAAGATCAGCATGCAGTCGCCGTAACTGTAAAAACGGAACCGGTTCTCGATAGCGATACGATAGGCCTTCTGCATCACGTCACGGCCGGCAAAGGCACACACGAGAAGGAAAAGGGACGATTTCGGGAGGTGGAAGTTGGTCAGGAGCGTATCGACACGCCGGAAAGGATATCCGGGATAGATATAGAGCCGCGTTGATCCGGACACAGGCCTGACTTTCCCTTGTTCATCGGCCACCGATTCGAGGACTCGTGTCGCGGTCGTTCCCACGGCGATGACCCGCTTTGCCTCATTGATTTTCCGGGCGGTTTCCTCGTCGAGTGAGAAATGCTCCTCTTCCATGAGATGCTCCTCCACCCGGTCCGCTTCGATGGGCAGGAACGTTCCATAGCCGACGTGGAGCGTGACGGGGGCGATCTCGACACCCCGGCTTTGCAACCGATCCAGGACCTCCCCGGTAAAGTGGAGACCCGCTGTCGGCGCCGCTACCGAACCCTTCACGCGGGCATAGACGGTCTGGTATCTCGCAAGATCCTGCTCCGAACGCGACCGATCTTTTCTGCGTTTGATGTAAGGCGGCAGCGGGGCTCTTCCCTGCCGGGCGAGGAAATCGTCGAACGGGATCGACGTTTGAAAATTCAGCAACCACTGTTTTTCCGACAGGCGATTGAGGATCGTGGCCCGGCATCCTCCATCGAACGTGATCGTCATTCCCACCTGGACCCGCTTGGCCGGGCGGAGGAGGACCTCCCACGTCTCTTCCGGTAAGTCACCGGTGTTCTGCCGGGTAAGAAGGAGGATTTCGATCAGCCCGCCTGTATCCTTCCTCCCGATGAGACGGGCCGGAAAGACAAGGGAATCGTTGACGACGATCACATCGCCCTGGCCGAAGTATTCCGGAAGATCCCGGAATGTCCGGATATCGCACGCCCCCGACTCTCTGTGGACCACCATCATCCGGGACTGGTCCCGGACTCCGGCCGGTTCCTGGGCGATCAGTTCTTCGGGAAGACAATAGTCAAATTCACTTAACTGCATATTAAAATTTTGCACCCGTGCTGTAAAGATGCGGCAGATAAACAGAAACAGGATAGAAAGTCAATGAGATTTGATGGTTTTTCGGCCTGGAAACCGACGGGGAAAAAGCATCGGGACGTTCTTCTGATAGTCACGGTAAGTTTCGCCGAACTCGGCGACAAGGTCTTTCTCCTCAAGAACTGTTCCGAAAACGACCCAGAGGGTCCAGAGCACGTTGAAAAGCAAGCGGTCCGAACTCATGTCGGGGGCGGACCAGATGAGAACCAGCACGAAAAAATAGAGAGGATGACGGACCCAGAGATAAGGGCCGCGGAGAACGAAATTTGGCGGCCGGAGTTGCCTGCCGCTGAGATGGGTCTTGAGGGGAGCCAAACCGAATGTGTCAAAGTCTTGAAGTGACCGCACCCCCCACCAAAAACCCGCGATGGCAAAAAAGGAGACCGAGCGAGCCAGAAAACGGAACAGCCCCTCCAACTGGTAGACAACCATCTGGGTTGGCATCCAGAAGAAGACTACGGTTGTCAGTGCGACGCCGGAAGCGATGGCATAAATCGACGGATGGTAATGGCGCGGGATGATGGAAGCAAGCCAGGCACGAAACGACGAGCGCATCATTCCGCTGTGCTGAACGAAGAAGAGGATGGAGAGAAGCCCGTCCCAGAGCAATGCCTCGCTTTCCGAGACGTCAAAGCAAAGGAGGGTAGGGGGTCCGATGATGAGAAACGCTCCGAAAAGAAGGAGGGATCCCCCGCCGATGAGGATGGCAAGAGCCATCATAGAGTATGCGGCAAAACGTTTCACAGACAATACCCTCTCAGAATTGTCGCTGCCGAATATACCGTCTGGCTGAGTCATATGTCGCTGAGATCGGATAGATAGATTTGATCTCGAAGTTCCGCAGGCCTTTCATTGCTTCTCCGCGACGACCCGTCCCTCGGTGTTTAAAAATATTCGGTAGCGGTTGCCGTTCTCACACGAGGCGATGTGGTCGTTGTCGCCTTTTTTTACGACACTGACGACCTTGCCGCAGGGCAACCCCAAAAGCGCGATCACGGCGGTCAGATCCCTGGTGATCGATACGTCGTCTGCCGCTTGCGACACTCCGGTAAACGACAACATCGTCACCACAATGATCAGGCTCCAACTCTGCATACGTTTTTTCATAGCGTTTCTCCTGCTGTCGGTTTAAATAGATGAAAGCTTGGCGGGGTCCGTCAGGATGCTCCAGATCGCGTCGCGTGACGCCACAATGGTATGGGCCAGCGTTGCATCGCTATCCTGCAAAAGCGAGAGCAATTTGAGAACCAGCATATCGTACCGTTGCCGAAGCTCGGTAAGGGTGGCTTTCCCCCGTCTCCCGTGATACTCGCGAAATTGATTCACCAGGTCATCGACCTGATTCTTGAGTGTGATCTTCGTGAACACACCAATGGCCTTGGTCTCGCGGAGTCGCTTTTCCAGTGACGGCAGGTCCAACGGAGGCGATGTCGATTGCTTTCCTAGGTTAGGTGCGGCGCCGTCCTTTTTCCGGACCGGCTCCGCGGGAGTCTTGGCAGGAATCTTGTCGATACTGCTGATCAGGAGGAGACATCTTTGACGGCACAGTCGGAGGGTCTGCCGAATCGACCACAACAGACCCTTTCTGCGTTGTGCCGTCCTTGGGTGGCTCGAAATCCCCCGCGCGGCAATCTGCCGTCGCGACGAAGAAGAGAAGGAGTCCGACGAGTAAAAAATATGGTTTCATACGCCCTTTTTGATTCAAATGAAAGCTTTCGAATGCATCATACTATCATTGTCGAAATAGTCAAATATTGAGCATCTCATTGAAGAATAGAGGATTGGGGACGTGGTTCCTGTCAGCTTGTGCCGAAATAAACAAGGACGAGTCCGACGATAACGGCGATGGAGCCCATGATCCGAAGGGTCGTGTCCGGTATATCGGTCAGTTTGCGCAGGTAGGATTTGATCTTATCCGGGAATGCGAAGTAGGGGAGACCTTCGACAACGAGGACCATCCCCATGACACAGAGGAAATATTTCATCGGCTTTCAGGATCTCCGTCATTCTTTTTATTTTTTGCCTCGTCCCAGAGCCCGTCCATTTCGGCGAGGGTGGCTTCGGCAGGCGTCTTACCACGCTTGGCAAGGGCATGTTCAATGTAGGCGAAGCGTTTGGTGAATTTTCCGAGGGAGGCCCGGAGCGCCGCCTCGGCATCAGTACCGGCGAAGCGGCAAAGGTTCACCAGAGTGAACAGAAGGTCGCCGGCCTCTTCTTTCATCGCTGCCTGATTTCCCGCTTCCAAAGCCACCCGGAACTCCGAGAGCTCTTCGTCGACCTTTTTCAGCACTTCTGTGGCGTTGGCCCAATCGAAACCGACCGCGGAGGCACGGGCGGTGATCCGCTGCGTCCTGGCCAGTGTGGAGAGAGTTCGGGGGAGACCGTCAGTGAGGCGGGGCTCCCCTTTTCCCTTATGTTCCACTTCCTTTTTGATCTGCTCCCAGTTCGCCCGGACCGCATCGACACTTGCGACTTGAGCATCTCCGAACACATGCGGATGGCGCCGGATCATCTTTTCGTTGATTTCTCCGAGAACGGCCGCCATGTCGTATTCTCCCGATTCTTCCGCGATCCGGGCGAGAAAGAGGATCTGAAAGAGGAGATCGCCCAACTCTTCCCGAAGTTCCTCCGGCGAGCGCGCCGTCCAGGGCTTCGAGAACCTCATAGGCCTCTTCGATGAGATAGCGGCCGATATCCTCCTTCTTCTGGGAGCGGTCCCAGGGGCAGCCTTCGGGAGAGCGCAGTCGGGCGACGAGATCGAGGAGTTCCCGGAATTTTTCCTCGGCATGAGGAGCGGAGGGCTGCAAAGGGTCGTTCCTTTCCGGATGCGGATCTTTCATGAGGGAAGGGAACGCCCGAGGAGTTCCACGATATGCAGGACGGGCTGTTTCATCCCCAGCTCGCGGAGGCCCGAGGCGAGCTGCAGGTGGCAGCCGGGGTTTGCCGTGATGAGGACGTCGGCGCCGGTGGCCTTGACATGGGAGAGTTTCCGTTCGAGCAGCTTTCGACTCGCATCGATCTCCTTCAGAGCGAAAGACCCGGCCATGCCGCAGCACCAGTTTGATTCCTTCATCTCCCGGAGTTCGACACCGGGGATCTTTCCGATGACCTGGCGGGGCGGACCGGAAAGGCCCTGACCGTGGACCAGGTGACAGGGTTCATGGTAGGTGACGGTCAGAGGCACCGGTTTGAGTTCTTCGGTGCGGATCCCCACTTCGGCGAGGAATTCGGAGATGTCGCGGATCTTCGCCCGGAAACCGGCCGAGCCGTTCGTGTTCCGCCTGTCCTTCGAGCAGCTCCTCATATTCCTTGAGGGCGCAGCCGCAGCCGGCGCAGTCGGTCACGATGTAATCGACATCCGATCCGAGAAAAAGGTCGAGGTTGATCAGGGCCAGACGCCGGGCGCTTTCCCGATCCCCCTCGGCCAGATGCGGCGCTCCGCAGCATTTGACCTCCGACGGGGTGACGACTTCGAAGCCTTGCTGGGAAAGGATCCGGGCGGTCTGCCGAGACACTTCGGGAAATACCAGACTCATCGCGCAGCCGAGGAAAAAAGCCACCCGGCCCCGCTTCTTCCCGAGGGCGGGGATGACGGGGGGGATCTCCAGACGAAGCGGACGGCTCAAGGGGGGCAGGAGACCCTCCAGTTTGGCAAGGACATCGGGGAGAAACTTGTTGATCCCGAGATGGCGGACCGCCCATTGCAGGCCGAGTCGCTGGTAGAGACGCAGGGGCAACAGGGAGGTTTCCATGAGCGCCGGCGAGGGGAGCATCCGCCGCAGGATGAAGTCGCGCAGCATCCCGGCCGGCAGGGAAGGGGGGTGGAAGACCTGCTCCTGGCTCCGGCAGAATTCCATGATCGTCCCGACGCGGACACCCGAGGGACATGCCGTTGTACAGGCCTTGCAGTCGAGGCAGAAAAAGGCCTCTTCACCGACGGCGGGGGTGAATTCCAGCTTTCCCTCCGCTACGGCGCGGGCCAGCGCCGCCCTGCCACGGGGACTGGAACGCTCCCGGTTGGTCAGGGCGTAGGTCGGGCAGACCGCCAGACAGAAACCACAGCGCATGCACTGCAAAATACTTTCGTAGCTCGGGGCGTCCAGCGGATTGAAGTTGCCTTTGGGGGAAGACTCAGACATGCGGCCCTCCCTTCCTCAGGAGGTCCGCAGGATTGCCGTTATCGATGAAGATCTTTCCCGGATTGAGACGACCGCCGGGATCGAAGGCGTCCTTGATCCGGCGCATGACGCCCATTCCGCCCTCGCCGAACTGACGGAGGAGATAGTTCTTCTTGGCGATGCCGATACCGTGTTCACCCGACACCGTTCCGCCCAGGGAGAGGACCTTCTCGTAGAGTTCGGAGAAGAAGGCGTGGACGTTTTTGATCTCCTGCGGGTTTCGTTCATCGGCAAGGGCCGTGGGGTGCAGGTTGCCGTCTCCTGCGTGGCCGAAGGTGGCGACGCGGACCTGGTATTTTTCCTTGAGCCGTTCGATCTCGGCGAAGGTCTCGGCAAGCTTGCTCCGGGGAACGGTGGCATCTTCGAGGATCGTCGTCGGAGAAACCCGGGCGACAGCCGACAGGGCGGTCCGACGGGCGGCGGTGAGGCGGGCGGACTCGGCGGCGCTTTCCGCCTGGTGTATCTCGTCCGCATGAACCTCCTCCAGGATCTTCCGGACCCCCTGCGCCTCTTCGGCGACGACAGCCGGGTGTCCATCCACTTCGATCAAAAGAAGGGCGGCCATTTCACGGGGGAGGCCGATCTTCATGTAGTCTTCGACGCAGTTGATCGTCATCTTATCCATGATTTCCAGGGTCGCGGGGATGATTCTCGCGGCGATGATCCTAGAGACCGCCTCGCCCGCGGTGCGGATATCCCGGAAATAGGCAAGGAGGGTGCGCTTTTCCTGCGGCGGGGAGATCAGCCGGACCGTCACCTCGGTGATGATCCCGAGGGTCCCTTCACTGCCGACGAGAAGATCGCGGAGGGAATAGCCGGCGACGTCTTTCACGCATTTCCCTCCGGTTTGGAATTCCGTGCCGTCGTAAAGAAGTCCGTTGAGGGCCATGACGTAATTCCGCGTGACGCCGTACTTGAGACCTCTGAGCCCGCCGGCGTTTTCCGCGACGTTGCCGCCGAGCGTCGAGACGTTCTGTGAACCGGGATCGGGAGGGTAGAAGAGCCCCCGGGCGGCAACGGCGTTGAACAGATCGATCGTAATGACGCCCGCTTCGACGGTAGCGGTCAGGTTCTCCTCGTCGATTTCGAGGATACGGTTCATCCGGGTGAGGCCAAGGACCATACCGCCTTCGATGGGCGTGCTGCCGCCGGAAAGACCCGTTGCCGCCCCTCGGGGCGTGATCATGAGACCTTCCTCTCGGCATACGGCAAGGGCAGTACGCAATCCTTCCATATTCTCCGGAAAAACCGCCACGTCGGGAAAACCCTGGGTCTCCGGTGTGGCGTCATAACCGTAGACGAGGAGGTCTTCCCTGTCCTGGTATACGTTTTCTGCTCCCACCTTCTGTCGGAGATGATCGATGACGGTTTTTGCCAGCATGGGGCGCCTCCTGGTTTTACGACGCTTCAGACGGAAAGGGCTCAACCAAAGGGCGGGGACTTCCGATGCTTTGGGCGGGTCGGTTCCGCTTAGGTGATTGTAATAAATAATAAAATCGTAATAATACGTTTTTCTGGACGATATATAGTGACAAGTGTCATCCAAGTCAAGACGAAATATCCGGCCGGAAATAAGTCTTGACAGGTCTCTGGAAAGCTTGTTAGGAAACGCCAGTCGTAAACGGGGTGTTGACCACCGGCCCGTTCACCGGTTTTGTATGGGCCGAGGCCGGAAAAGCGCACCCAACCATCAAAAGATCCAACACAAATACAGTAAGTTATTTTCGTCCTCTTTAAAAGTCGTTAAAGCCTCCCATCCTGGGCAGCTTGATATAAGGCTCCGGAGACGAGGCTCGCGATTCATGAAAGTAAAGGCGTTCTTTCCAAGACATTGTGAAGGAGGATCTCCGCTCCCTCGCTCGACTCTCCTCTTGGCGTCATAGGTGACATGATGGACATGAAACGCGACTACTACGAAGACATCCGGCTCTTCGACAGCGGAGTGGTTCTTTTCTGGACGATGGCTCTGCTGCTTATCCTTTTCACTCTTCCTCTTTATGCCCCCAACTACTACGTCTATCTCCTCAATATCATCATGGTCCATATCATATTGGCCGTGGGTTTGAACATACTCGTGGGATCCACGGGCCAAATATCCCTCGGCCATGCCGGTTTTTTTGCCATCGGCGCCTATGGAACCGCCCTCTTGATGGCCAAGCTTCAGGTCCCCTTTGTCTTCGCCATTCTCATCGCCGGATTCATTGCCGCCTTTTTTGGATTTATCCTCGGCCTGCCCGCGTTACGACTAGAAGGTCCCTATCTGGCGATCGTCTCTCTGGGATTCGGGCTGACGATCATGCATATCATCGGCGGGGTCGATCTCTTTGGCGGCCGAATGGGCATCAAGGTGCCGCCGCTCGATCTGGGGTTCAAACCATTGGGGTTCAGCTGGATCTTGAAAACCGACTTCCAAAAGTACTACCTGATACTGATCACGACGATCGTCATGGTGGTCGGCGCGAGAAACATTCTCAAAACCAGGGTGGGACGATCTTTTGTGGCGATCAGGGATAGCGATATCGCCGCGGAGGTGATCGGCGTGAATCTGACCGCATACAAGACCCTGGCCTTTGCCGTAAGCGCCTTCTATGCCGGTATCGCCGGGGGATTGTTCGGCTTCGTCCTTGGATTCTTCGATCCCTTTACCTTCAATCTGATACTCTCCATCATGTTTCTCGTGATGGTGGTCGTCGGGGGATTGGGCACCATCCTGGGGAGCATCATGGGCGCCACCCTGATCACCTACCTGCAATACGACCTTTTAAAAAATATCGCCGAGATCCCCTATGTCGGCGCCCTCATGGTCGCTGTTTCAAAGCAGTGGTTTACCATGGTGGGCCTGGAAAATATCGGCAGCATCGCCATTGGGCTCATCATGATCGGGATCATTATTTTTGAACCGCTGGGGATGTTCGGCGTGTGGATTCGCATGAAGAAGTACTGGATGACATGGCCTTTCTAAACGAAGGCGACGCAGTAAGGATAGTCTGAAGGTGAATCGACATTCAGACCCTTCAGGGATGAGTCTTGAATCCTCAAGATATTTTATAAAGAAAGGTGATTGAAGATGCCGGTAGGACAGCTTTTGGTCGAAGGACTGGCGATCGGCGCCTGTTACGGTCTGTTTGCCACGGCGGTGGTGATCATCTACAAGACCTCCGAAGTGGTCAATTTCGCTCAGGGCGAGATGGCCATGTTTTCATCCTTTGTGGCGTTCCATATTCTGACCGTTTATCAATGGCCCTTCTGGTTGGCCTTTGTCATCACCATGATCTTCTCCATCCTGTTTGGGGATACTCATCGAGTTTCTGTTTTTGCGTCCTGCCAAGCATCCCAGTATTCTGGGGCTGATTGTCATTACCCTCGGGGCGGAGATGCTGCTCATGGGTCTGGCCGGTTGGAAGTGGGGCGCGGAACAGAAATATTTTTCACTCCCCTTGAATCCCTCCGTGACCTATGAACCGGTGAAGGGGATGATCGTCACCAACTGGGCCATCGCCGTTTTTGCCGTGACCGCTTTCATCATGCTGTTTCTCTATGTTTTCTTTAAATACAGCAAACTGGGAGTGGCCATGCGGGCAACCCAGCAAAACAAACATGCCGCCAAGATCATGGGCATCCGAACGGAACGGGTATTTTCCTTCGCCTGGGGATTCAGCTCGCTCATCGGCGCCATCGCGGGGATGTTTTTTGCCTCCCGCGCCACCCTGGACCCGGCTTTCATGATGGAACCCTTCATGCGCGCCTTTGCCGCCGCCGTCCTGGGCGGGCTCATGAGCATACCGGGGGTGATCATCGGCGGCGGTCTCATGGGATTGATAGAGAACTTTTTCGGTTACTACTGGCCGCACTGGAAACCGATTGTGGCCTTTATTGTGATCATTCTTGTCCTCTGTCTGCGACCCAGCGGACTATTTGCCAAGCATTTCGTAAAAAAGGTGTAATTGGATCATTAAGTTGGAGAAGAAATCGAATCATTAGTGAATGAAGGAGGATGCCATGATGTTCAGAAAGAAAATGCTTGTTTCCGTGATCGCAGTGCTGGCTGTCCTGACGGTTGTCGGCCTCACCCAGGCGGCCCAACCCGCCGGTTTCGACGATAACGAAATCCGCATCGGCCAGTGGGGGCCTCAGACCGGCCCGGCGGCGCCCTGGGGATCGGTGGCCCGGGGCAGCAAGCTGCTGTTCGACATCATCAACGAAGAGGGCGGCATCAACGGCCGGAAGATCAAATACTTCATCCGGGACGACATGTACAACCCCGCCCAGACCGCAGCCGTCGTGAAGGAACTCGTGGAGCGTCAGGGTGTCTTCGCCTTTGTCGGCGGCGTCTCCGCGGCCGGCGGTCTCGCCGTAAAGGACTACCTGGCCCAGAACAAGGTGATCTGGGTGGGACCGGCGACCTCCGTCAAGGAGTATGTCTTCCCCGTCCAGCCCTACCTGTTCAGCGTCTATCCCCTCTACGAGGACGAGGCGAGCGTGCTGACGAAGTACATCGTCGAAACCCTCAAGTTCAAGAAGATCGGGATTCTCTACCAGAACGACTCCTATGGGAAAAACGGTCTCGACGGCTGCAAACAGCGCCTGGCCACCTACAAAATGAGTCTCGTGGCCGAGATCCCGGTCGAGCCGACCGAAAAGGACCTGGCCTCGCAGATCCTCCGGCTCAAGAGCTCGGGTGCGGAAGCGGTCCTGATGTATGTCAACCCGACGACGGCGGTCATCGCCCTGAAGACCGCCGCCAACGTCGGGTTACAAGCCCCAATGGGTCTCTTCCAACACCCTTTCCGATTATCCGCTGATGTTCAAGATCTCCGGCGGGCTCTGGGAGGGCGTCATCACCGGGAACTTCGGAGAGATCCCGGATTCCAAGAATCCCCTGATGGTCAAATACAAGGAAGCCGCCAAGAGGCTCGCGCCGGAAGAGCGGTGGGGGACCTTCTATTCCGCCGGCATCCTCTTTGCCGATCCGATCGTGGAGGCCTTGAAGAAGGCGGGGCGTAACCTGAGCACCGAGGCGGTCCTGAAGGCCTTAAACTCGATCAAGGATTACCAGACCATCGGTCCCAAGATCAACTGGTCGGAAAAGCAGCATCAGGGATCGGATTCGGTTGTGATCCAGAAGTGCGGTCCCAACGGGAGCTACATCGATCTTCAGGGATGGACGGCGAACGATTTGGCCACCTGGAAGAAATAACATGGATCATTTCAAACTGGAAAATCTGGGCATCAGCTTCGGCGGTCTGAGGGCGGTACAACAACGTCAGCTTCAGCGTGGAGAAGAATTCGATCTTTTCCATCATCGGCCCCAACGGTTCGGGGAAGACCACGATCTTCAACATGATCAGCGGCATCTACAAACCGAACTCCGGCCGGATCATCTGCGACGGGGAGGACCTGGTGGGCTTAACTCCCGACCGCATCGCCCGCAGGGGGGTCGCCCGCACCTTTCAGAACATCGAGCTCTTCTCCAACGCCACGGTGATGGACAACCTCCTCCTGGGCCGGCATATCCACATGAAAACGGGTGTTTTTACCGGCGCCTTCCTGTGGGGAAGGGGATCGAAGGCCGCCCGGGAAGAGATCATGAACCGGGAAATCGTCGAGAAGATCATCGACTTTCTCGATCTGCAATCGGTGCGGGATCAGTACGTGGCGAGCCTCCCCTACGGCAAGACGAAAGCTCGTCGAGCTGGGGCGGGCGCTGGCCCTGGAGCCGAAGATCCTCCTCCTCGACGAGCCTTCCGCCGGGATGAACACGGAAGAAAAGCAGGACCTGAACATCTGGATCAAGGACATCCAGACCGACTATCAGGTGACGATCCTTCTGATCGAGCACGACATGAACATGATCATGGGCATTTCCGACCGGATATTCGCCATGAGCCAGGGCGAGAAGATCGTCGAGGGCCCGCCGAAGGAGGTCCAGAGCCACCCCGAGGTGATCAGGGCCTATCTGGGGGAGGAGCACCGATGCTGAAGGTGAACAATATCGAAACCTGGTACGACCTGATCCGCGCCCTGCACGGGATCTCCTTCGAGGTCAAGGAGGGCGATATCGTGGCCCTTCTGGGTTCCAACGGGGCGGGGAAATCGACGACCCTCAAGACCATCATGCGCCTCCTCTACGATCTCAAGGAGGAGCAGCCGGAAAAGGGCACCATCGAGTTCATGGGGGAGCGGATCGACCGGAAGGACACGGACGAGATCGTGCGGATGGGGATCAGCTACGTCCCCGAGGGGCGGGAGGTGTTCCCGGAGCTCTCCGTCCTGGAGAACATCATGATGGGCGCCTATACCCGGCGGGACCGGAAGGGGATCAAGGATGACATGGAAAATGTCTTCAACCACTTTCCCATCCTCAAGGAGCGGACGCACCAGGAGGCCGGCCATCTCAGCGGCGGCGAGCAGCAGATGCTCGCCATCGGCCGGGCGCTCATGAGCCGTCCGAAGCTCCTCATGCTCGACGAGCCGTCGCTGGGTCTCTCGCCGCTGTTGACCCGGGATATCTTCCAGATCATCCGGGAGATCAACCAGAAGGACGGCGTGACGATCCTCCTGGTCGAGCAGAACGTGAACATGGCCCTGAAATACGCGAATTTCGCCTTTCTGATGGAGAACGGCCGGATCGTCCGCGCCGACCGGCCCGAGGTCCTCCGCGAGGACGAGGACGTCAAGGAATTCTACCTGGGGATCGCCAAGGAGACCTCGGTCAAGGGGTACAAGCGGTACCGGCGGAAGGTCCGCTTCCGTATAGGAGACGTTGAACATCGGATCTCGAAGCGCGCATGGAGATTTTTCGGGACCCTGCCCCCCGCGTGCGAGAGGGCAGGGTCGGAAAATGTCCAGCGCGCAGGATCCGATGTTCGACCCCTCGAAGGAATCTCGGTTTTTAGGAGATACTATGGCGTCGATACACTGCCGAAGGCCCTGATCAGATGGTCGACGCCGATCCCGGACGGGTGGCGATGCGGAGGAAGGACCTCGGCATCTGGCACGACATCCGCTGGTCGGAATACCTGGAGAAGGTCCGGCAGGTGGCCCTCGGCCTGCACGCGCTCGGCGTCCGCAAGGGGGACCACGTGGCCATCATCGGCGAGAATCAGCCCGAATGGCTCTATTCGGCCCTGGGGGCGATGTCCGCCGGGGCGGCCTTCGTCGGGATCTACACGACGAATCCGGTGAAGGAGTGCGAGTACGTGGTCGGCCATTCGGGCGCCGTGGTCTACATCTGCGAAGACGAGGAGCAGCTCGACAAGGCGCTCGCCTTCCGGGAGAACACGCCGGCGCTCCGGAAGATGATCGTCTGGGACATGGAAGGGCTGCGGCATTTCAAGGACCCGATGGTGATGAGCTTCGACGACCTGCTCGCCCTGGGACGAAAGCGCGCCGAGGAGGAACCCGGCCTTTTCGATGACCCTCGTGGCCCAGGGGCGCGGCGAGGACATCGCCGGGATCATCTACACCTCGGGAACCACGGGACCCCCCAAGGGGGCGATGCTCGCCCACGAGGGGTATCTCTGGGTCGGAAAACAGGCGACCGCCGTGAGCCGGGGGACCAGGGACGACGAGACCATCTCCTTCCTTCCCCTGAACCACGTCTATGAGCAGATCTACGACCTGATGGTCCATCTGACGATCGGTCACATCATCAATTTCACCGAAAACACCGACACGGTGATGACGGACATGCGGGACGTCTCGCCCACGCTGTTCCATGCCGTCCCGCGGATCTGGGAGAAATACTATTCCGGGATCGTCCTGAAGATGGCCGACGCGACCTGGTTCAAGCAGATTCGCCTACCGGACGGCCCTCGGGATCGGCAGCCGCTACAACGATGCGAAGCTCGCCGGCGAATCTCCCTCCCTTCTCCTGAGCCTCGCCTATCATCTGGCCTACTTTGCCGTCTTTCGGAAACTCAAGGAACGGCTCGGTTTCGACCGGGTCAAGCTCGGATTTTCCGGCGCCGCGCCCATCTCCCACAACATCCTCAAATATTTCCAGAGCATCGGGATCCCGATCCGGGAAGGGTACGGGATGACGGAGACGACGGGGATCACCCACATGTCCGAAGAGAGCCGCTTCAAGCTGGGGACCGTGGGAAGGCCCCTCCCCGAGACCGAGGTGCGGATCGCCGAGGACGGCGAGATCCTCGTCCGCCACAAGGGGATCTTCAAGGGATACTACAAGGATGAAGAGACCACCCGGGAGGCGCTCCACGACGGCTGGATGCACACCGGGGATGTGGGCGAGGTCGATGCCGAGGGGTTCCTCAAGATCACCGACCGGAAGAAGGACCTGATCATCACCGCCGGCGGGAAGAACATCGCCCCGCAGTATATCGAGAACCTCCTGAAATTTTGCCCCTACATCAACGATGCGGTCGTCATCGGCGACAACCGGAAATTCATCAGCGCGATCATCGTCATCGACGAGGAGAACGTGGTGAAGTTCGCCCAGGATCGGAAGGTCCAGTTCACCACCTTTGCCAGCCTGACCCGGTCGGAGGAGGTGCTCCAACTGATCCAGGAAGAGGTCGGACAAGGTGAACGCCCAGCTTGCGCGGGTGGAGAATATCCGGAAATTCCGGATACTCGACAAGAAGCTCTACACGGAAGACGGGGAGGTGACCCCGACGATGAAGGTGAAGCGCAAATTCATCAACACCCAGTACCGGGACCTGATCGAATCGATGTACCGAGACTAGGAGAGTAACATTTTATCCCTTGATTATTATTGACTTGTCATCTATCTTTCCACCGGGGGCAGTTACTCAATTTTTCGCCTTCATTCAGTCTGTTCACTTCGTCCTTCTTCAAACTCATGAATCCCTCACGGTTCGTTTGACGCTCTTTTTCACGATTTCGTTCCTGGGAACCGGCATGACGGGGATGGATGAGGGAGGTGCGGCATGACCACCGTGAAGCGAAAAAAAGGAACCATCGGCATCCTGACCGGGGGAGGGGACGTTCCCGGCCTTAACCCGGCCATCCGGGCCGTCACGATTCGGGCGATCCGGGAAGGCTTCCAGGTGATCGGGCTTCGCCGGGGCTGGAAAGGGGTAGTCTCCTACGTTCGGGACCGGAAGCTCCACCAGGAGGACTGCTGCCAGTTGCTCACCGAAGAGATCGTCAACCGTGTGGGCCGGACCGGAGGAACCTTCCTCCACACCTCCCGAACCCGCCCGAGCCACATCCCCAAGGACGAGGTTCCCGACCATCTGCGGGACGCCTATAATGATGCGTTCAACGACCTCACCCCGGAGGTCCTGAAGAGCCTCGACTTTCTGGGGATCGATTACCTGGTGACCATCGGCGGGGATGACACCCTGAGCTACAGCGTCCATCTGGCGAAACAAGGGATCAAGGTGATCGCCATTCCCAAAACCATGGACAACGACGTCCCCGGGACCGACTACTGCATAGGGTTCAGCACCTGCATCACCCGGACGATCGAGATGACCCACAGTCTGCGCACCACGGCGGGCTCTCACGAACGAATCCTGGTGATCGAAGTCTTCGGGAGGTACGCCGGGTTTACCGCCCTGCTGCCCACCATGGCGGGGGCGGCCAGCCGCTGTGTCATCCCGGAGCATCGCTTCCGGATCGAACGACTGACCGAGCTTTTGGTCCAGGACCGGTTCACCAACCCGAGCCGTTATTCGGTCGCTCTGGTCTCCGAGGGGGCCACGTTCGAGGAAGGGGAGATGATCTTCGAAAAGGAGGAGCGGGATCAGTACGGCCACCGGAAACTCGGGGGGATCGGAGATCGGATCTCCACCGCGATCACCGAGACCTCTGCCAGGTTCAACCACGGGCGTGAAGGTCAACGTCATCAACCAGCGGCTGGGCTACCTGGTTCGGTGCGGGAACCCCGACGCGATCGACTCGATCGTCCCGATGGCCTTCGGGAACCTCGCCCTGAACCTGATCCTGAGCCACTCCCACGGAAGGCTGGTCAGCCTCAGGAACGGCCGGTACGACGACGTTCCGCTCGATGTGGTCACCAGCATCAAGAAGGTCGTGGACATCGAGAAGTACTACAACTGCGACCGGCTCCGCCCCTACTACGAGAGCTTCGAATCCAAGCCCCTGTTCATCATGACCAGCGATTATTGAACGCGGCCGTAAGAGCAGGTGACCGCGTCTCACTGTCCGCTCAGATATCGCTGAATCCCGTCCCAGCGCCGTCATCATTGCCTGGACTAGTCGCCGGGGCGTCCGGATACGGACCCGTCCTGAAGCCAGCCCTCTGCAAAAACATCGTATTTGACGGCGCGGTTGCCTTCCAGCCTGCGCGAGATGATTCGGTAACCGATCGGCGCCGAACGGTTCCACGATCCGTGCTCTGCGATGAAGATCTGATTCCGCTAGCCCAGCGGGAAACATGGCGCCTCCGTAAAAGCGCATTCCGAGAGAAGCGACGTGGGGGCCAAGCTCCATTGCCGGCGGCACGTAGGTCTGACAGGACTTCCCTTTTCCGAACTCCGGATCGGGGATGCCCGCTCCGTGGCAGTAGGGGTAGCCGAAGTGCATCCCCTTCCTCGGGGCGTGATTCAGCTCGTCCGGCGGCTGGTTGTCGCCCATCCAGTCCCGTCCGTTATCGGTGAACCAGAGCTCCTTCGTCACGGGGTGCCAGTCGAACCCCACCGTATTGCGCACGCCCCGGGCGAAGATCTCCAGCCCCGTGCCGTCCCGGTTCATCCGCATGATGGAGGCGTAGCGGGCATCCTCTGCTCTCGCAGATGTTGCAGGGGGCGCCCACGGGGACATAGAGGAGGCCGTCGGGTCCGAACCGGATGAATTTCCAGCCGTGGTGCCGGTCTTTCGGAAAACTGTCGTTGACGACGACCGGAGGGGGAGGATCGGAGAGCTTTCGTTTCTCTGAAACGATCTTCCGCCTACACTTCAATCGAGTACTATGCGCGATGTATCTCGATGCCGCTCCTCTCTCTTCCATAGATCGTCCTGAGCCAGATTACGTTGACCTTGCTCCGAAATGTCGGATCGATGACGTCACCGCAGTTCACAATGTCTTCCGAACCGGTAGTTCAGGTAGGCTCCCCCATCCACAAACCAGTTCTTTGGCATCTTCCCTCCGTCGCCGTTGAGGAACAGGGTAAGCTTTTCCGTTATTCGCCATCCGAGCTTCAAGTGCAGGAATGGAACAACGGTGAGGTCGTCCTCATCCGCTTTCCGGCTGAGATCCGCAGTCTCCAACTCGATGATGTGGTACTGGAGCATGGCCCCCGCTCCGGCCGCGAGAATTAAGGGAGACGACGGGAAGAACTCGTAACGGTAGCGGACCCGCAGGTCGTAGAGGAGCCAGTCCGATTTAATGGTGGTGTTGGTCGGGAAGGTGACTACCCCGATAAACGACGGGGCTGTTGAATGAGCCGCTGTCCCTTGCCTCCATGGGCCAGATGGAGAAACCCAGCTCGTGCCGCTCGTCGAGCGCCGCGTCTAACTGTACGACGGCCGTCGTCAAGGGGTAGTCGTGACCCTCCAGGTCGCGGAGGTTGAAAGTCGTGCCGCCGTCACTTGAGGTCCTACTGTTTTGCAAATATTTAATGTAATGAATCTTGAAAATCAATGCGGGTGAAGCTAGAAAGGCCGATTCGGTAGGTAATTACTGCCAGTGGAAGCCTGTGCATGTCTGATGAAGGAAGTATCGAAGAGAACTGATTTGACTGATCGATCAAATACCGGGAATAGGGGTGTCCCGTTAAGCCCTGTCGGGCATCGGGTGATCGGTTAGGTAGAACGAATTTCGCCGGACGGAGGGAGCAGAGGATGGCTGAAGAGTCGAAACCGCGGTTGACGCGGGCGGAGCGGCAGGAGCAGGAGCGGGAGGCCAATCTGAAACACTGGGAGGAGCAGGATGCGCTCCTGCTCCGGCACCGCCAGGAGGCCTACGAGATCGGCGGGGCGTCCCAGGCGGAACGGCTTGCCAAGCAGGGAAAGAAGCCGATGCGCGAACTGATCCGGATGCTGATCGATCCGGAGACGGAGTTCTTCGAACTGGGGCTCGACGCCGGGTACGACATCGGCAAGAAAAAGCTCTACGGCGGGCCGGCCTATGAGGAGGAAAAGCGGGGGCACATCCCCGGCGGCGGCGTGGTCACCGGGGTCGGCGTCGTCCACGGGCAAGGACTGCATGATCTTTGCCAACGAAAATCGCTATGCCGCCGGCACCTATTTCCCGATCACCCTGAAGAAACACATGCGGGCCCAGGCGATCGCCGAGCAGTGCGGCCTTCCCTGCATCTACATCGCCGATTCCGGCGGCGTCAACCTGCCGCTCCAGGTCGGCTGCTTCGCCGACGACGGCCATTTCGGGACGATGTTCTACAACATGTGCCGGATGTCCGCCAAGGGGATCAAACAGTACACCCTCTCCACCGGCGGGAACACCGCCGGCGGCGCCTACATCGTCTATCTCGCCTCCGAATCGATCATGATCGAGAAGCTGGCCTACGCCTTTCTGGCCGGTCCGCCGATGGTCAAATCGGCGATCGGCGAGACGGTCTCGATGGAGGACCTGGGCGGCGCCTACGTCCATACCCAGCATTCCGGCGGCTGCGATCACCTGGTCCGGACGCAGGAGGAGGGGATCGCGAAGCTCCGGGCGATGATGGAATTCGAACCGGCGCAGAAGCTCTGCATCGAGCGGCGGGAGATCAGGGAACCGCGGTTCGACTTCCGCGAGATGATGCGCTCAACCCCGATCAACACCTACCAGCACATCAACATCCGCGACACGATCAACTGCCTTGCCGACGACAGCTATTTCCATGAGTACAAGGCGAAGTACGGCCTGGCGCGCGGGGAATCCATCGTCTGCGGGAAGATGTGGCTCAAGGGGATCCCCGTCGGGGTGATCGCCTCGAATGCGAGCGGGGTGATCTACATCGAGGCGGCCCGGAAGGCGACCGAATGGATGATCCGCTGCGGGAACTCCCGGATCCCCGTCCTTTTCCTGCAGGGGTCGCCCGGATACATGGTCGGCAAGGCCGAGGAGTGGGGCGGGATCGGCAAGTACGGCGCCGACATGGTCCGCGCCTGCTCCTGCCTCGAGGTCCCCAAGGTGACCTACGTGATCGGCCCCGACCACGGGGCGGCCAATTACGGGATGTGCGGCCGGGCCTTCAAACCGCGCTTTGCCTTCACCAACATGCGCGGCCGGACGACGGTCATGTCCGGCGAAACGGCGGGTTTCATCCTGGAGACGGTCCGGCGCAAGAACATCACGGACAAGGGCGGGCAGGTGAACGAAGAGGAGATGGCGCGTTTCCGCCAGGAGATGCGGGAACACTACGACGAGGAGGGGCACCCCTTCTACACCGGGTCGCTTCTCTTCCACGACGGCGTCATCGCCTTTTCCGAGGCGCGGGACAAGCTCGCCCGGGCGTTCGAGATCGCCCTCCGCGTCCCCGTCCGGGAGTCGGTCTGGGGGGATCTGAAGGTCTGAACAATGAATCATGAGGAGGATGGCATGGCTGAGATTCTCTTGCAGGAGAGGACGGAAGAGGGGATCCTGATCCTGACGCTGAACCGCCCCGAGGCGATGAACTGTTTCAATTCCGATCTCCTGGCGGCGCTCGCCGAGGTGATCCGCGAGGCCAACTTCGACATGACGCTCCGCTGCATTATTATCACCGGCGCCGCGGGCGAGGACCCGAAAAAAACCTCCTTCTCCACCGGGGCCGATCTGAAGGAGCGGAGGGGCATGTCGCAGGATCAGGTCCGCCGGTTCATCTTCACGATCCGAAATACCTTCACCGCCGTCGAGCAGGTGCGCGTCCCGGTCATCGCCGCGATCAACGGCTTCGCCTTCGGCGGCGGAATGGAGCTGGCCCTGGCCTGCGACATCCGGATCGCCTCGTCAAACGTGATCATGGGGCTCACCGAAACGAGCCTTGCGATCATTCCCGGGGCCGGCGGGACGCAGCGGCTGCCGCGGATCATCGGCATCGCAAAGGCGAAGGAGCTGATCTTTACCGCACGGCGGATCGACGCGAAAACCGCTCTGGACATCGGTCTGGTGAACCGGGTTGTTGATCCGGATCAGCTCATGCCGGCCGCCCTGGAGATGGCCCGGGAGATCGCCAAGAACGGCCCCATCGGCGTCGCCCAGGCGAAGTTCGCCATCAACAACGGCACGGAGGCCTCCCTCGGAGTGGCCCTGCCTCTGGAGTCAAAGGCCTACGAAGTGACCATCCCGACGAAGGACCGCCTGGAGGCCCTGGAGGCCTTTGCCGAAAAACGAAAACCCGTCTTCAAAGGGGAATGAATGACTGAAGTATTTGAATAGATTGAATAGATAGTAAGTAACCTATCGCTCCTATCGTACCGGCAGAGCTTTCGTCTCGATGTTGTACCTTATCATGTACCTTATTCCGATGTCCAGTATTCGAGGAGCATTCGAGGAGCATTATACAATCTGGAAGAACGTGTTCCGATTGAAGTCGGCGGGATTAAGGTCATTTTTGTAAATCGTCTTTATCGAGCTACCAATTGTTACAATATAGGAGTCAGCAATGCGGTTGGAACTGACAAAGAGCAAGAAAAGTGTTGAGGGCATTATCTACCATCAGTAACAAGGGGGCTTTAGCTTTTTCAGCATACCCCTTCGGATGATTTCCAAAAAAGATAAGGACCGTTGACATTGAATCAACAGTCCTTTTTCGCTTTTATTCAACACGTTAAGCTATCGGCTCGTATTTCCGCGACCGAACCTTCCGCTACTGATAAGACGAGAGAATTACCCGTGGATGAACCTACGCAACCCGCTAAGTCCCAGCAGCCCCGCAACCAGAAGAAGAATGACGAAGGTTCCGGGACAGCAGCCGATTCAATGATTTCCTATACCGCGGATGTCGATATAGACTTCATTCCAGAAAGGCCCGCCAATAGCAGCTATGGTCCCATCGCTCTTATTCACTGAATAAAGTCCACTGCCTGCGCCGAACAGCTGGCTGCCATCCAGGCTGAAGGCCAAGGTCTGGATAGACGGATCGGCGCCGTTGTTGAGGTTAGGATTGACATCCGTTGCGACCCCCGACGATGTATTGATGGTGACCAGACCGGATTTAACGATCGAGGAATTTTTTGCATGCCCGACATCCCAGCCATAGAGTGTTCCGTCACTCGAAAATTCGAGTCCCTGAATCCCCCACAATCCCGTGACGCCAACGTATGTGACTGCGCCGGTGCCAGCATTAATCGTGTAGAGCGCATCGGGACCAACAAAATCACCTGTAGTATTTCTATCGATACCCGTAGAGGACATCAGAGGACGAGAACGCCAGACCTCGCACCGAGTAATCTATGCCAATGCCTGTCAGCGTTGCCACCAACGTTGCTACTGTACTTGGCTTGATTGTAGTAACCGTTGCGAACCACCCAGGGTTCCGCCAAATACAAGATCCCCGAGCTGTCTTTTGCCATTGAATTCAGTCCCGAATCTCCCGATGGTGCGACTGATGACGCACTACTTGTGGATTCATTGATTCTCCAGTATCTCCCGACCAATCCACCCCGATGGCTGTGGCACCTGCATTGACGGCAAGAGACAGGACGATAAAACCCAATAAAGAACCGATCCCGATCTTTTTAATCATGTCCCCCTCCCTTCATGATGCATATCATCTGATAAGATTTTGTTTCTGTGACGGAAGTAAATTGTCGGCTTCCTAACGTTGTGTTTCCTTCCTAATGCCATTCTTATCCGCATTTCTAAGTAAATTTATGTAGCAAGACACGGACCATTTCCATAACTATATTGATTTACAATGATTATCAAATAGACGCCGTTATGAACATAGTGTTTTTGTAAGAAATCCGACATATTCATGAGGGAAGATCAGTCAGTTTTTTAGGAAATTACTAATTATTCTAACTTGTTTTCAGGTCATTTGAAAAGTGTAAGGTATTCCGAAGGTTACTTTTTCAGGGTCACTCTGCATACTCCCCCCCACACTCTCTTTTCGCCTCCAACTGAATCACTGCGCACCTCTTGGCGCTTTCTCCCTCCGCGCATGATCCTGTTATCATTTGAACCCGGACGATCCGGTAGTGCTTTATGTTGATAATCAATCGAAGGGTTGGATGCTTGTCGAAATTGCGAAGAGACTCAAGCTACAGGAAGCATCCATACTCCTGTCATCGGCAATAAATCAATTTCGGGAATATGGACGTTTCTATCCGCTATCATTGCTAGGACGGGAGTGCCATTGTAACGATAAGTATTTGAAGTCAGGCCTGCCTGCGGTAAACTAAAGATGCCTCTATACCAAATCTTTCTTGAATTTTCCGGGAATGGATTTGTGTGCGCAGCAATATGATTTTGGACGACGGGGGGGTGTCCGGGAGGATTTATCTGGCCAGGGCGTCAGCAGTATTCATAGGGAGGTACATGGAACGCAACCACCCCCGGCCTCTCGCAGATCCAGGTCTACCCCGGCCTCTGCAAAAGCATCCTTTTCCCTTGGCCATTTCGGTGATCAGGTCTTGGTCCCATAGCACCTACTATTTACACCCCTGTTGGACGAGAAATACATCTCGACACGTTGTACCGGGATGGATAGAACACGGCGGAGTATGCAATATCACCGACTGTTTATATTTATAACATTCACATCAGCATAACATTCTGAATTTTATTTGTATTTCGATAGTGTAAAAATAATAAACGATGCTATGTTAATAATAATACACTCTTGTAAAGACAGCCATTGAACCACAATCACAAGACGATCTGTATATATTTATAACTAATCTATTTTATTATGAAATATTAATTGGCACCGAATACTGTTCGGGCCTTGCTGCATTGGCACAGTTATTGGATCGAATAAAGGCAATTGCAATTCAGAATCGATCGAGAGGGAACCATTCCGAAAAATGATAAAGACGAAAAAGAGGAAATTGTTATGAAGCTGACAATCTTAATTATTATCGTTGCGTTGGGAGTGGCGATCCCCTTGCTGTGGATCACGGGGACCTTGGCATCCGTCGTTTACTTTATACGGCATCGGGTTGGGGCAACCAACAAGGAGGGGGCCTACACCTTCAATCCTCATCTTGGGATCACCATGGCAGACGGTGGTGATACCATAGACAAAAAGAAGAAAAGGTAAGCAGCCCGTTGGTGAACTAAAAGGCCTGAGAGCTGCGCCGATCGCAGGGGTAGGACCAGCCTCATTGTTAACACCCGCAACCTGGAAGCGAAGGAATATAGCGCAAAGAGAAAAACGCATTGAAAAGAAAGGAGGACAAATCATGTATAGCTTCTTGAGAAAGATGAGAAGAGCTGGATCAGCGGTGCAAAAGGAACAGCGAAAGGGATCGTTCCGACGAGCAGTGGGTGGTTTCATCTACCGGAGGGGAAGATATTTTACCACCAGGGACATGGTTGGGCAATACCGGAGAGCGGCGATGTCGTCAGAGTCGGGATTGACGATTTTGCCCAGAAACTCGTGGGAAGGATCGATGCCGTGAAATTCCCAAAGGTGGGTTCCCAAGTGGCCCAGGGCAAAAAGGGCTGGAGCCTGCACGGTGGGTGCAAAGTCCATCGATATGCTCTCGCCCGTGGATGGGAAAATCATTGCCATCAATGAGACTCTGATCAGTTCACCGGAAAGCATCGGTAAAGATCCCTATGGACAGTCTTGGCTGTTGAAGGTTCAAGTACCAAAATTTTCGGACAATCTGAAGAATTTGTTGTCGGGTGGACTTGCCAGAACATGGATGGAGGGGATAAAGAAAAACCTCTTTACCCGGATGAATTACAACCTGGGGCTGTGTCCCAAGACGGTGGTGTACCGGTCTACGGGATGGCAAGAAGTTTAGATTCGGAAAAATGGGATGAGATCGTCAAGGAGTATTTTCTGTGGTCTCGTAAGTGCAGTGGGGCCTACGATGCAGGATGGGGTGCAGGATAGACGGTTTGGTAGAAGGCCCATGCGGCCTTCTTGATTCTGATGAATGCCGTTTTAATCTCTCGGGGTGAATTCCCCGAAGCTTGCTTCGTTCCTTGCTGTTTTAGATACCTCGCAGCTTGCTGCGAGGAGGTTCATTCTCAAGCATCGTCTTCAAGGTCGGCGTTTGACTGACAAGGAAGATGTCAGTCAATGCGTTCCTCTTTAATTCGCAAGAATTCCTCAAAGCTCTCTCTTTTTGGCATTTCGAAATGTACGTCGCTTAAATCATCAGGAATAGGCAGCCGGCCGTAGGCATGGCGCACGCCGCCACGGCAGCGTGTATATGTTCCGGCGGGGTCTCGGCTGGAATCTGGTTGAGATGGATCATGCAGCGGCCGCCTCTCGCCAGCTTGTCCATGTAAAGTTTGATCCGCTCCACAATGGCCTCGACAGGCCCATCCTTAAGGAGCTTTCCGTCAACGCCGGCGGTTATAAAGGCATTGTGCGCATCAGCAAATTTCCTTACACGCTCCGGCCCAACAGTATACAGGTCCGGATCCAGCACACTTAATGCACCGGGGCTGCAGCGAAGTTTTTGGGAAAAAAAGCGTTCTATGTCCCGGCTTTTGGCATCCCCCCAGTTGCCCCGCGTGATCAGTTTGTTCCTAATCGGTCGCGCAGCCTCTCCGTATAGGCCACGACATATTCATCCATCATATCGAGCGTGATCAATGGTGGTGAGGCCCAGGCGTCGCGGCCGTCCATGAGCAGGTCCGGCATACCGATTGCGCTTCGCATGGCTTCGAGATGGGGAACAAGGACTTCGTCACAGAGAAAACAAAAAAGGCGATGCGTAAAATCCGGCCGCTCATACATATCCTGGACAAGATTTTCATAACCCCGGACGTTTACCGCCAGACTGAAGGGGGCGGTAAAATAGGCGCGCTCCAACCGGCCCGTCATCTCCAGGTAATGCTTGTTGACCTGCTGGAGCCAGGGCAGTCGGCCTGATTTATACGGATCGGGAGGCTTGATGCGATCCAGATCCGACGGGGTGCTGATCAACGCCTCGGAACGATCAATGTCCGGCAGCTTCCCCGGAAGATACACGACCCTCTGTCCCATGGCCTCGGCTTCGATGTTATAGACATCCCAGAAATTAAGCGCCGCATCGAACCCATAGTACTCGGTAACCAGGAGTTGGACGCGCGTAAACAATAACGCGTCGGTGAGGAAGCGCCTGGGCGGAACACCGGCCGAGACGGAGCCGATGATCCGTCGCGCTTTGAGCGCCGATGATCACGTGGTCAGTCGTCATGATTCTCCCGCTTCTTTATTGTTTTAGGTGTTAGAGCCCGCTGCGGACATCGATGGCCCTGTAACGATTGATTAATAAGAGCTTGCTTTTGCGTGGGTTGAGAATACGAAACGGAGTCTCGTATGTCAAGGTAATTCTGGCACACGCAACAGAGGATAGGGCAGCGGCTTTCGAATAATGAAGGACCGGTTTCGGATCGGCATACTTGAAATCCGGCATGTCAATGTTACATTTGCCCGATCTTTCCGTCAAATGCTCCGGAAGGGAGGTCATGTAAGCAGGTTCGTCTTCACCCTAACGGGCCATGTGTTTCTTGACCGAAAGAACGTACTGCCGGGTCTCTCCATACAGGAATGCCTTCCCACGCGAATATCTATCCGCATAACCGGGACCGGCGTTGTAGGCGATCAGGGCGAGGTCGAAATCCTTGAACGTGTTCAGCAGGAAGGAAAAATATCTTACCCCGCCTTCTATATTTTGTTCCGGATGATGGGGATCGATTCGCAGCAGGAGGGCAGTCCCGGGCATCAACTGCATGAGACCGACGGCCCCTTTTTTTGAGACGGCGCGTGGGCTCCAGTTCGATTCAGCCTTAACGATTGCCCTGATGATGGCGGGATCCATTCCGTATTTTTCGGAATATTTAACCACCAATGCATCTAAATGGGACGGTCCGATCAAGGTCTTTGAAGTCAATTCCCGGGATCTCTTTTCCAACACGATAGGATCTCTATGGCGGGCAATGGTTTTTTTATAGGTCGAATCGAGATAGTTGGAAATCTCTCTTTCACTGTGGCCGCGGCTGCGCATCTTTAAGGCATTATCCAGGGCGCTGACCGTGATCCTTCCGGTGATGACGTCGGAGATCTCCTTGGCCGAATAGCCGAGAAGGCTCATCTTATAGGCGTGCCGGTCCTTTTCCAGGAGTGATTTGTGCAAAGGCACTAAAATAGGGTCTTCGCTTGAATACGCCTTTCTCACGGCGTCATAGGAATAAAAATTACCGTTGCGCGGCCCGACAAGGGCTAAAAAAAGGAATTCATATTCCTGGAACAGCGAGGCCAGTTTCTCCGCGGTTGCGTCTCGACCTATCTGCTCCAATTGCCTGTAAAAGACTTTCAGGGAGTTCAATTCCGTGAGGGATATCGACTTTTCCGGGACTTTCGCCTCGTGGCTCCCTTTTATACTGAGACCTTTATCGATGTGATCCGCTGCATATGCGGGGGGATTGAAGAATAAAGCGCAAAGTAAGAAGAGCAAGATAGGCAAAGCGATCCCAGGATCTAAGATGCCTTTGCGTTTTGTGGATGCGAATAGCTTAATCATGAAGGAGCTTCCTTCACACGAAGATAAACTGGACTTGGATCATGGCCGGTCTTCAGGGGACAAGACAGCTTCCCGCCATTTGCGTACGGAATTGATCAGGAAAATCTTTTCCGCCCGTTTCAATTCCGAAAGGCTTACCACTTCTTCTGATATCTCCCCGCGATCCAGTAACTCCGAACGATAGGTACCGTTGAGAAGACCACAGCGGACCGGCGGCGTGACCAAAAGGCCGTTACGGAGGATCACCACGTTGGCGATGCAGGATTCCGTTACCTCTCCCGCTTCATTATACAAGAGAACGTCGTCTGCATCAGGGAAGGATGTCTGCGCTTCTTCGTAGAGGTCTCGCCGGGTCGTCTTATGATAGAGAAAGGGGTCCCGGGAATGGACGGCCTGTCGTGCCAGCCGTACACGAAGGAGACGGCCATCGGGTAAGCCTAAAGGCATGAAGTTGCACTCCACCTCTCCATTCCGGGACAGCAGGAGGCGCAAGCGGCATTGCTCTGAAGGGAGCGCTTCTGCCTTTTCATCTAACGCTTTGCGGATCCGCGCCTCGTCAAAGGAATAGTCGAAATAGAGAGCCGATTCCCGCAGGCGCTCAAGGTGGCGTGACAGGAGGAAGTATCCCTTATCCGGCGTCCAGAGCAGCGTTTCGAGCAACTGGAAGGGACGAGGGGATGGGGGATCTAAGATGATCTTGGCTTTGTTCAGACATTCCTCATACTCCTCCGCGGCCGTAGAGTCCCAGACGATGCCTCCGCCTACTCCGTATTCGGCGTTGGAAGTGAATTTGTCGATCAGGATGGTCCGAATGGCGACGCTGAATTGGGCGCGACGGTCGGGAGAGACAAAGCCGATCGCGCCTGTGTAGATGTTCCGAGGCGTCGTCTCGATAGAGGCAATGATCTCCATTGTTTTGACTTTCGGGGCGCCGGTGATCGACGCGCAAGGAAAAGCGCCTGCAAAATATTTCGGAAAGGATGCCGCGGTTACGGCTTCAACAGTGGAGGTCATCTGCCAGACTGTCGGATATTTTTCGATTTCAAAGAGTCGGGGAACCTTTACGCTACCGGTGCGGGCAATTCGACCCAGGTCGTTGCGGATCATGTCCACAATCATGACGTTCTCTGCCCGGTTCTTTTCTGATTCATACAGGCAGGCGGCATTACTGCGATCCTCGGCGAGGGTTCTTCCGCGGGCCGCAGTTCCTTTCATCGGTTTTGAAAAGATGTACTCATCGTGCAATGAAAAGAAGAGTTCGGGTGAAGCGGAGCAGAGGGAAAAAGCGTCTGTGTCTACGAAGGCTCCGTAGGGCGCATCAGTACAGGTCTTGAGAAAGAGGTCCCAAGGGTCTCCCATGAAAACGCCCCAATGACGCAGGGTGTAGTTGACCTGATAGGTGTCACCGGCTGCAAGGTGATTCCTGATGCGGGCGATGGCGGCATCATACTCTTCACGATTCACGGACGGTCGCCATCTAATGGAACCGGAGGTTTGATCGGCGCCGCGGGAAGGGTGTTCAGGAGGGTAGGGGGGCTGAAGAGGCCGAAACAAGCGAGTGGAAAAGAGGTCGGATGATGCGTTTGCAAGGACGGATCAAAAGCCGGCGACGCTTCATAGCTGATCCAGCCCGCGGCGTACAATCCGTCGCGTTGGACCAGCCTCTCCATCTCCGTAAGAAGCGGCATGACGTCTGACAGAGTTCCAGCCTGCAAGACAATGCGGGGCCGCGTGAATCGAAGCCAATGCCCGCGTTGGGGGTCGTGAATAACCACCTGATTCATGAGCGATATCCGTCTCGTCCGCAGGGATGGGGAGGCAATAGATTCGGAAGAGCGGTGATTTCCGTTCTTTCGTTATTACCAGTCGGGGCAAGTTCTTTCGATACACCTCGGAACGGCGCCAGTCCCGCAGAATGCCGGGTTTCGTGTTCCAGGGCATGGGCGGCCCGTAAAGATCCTTCTCCTCCCTGAGCCACCGAATTCGGTCGATGTCGCACTCGGCGATGAAGATTCCGGGTTTCGTCGATTCGACGACAATCTCCTCGGGGCTGCAGATCATGGCCAGCCCCTGCTCGGCGCCGAGGATATTCTGGCACGTCACCGTATAGGCGAGGTTCTCAATCGCCCGGGACCAGATGAGGTTCCGCCAGGTCGCGTGAAGTTCGTATTTGCAGACGCCGGCGGGCAGAAAGATGATCTCCGCCCCTTTCAACGCGAGAAGGCGGGAGAGCTCCGGGACATAGACCTCGCTGCAGATGAGGATTCCCACCGTGCCGAAGGGCGTAGCGAACACCGGCAGGTCGTCGGCCTCCTGGTAATCATAGTCCCAAAAACGACCGCCTTTATAGATCCAGGGGCCTTTGGGAATCGTTCGATTGTACCTTCCCGACCGAACCGTCCGGCCCCACAAGGATCTGTGACGTATACCTCTCCCGGGATTTCCGGGAACGGGACAGTTGGCTCCGGCAACGATATAGACGTCATGCTTTCCCGCCATCTCCCGCAGCGGTTCGACGGGCGAATAGCTCAGGGGCGCCTTCCAGGGGCCCGGATAGGTTTCGGGAAAGCAGACGAACTTTGCGCCCAGACCGGCAGCTTCCGCCACATATTCACGGGCCTTCTCGATATTTCTCGTCTGCTCGTCCGCTTCCAGAAATGTCTTCGTTTGAATTGCCGCTACGTTGACCTTCAAGATGACGTCCTCCCGGGATTTCAAATTTCACGATCTCGTAAAAAGTCATAAAATCTCTCCCACTTCCCTTAACACCCTCCCGCCGGGGAGGGGGAAATTTACTTTTTACGAAGCTATCAATTTTCACGGTATTGCGAACATGATCGCCGTTGGAGACATTGAGTACCCTAACGTGTATTTTTTTTCAAGTATTCTTCGTGTGTCGGTAACTGCAAATACAGAAGCGTCCTTGTCCGGGATTCAGACGGATCACGCGAGAGATAGAGGCATCAGAAAATTCTTGACATAAAAAAATGTTCTTCGTATCGTACGGCCACTCGGATAGTGGTCTGATGAGCAGGGGTGTTGGCTTTTTTCATCTACACATTAACATTATTAGCAAAACGACAACAGACAGGGAGGAACTAAGCGATGAAGAAAAAAGGTTTAATGGTATTCGTGGCTGCGGTGGTGTGTCTCCTCTTGTTCAATCCTTTTCCATCCCAGGCAGCGGAGAAAGGGCCAATTAAGATAGGCTTCATTGCCCCTCTCTCGGGTGCTTTTGCCGCACAGGGAAAGGACATGTTGGCTGCTCTTGAACTAT
>CAWJHT010000011.1:0-20096 GCA_963842685.1 uncultured delta proteobacterium | reverse complement strand
GGTGAAGGCAATCCCGTAAGCGTTGCCTTGAGAGGAGAAACTGTTCAACGCCACAAGGTTCAAACCGGCGCCGTTCATGATCAGCTCCATGGAAATGAGCATCCCGATCAGGGTGCGTCGGTATATCATGCCCAGTAGCCCGCATCCCAAAAGAAAAAGGGCAATAAAGAGGTAAAGATGCAAATTGTTATACAAAAGATCTCCCGTCATTTATCCCCCTTTTCGCCCTTCGAGAAGAGCGCCAGCATGATCGCGCCGATGATGCTGACGACGATGAGCAGAGAAATAAGTTCAAACGGAAGGGTGAGCTTGTCCAAAAATACCCTGCCCAGTTCTTGGGTGGTCACGACAAGAGGTTTGGCCCCGCTTGCGGTTCGGAAGGCCCCGGTGATCACTTTTGCCAGCAATAGCAGAGAAAGAAGCGCAACAGCCAGGGCCGCGGTAAACTTCGCAAGGGAGGTCCATTCCTTGGGCTTCCGGTACATCGGACCGGCAAGCATGATGGCAAAGGCAATAAGGATGGATATAGCGCCCACATAGATGAGAATCTGCATCATGGCCAGGAAGGGGGCATTCAGGTAGATATAAATGCCCGCGATGCCGAACATCGCCGTGACCAGACCGAACATGGCGTAGATGAGAGAACCCGATAAAACCGCCGCCAGCGTCCCCGCCAGTGTAGTCGCTATCACCAGTATGAAAATCCATTCTCCGGGAGTCATTGCGCCTTATTCCTCTTGAGTTCCTTGACCAGATCAAAATGGAAATCTTCCCGCTTATAGCCCGCTCTGTTGTAATCGTGGGAAAAATCCAGTGCATCGAAGGGGCAGACTTCCACGCAGATGCCGCACTGGCTGCAGGTCGTATAATCCAGGAGATATTCGGTAGCCGTCTTTTTCTTTTCCCCCTCTTTCTTTTCGCCCTCCACTTTCTTGATGGATCCGGATGGGCAGCTCTTTACGCATATTCCGCAGGCGGTGCACTTGTTCCTCTCCGGATTCTCCGCATCGGCGAGCAGTTTGGTATGTCCGCGAAAGCGCGGGCTGATCGTTAACGACTCCCGCGGATACTGGGAGGTGACGACCGGCTGGAAAAAGGCCCGGATCGTCACGCCGAGGCCGGCGATAAGGGAGGCAGTGCCTTTGACAAATCCCTGGATCATATCTTCAGGAGTCCTCCGGTAATGAGCAGATTGATAAAGGCCAAGGGGATGAGCCCCTTCCAGGCAAAATTCAGGAGCTGGTCAAAACGCACCCGGGGATAGGTCCATCTGAGCCATATGATCACAAACACCAGCAGATAGGACTTGAGGAGAAACCACACAATGCCGGGCAGAAACGGTCCCTGGTAGCCCCCCAGAAAAAAAGTCGCCGCAATGGCGCTTACGATGAAGATGTTCGTGTACTCGGCCAGGAAGAACAGGGCAAATCTCATTCCCGAATATTCCGTATGGTAGCCGGCGACCAGTTCGCTCTCCGCTTCGGGAAGATCGAAGGGTGTCCTGTTGGTTTCGGCCACTCCGGCGATAAAATAGATGATAAACGCCAGAGGCTGGATGACGACAAACCACAGGCCCTGCTGTTTCTCCACGATGTCCTTGAGGGACAGGGAATTGGTCAGCATGATCACCGGCAGAAGCGCCAAAAGCAGGGGGATTTCGTAAGCGATATTCTGCGCCACGCTCCTGATGGCGCCGATCAGCGAGTACTTGTTTTCGGAGCCCCATCCCGCCATGAGGATGGAAAGGATGGTGATCGATGAAAAGGCGAGGATCACCAAGATACCCACATTGATGTCCGTGACCTGCAGAGAGGCGTCAAAGGGGATCACGATAAAGGAGACGAGTACGGGAACGAAGATCAGCGTGGGGGCAAGGAAGTAAAGCGGCTTGTCCACCTTTGCAGGGGTAAGAATTTCCTTCCCCAGAAGCTTGAGCGCGTCGGCAATGGGCTGGATGAGACCGTAGGGCCCCACCTCCTTGGGACCGATCCGCCGCTGCATATGCCCGGCGATCTTCCTTTCCGCCCAGGTCAGCATGAGGGCATTGACGACCACAAATGCCAGCACCCCGACAAGACCGATGACCATCTTGCCCGCCTCTGAGCTCGCCATATTCAGCAGATCGTTTACCATTCCTTATGTCACCTGTCTATTTCCGGTATTACGAGGTCAAGACTCCCCAGGATGGCAACGGCGTCCGCCAGGAGCGTCCCCCTGGCCAGTTCCGGGAAGATCATCAGATTGGAAAAAGAGGGAACGCGCCACTTCATCCGGAGAGGTCTGTCGCTTTCATCGCTGACGATATATATTCCCAGCTCTCCGCGAGGAGTTTCCACGACCTGGTAGACGTCGCCGCGCGGCGGCTTGAGTTTTTTCGGCACCTTTTCCGCCATGAACGGGCCGCCGGGCAGTTTGGCAAGCGCCTGCTCTATGATTCGCAGGCTGTTTTCCATCTCGGCAATGCGTATCTTGTACGTGTCCAGGACATCGCCGTGCTCTCCGACGGGGACATTGAATTCTATGTCATCGTATGCCGAGTAGGGTTCTTGTTTCCGCAAATCGCATGCGATCCCGGCG
Source organism: uncultured delta proteobacterium (assembly GCA_963842685.1). Lineage (GTDB taxonomy): Bacteria > Desulfobacterota > Syntrophia > Syntrophales > UBA5619 > JAKAFS01. Next base: position 17,519 of record CAWJHT010000011.1, on the reverse strand, counting down.
GAGCGGAGGACCGGACCGGCAACGCCGTACTTCCTGGCCTGCTCCTTGGTGATGGTTCCGATCCCTTTGGTCCGGTTGACGAAGATGACGTTGCCCGTGACGAGCTTTTCATAGAGTTTGAAGCGGCTCCACATCCGCTGCACGAAGGCCTTGGTTCCCGCGATAAACTGATCATCCACGTCGTTGTACAGACCGCCGAACCGGAAATAGCAGTAGGTCAGCCTCGATCCCGCGACCCCTTCCAGGACATCCAGGATCTGTTCCCTGTCATCGAAAACGAACAGAAAGGGGGTGAGTGCGCCCAGGTCGGCCAGATAGGCGCCGACCCATAAAAGGTGACTGCAGATCCTGTTCAACTCCGTGGCAATGATCCGCACGAATTTGGCCCGGTCCGGAACGGGGATGGAGCAGAGCCTTTCCACGGCCAAAACATATCCCAGGTTGAAGGACATGGCCCCCAGGTAATCCATCCGGCCCGTATTGGGCAGGAACTGCTGGTAGCTTCTGTTCTCCGCCATTTTTTCATGCATGCGGTGCAGATAGCCGAGCACCGGTTCGGCTTGCTCGATGTATTCCCCGTCCATCTTCAGCACCACCCGTAAAACACCGTGGGTGCTGGGATGCTGGGGGCCGAGATTGATGAAGAAGGTATCCTCCTCTTCACCGGGCTTGAAAGAATCGAGCCGCTTTTGGTCTTCGGGAGGGACAGGGACCTTGCTCTTCCGCATCGGATAGTGATCGATACCGTCGTGGAGGAAGAGATACGCCATGTTGGGGTGTCCCGTAAAGAGGACGCCGTAAAATTCGTGGATTTCCCGTTCGTACCAGTAGGCGGAGCTGTAATATGGCCGATACGCTCGGAGCAACGGGCTGCTGTGGATCGATCTTCAGGGTGACTTTCACGCGGCAAGGCGAGAGAGGCGTGTTGAAAAAATACACCAGTTCGAGAGTATCGGTATAATCGGTGCAGAGCAGGCATTCCAGGGTGAATCGCTTCTCGTCAAAGAAACCGACCACAGCCGGCAGCTTATCCGGGCTTGTCTCCAGGGCATAGTGGTACCCCTTTTCCGGATAGGAGACTTCGACCGGCTCGGCGCCGATGACACACGCTTTGATCTCTTCAGTAATACCGCTCACCATGCACTCTCGACCCGGGGGAATCTTCTGGTCCCCGTTATTTTTTCTTCCAGCTTCAGGAAACCTTCCAGAAGCGCTTCCGGTCTCGGCGGGCATCCCGGGACGTACACATCGACCGGGACAAGAAGGTCAACGCCTTCCACAACATTGTACTGTCCTTCAAAAACGAAAGGGCCGCCCGAGATGGCGCAATTGCCCATCGCGATCACCCATTTCGGAGAAGGCATCTGTTCGTAGAGGGTGGTAAGAACCGGGGCCATCTTTTTGGTGACCGTACCGGTGACAATCATCAAATCCGCCTGGCGCGGCGAGGCGCGGAAAACACCTGCCCCGAACCTGTCCAGGTCGAAACGGGACATGGCGGTAGCCATCATCTCGATAGCGCAGCAGGCCAGCCCGAAAGTCACCGGCCAGATCGAGTTCGCCCTCGCCAGGTCGAGGACTTTTTCCACCACGGCAAATTTTACCGGGATAAGTTCCTTTTCCAGGTGAAAACCCCTTTCCCCCATGCATAAATAACGGCAAGAGCAAGGATAAGCACAAAAACCACCAGCGCATAGAATTCGGACATCGCTCCCCCGCGCGTATAGCTCACTGCCACGGGGAAGAGGTAGAGAATATCCACATCAAAGGCGATAAATATCAGTGCATAAACATAATAGGTGATGCTGTAGCGGATCCAGGCGCTGCCGTAAGGTTCGATCCCGCACTCGTACGTGGCGAGCGTCTTTGCGCCTTTCGTCCGCGGCGCCAGGATATAGGCGATGAAGATGGGAATCAAAGTGAAAAGGACGGCGACGACGGCAAACACCAAGACAGAAGAAAATTGGTTTAATGTATTCATGACGGTGACCGCTCAATTCATCCAAAATGCACGGGGAAAATTTTCAGTCGAACAGGCCGGTTTTCCCCAATACTGACAAGCTGCAGATCCTTCTCTTCTTCTACCGCCCGGTATCACTACGTCGCTTTCACAGATGACTGCCTTTTTTTCTGGTGTTCGCTTCGGTCCTGCTGTTGCTTGCGTGCGTGGAAAATCCACTTCTTTGATTGGCTGAGTCTTTCCGTCTGACCCGGCAATCCGATGAATGTTTACATATTGTCGATGATGCTCTCAGGGCTTAACTGCAAGCGGCGCGAGTATATTGGAGATGTATTTTGCATGTCAAGATATTTTTTTTATACAGTAACGGTGATCGGCGTTTTTCGACAGCCCGTAACGGGGACAGAGGCGCTGACCGGGAGAGGACATGCCGCTGACCAGGGCATCCGGGCCTCTCTTCCTGAGAGCCGCATCGGTGGTGAAGCGTGCTTTTCGCGGTTGGAATATTTTCTTGACAGGCATTGTATTGTGGTGCTACCACGATACAACTCCCGTTATATCCCTTCTGCTTTGGATCGATGGACCCAAGCAGAAAAACGTAGAAAATGAAGCCGCCGTCCAGGTAGCGCATCAGGTTTTAAATTGTTATTTAATATATAACGAAACATCTTGCTCGGATATTCGTAGTCCCTTCGGTTCATCGATCGTAGAGTTTTTGGCATTCTGTGGGCGGTAGTGCTCGTCCGTTTTGATCAGGGTTCTTTTTAAGGTCAAAAGGGGGATTTTCTGTCCAATAGAGTCATAACATCATGATAAGGGAGGAGTGACATGAAGAAAGCAAGGGTATTTTTCGCAGCGGTTTTGTTTCTTGTCGGATGTGTGGTAGGAATCTCAAACGGCGCAGCGGCGGCATATCCCGAGCGTGCCATCGAAATCATCGTCCCGTTCGGCGTCGGCGGCGGCAGCGACACGGCGGCGAGGGCCGTAGCGGAAGGATTGAAGCCGCTTCTGAAAGTGCCGCTGGTGATCACCAATATGCCGGGCGGCGGCGCGACCAAGGGGATGCTCTATGTCTCCCAGCAGCCCGCCGAAGGTTATGAGGTCCTGGCCATTACCACATCCCATCTCATCGACGCAGTCAAACCGAAGACGCGTGCACACATCCTGAGGGATTTTGATCCCATCATGCGGATCCAGTGGGATACGTCGGCAGTGACGATTTCCGGCGATTCCAAATTCAAGACGCTGGCCGATCTGGTCGAATATGGGAAGAAGAATCCCCGGATGCTGAAGTTTGCCGGGACCTCGCCGGGGGGATGGTCGGAGATCCAGACGGTGGCGTTTTTCAAGAAGGTGGGTGTGGATGTGACGTTCGTTCCGTTCGATTCCGGGGCGGAGATCAAGGCGGCGATCCTGGGCGGACATATCCATGGCGCCGTGGAGGAGCTTGCCGAGACGCTGCCCCTGATCGAAGCCGGCAAACTGCGGTCGCTTGCGGTGATCATGGAAAAAAGGCATCCGGCCCTCCCGAACGTGCCGTGTACCGCGGAGCTGGGCATCGATTACACGCACGGCCTGATGAGGGCCTGGGGGGTGAAGAAGGGCACGCCGCCGGACCGTCAGAAATATCTTCACGATGTGATCAAGAAGGCCCTGGATGTCCCCATCTATAAGAAATTTGTTCAGGACAATCATCTCTATGCCCGTCCGGGCTACCTGGGTCCCGAGGAAACGAGAAAATACTGGGACGAAGAGGTCAAATTCTACACGGAAATCCTGAAGGATCTGGGCTACGTGAAGTAATCCTCCCTTTTCAACATCAATGCGATGCCGTGCGGAGAAGGCTCTTCCTCCGCACGGCGCCGGATCATCGAGGGGAACCATGAAGAAAGGTGAAATTGTTCTTAGTGCGGTCTGCCTGGCGTTTTTCTCGTTCATGTTTTATGAGGCGTTCGAATTGCGCGGGGTGGGGCGCTTCGGGGAGGTGGGCAGCGGGTTCTGGCCCCTGCTCTCTCTCGGGGTTTCGACGATCCTCAGCCTGATCTGGCTGATCGTCAACCTGCGGCAGTACTCCCGGGAAAAGAGGGAAGCCGTCGAGGAACGTCCCACGCCGGAGACTGTCGCCGAGGCATGGAGCCGGCGGAAGAAAGATCGCGCTGTGCAGTCGTCTGTCTTGCTGGTCTATATCATCATCACTGCCCTGGATCGGCTTCATCCTGTCGACCGTGCTGTTCATCCTGGCTTTCATCCTGGCACTGGAAGAAAAAAGGAAACTGGTATTGATCATCTCCCCGCTGCTGATCACCGCCGTCATTATGCTCATATTCGCGAAATTCATCATGATGCCCCTTCCCAAGGGCGTGGGGATTTTCGCCGAATTCAGCCGTCTCTTCTATTAGCCGATGAGGTGATCCGCTATGTTCGAACTGTACTGGAATGCCTTTGCGACCGTCCTTCTTCCGCAGAACATCCTGGCGATCTGCCTCGGAGGTCTCTGGGGACTGCTGGCGGGAGCGCTTCCCGGGATCAGCACATCGATGGGTGTCGTCCTGCTTCTCTCGTTTACCTATGCGCTCTCGCCGATCACGGCCTTCTGCATGCTCTGCGCCGCCTACTGCGGAGGGATCACCGGGGGATCGATCACGTCGATCCTCTTCGGCATCCCCGGAGAACCCTCGGCGATTCCCACCACGATCGAGGGGTATGCCCTGGCCAAGCAGGGGCGGGCCGCCTATGCCCTGTGGCTCTTTATCATCTGCTCGATCGGGGGGGGGATCTTCAGCGTTCTGGTCATGATGGCGGCGACTCCCGTCATGGCGAATTTTGCGCTGCGGTTCGGTCCTCCGGAATTCTTCGCCCTCGTCGTCCTCGGGTTGAGCGTCGTTTCGAGCCTTTCGGGAGGCTCCGTCTTGAAGGGCTTTCTCGCCTGCTTCTTCGGCATCTTCCTGGCGACCGTCGGGACGGACGGCATCACCGGCGGGGAGCGATTCACCTTCGGGACGACGATCCTCCTGGGGGGGATCAATTTCGTGACCGCCATGGTGGGGCTGCTCGCCGTCTCCGAGATCCTGGAAGAGGCCGAAGAGCCCTTCCAGGAATACAAGAGCTCCGTCGCCTACAAGGGGCTGCGGGACGAGCTTCCCAAGCTGTCCGATTACACGAAGCACTGGTTTCTCCTGCTCCGCTCGGCGGTGGTGGGAACCGTCGTCGGGTCGCTGCCGGGAGGAGGGGCGACCATCGTCTCGTTCCTGGCCTACGGCGATGCGTCACGGTCGACGAAACACCCGGAGAAGATCGGCCACGGCTCCGAGGAGGGGCTGATGGCCGCCGAGACGGCGAACAACGCCGGGACCGGGGGGTCCATGACCATCCTGCTTGCGCTCGGCCTTCCCGGCGGCAACGCGACGGCGATGCTGATCGCGGCCTTCATGATCCACGGGATGCAGCCGGGACCGATGCTCTATGCCTCCCGGCCGGACATCATCTACGGGATCTTCGTGGCGATGCTGATGTCCAACATCTTTCTGCTGGGACTGACGATCATGTCGATCAAGCTGTTCCTCCAGCTGAACCGCCTGCCCTATACCGCCTTTTCGGCGGCGATCATGATCCTCTGCGTGATCGGGGCCTTCGGTCTCAACAACAGCATGGACGACCTCTATGTCATGTTCGCCTTCGGGATCATCGGTTATGTGATGCGAAAATACAAGATCCCCATTGCCCCGGCCGTTCTGGGTCTGGTCCTGGGAGATCTCGCGGAGCTCTCCCTGCGGAGGTCGCTGCTGCTCTCCCTCGGTGACCCCATGATCCTGATCAGCCGGCCGATCAGCCTCATCCTGCTTTTGGCGGCGGCTGTGTCCGTCCTCTGGCCGCTGTTCAAGAAACCGAAGATGCTGGAAGGATCGGAAAATGCCTGACAGACCGTCGATCATAAGACATTCGCCATCACCGCGGGAATACCGGCGGCTATCGGGGCGGTCATTTCGGATTCCGTGGTGAACCGCGTCGTCTTCGGAGGTTCACCGATATCGGCGAAAAATGAGGTTGTCATCGGTCATCCGTCTGGGGTAATGGATGTGAAAGTGGATGCGACGTCTGGGAAGGGCGGACCCCATATCGTCAGTTGTACGGTGGGCCGGACGGCCCGCAAGATCATGGATGGGCGCGTCTATGTTTCCAGAAAAATCTATTATTCATAAGAGGTGATTGTCCGTATGAATATGTCTCAGGCGGTAAGTAAAGTGTTAAAAGGTTCCGGGGTGAACTTCCTGTTTGGCATACCGGGTGGCGGAAGCTCGGCCGACCTGATGAACACGTCGGAAGATGAAGGAATCAAGTTTATCTTGACCCAGCACGAAACGTCCGCTGCGATCATGGCGGGTGTTTATGGGGATGTGACCGGGCGTTCCCGGGGTCTGTCTTTCCACGTTGGGACCGGGCGCTTTAAACCTGTGTAACGGTTTGGCCCAGGCCTACCTGGATCGGTCGCCTGTCGCTGGCATTTACGGATCGCTATGGTTCCGAGATCGTCGAGTCTGGCCTACAGGCAGAAAATCGATCATGCCGATCTTTTTAAACCGTGTGACCAAACTATCGGCCGGTCTGACGAAAACAAATTGGTCCGAAATGCTGGCCCGGGGATATCAAAGTGGCGAAGATGCCGAGAAAAGGACCGGTGCATATCGATTTCCCGAACAATCTGTCGCAATCGGAGGTGTCGGATTCGGGAAATGTGATTGGCAATGAGGATTCTTGGCCGGAGGTCGACGCAAATGGCCTGAAGAAAGGATTGGAGAGGATCAGCAGGGCAAAAAGACCTGTGGCCATCGTCGGACTGGGAATTACGGCGGCAAAAAGGGAAGTGTTCGGGCAATTGCAGAATTTTGTGGAGAGATTCAATATCCCGACCTTCAAGACGGCGAAGGTCAAGGGTTCGTTGCCGGACAATCATCCCTGGTCGCTCGGTGTATTCATGGGGGGGAACCTGGAGCAGCAGATCATTGAAAAGAGTGATCTTCTCATAGCGATAGGATTGGATCCGGTGGAACTGCTTCCGAAAAAATGGAGTTATCGGCAGCCCATTGTATCTATTGACATGATTCCTAATGTCGAAGAAAACTACCATGCGGACATCGAATTGGTCGGTGAAATCAGTTCCACTTTGAAAAGGCTTTATGATGAATGTCGTGACGCAGAATCCCGTTGGCGGATCGATGAAATAGGCGCATACAGGGAAAACACGAAAGACGTGCTCAATTTCAAGGTCGACGGTCTATCGGCCGTACAGGTGATAAACGCCACGCGAGAATCGATCCCCAGGGATGCATTGCTGACGATCGATGTCGGCGCCAATAAACTGCTGGTCATCGAACTCTGGGATGCCTATATGCCGGGGAGTTTCTTCATGTCCAACGGATTGGCAACGATGGGGTATGCCATCCCCGCGGCATTGGCGCTTCAATTGCTTCATCCGGACAGAAAGGTCGTATCGCTTTGCGGAGATGGCGGATTCATGATGCGCCTTCCCGAATTGGTCGACAGCGATGCAATACAGGTTGCCGATCGTGATGGTCATTTTCTCGGACGGCCGATTGAGCCTGATTGACGTGAAGCAGGTGAAGAAAGGTTACGCCGTACCGAGAGGGACGGGTTTTACGAGACCGAATTATAGGGATCTGGGTAAGAGTTTCGGTATTCCGACCTGGAGTCGTCGAAACTGAAGACGAGTTGAGGGGTGCGCTGGCCGGTGCGTTGAATTCCGCCGATGGTTTGCCGAAGCTCATCGAGGCGAGAATGGATCCTTCGCCATATCCGCAACAATTTGATGCGGTTCGAGAACTATAAAGACGATAGAATGGAGGCAAGTGCGGGAAAGGTGATTGTCAGCACTCTTCCGCGTATGACATAACGGTTATTCAAGATTGGGTCTAAAAGAAAGGGGGAACCATGAAATACAAGAATCTGCAGCTGTTCAGGAACCTTGGATTACTTCTTGTGCTCTCTACACTGATTGCCGTCATTACGGCAACGGCCGTCTTGGCGGCTGACTCTTACCCGAGCAAGCCGGTACGGCTCATCATTCCGTTCCCGCCGGGCGGGAGCAACGACATCGTCGGGCGTCTGATCGCCGCCAAATTGTCCGAACGCCTCGGCAAGCAGGTGGTCGTGGACAACCGCGGCGGGGCGGGAGGCGTACTCGGCTCGGAAATGGCGGCGAAGGCGGAGCCGGACGGTTACACGCTGCTCATCGTCTCTGCTGCATATGCCTTTAATCCCGCACTCTACAAGCTGCCGTTCGATCCGGTGAAGTCCTTTACCCCGATCGCGAAGCTGGGAAGCGGGCCGAACTCGCTCACCGTCCATCCGAGCGTTCCGGCCAACTCGGTGAAAGAGCTCATCGCGCTTGCGAAGCAGAAGCCCGGCCAGCTGATTTGCGGATGTGCGGGCGTCGGCAGCTTCCAGCATATGGGGACCGAGCTCTTCAAGATGATGGCGGGCATCGATTTCAAGATCGTGCAGTTCAAGGGCGGCGGTCCCGCGATGATCGATCTGCTCGGGGGCCACAGCCAGTTCTCGCTCGGCTCGCTCATTCAGACGCTGCCTCATATCCAGTCCGGAAAGTTCAGGATGCTGGGCACCGGCGGATCTGAAGCGCAGCGCCATCCTGCCCGATGTGCCGACGATCGCGGAGGCCGGCGTACCCGGGTACGAAGCGACCAACTGGTGGGGGATCCTCGCGCCGGCCGGCACGCCGGCGCCGATCGTCGACAGGCTGAACAAGGAGATCAAGACACTCCTGGCCTCGGAGGAAGTGCAGAAGCTCTTCCAGAACGAAGGGGCGGAGGTGGACTATCTCGGCCCGGCTGAGTTCGGCCCATTCATTGAGAAAGAGATCGCCAAATGGGGCAAGGTCGTCAAAGAGGCCAACATCAAGTAAGTAGAGCCAGCGTACGGACAGGACCGGTCCTCCGGCTCGGGAGCGGCCTGCCGCAAGGATCCCTTTGCAGTGAGGAGTTCGATGAAGCGAGTTAGCAAAACAAGGATTTCTGGGCCGGCATGATGTTGATCGGGATCGGCGCCGCGGCGATGTTCATCGCCCGGGATTACCGGTTCGGCAGCGCGCTGCGCATGGGGCCCGGCTTCTTCCCGACCATTCTGGGCGGGATCCTCATCGTGTTCGGCATCTGCATCATGGCCGTGGGGCTGCGCAGCGGTGAGAAGATCCAGGGCAGCTTGTCGCTCCGGGCCCTGATCCTGCTGCCCCTCTCCCTGGTCCTGTTCGGCATCCTGATGGAACTGGCGGGCTTCATCCCGGCGCTGGTGGTCCTGGTCTTCGTGTCGGCGGCCTCGGGCAGGGAGTTCAAGTTCGTCGAGGTCCTGCTGCTTACCGTGTTCCTGACCGCGGCCTCGGTGGCCTTGTTCATCTGGGGCCTCGGACTGCCCTATCCCCTGATCAAGGGATTCTGACAAGGAGATCGTCATGGAACTGTTTCACAATCTGATCTTCGGGTTCAGCGTTGCGCTCTCGCTGCAGAACCTGCTCTACTGCTTCATCGGCGTGTTGGTGGGCACCCTGATCGGCGTTCTTCCCGGCATCGGGCCGATGGCGACGATCGCGATGCTGCTGCCGCTCACCTACAACGTCCCGCCGGTCGCGGCGCTGATCATGCTGGCCGGCATCTACTACGGCGCCAGTACGGCGGCTCGACCACCTCCATCCTGGTCAACCTTCCGGGCGAGACCGCGTCGGTGATCACCTGCATCGACGGCTACCAGATGGCCCGGCAGGGGCGCGCCGGCGCGGCGCTCGCGATCGCGGCCATCGGCTCGTTCTTCGCCGGCACCGTCTGCACGCTGATTGATCGCGCTGTTCGGCCCGCCGCTCGCCGAGATGGCGCTGAAGTTCGGTTCGCCGGAATACTTTTCGCTGATGCTGATGGGCCTGGTCACCGCGGCGGTGCTCGCCCAGGGCGACATGCTGAAGTCGCTCGCGATGGTGGTGCTGGGCCTGCTGCTCGGCATCGTGGGCTCCGACGTCGATTCCGGCGTCAAGCGCTTCTGCTTCGGCTTTTACGAGTTGGCGGACGGCATCGGCTTCGTGATCATCGCCGTGGGGGTGTTCGCGGTGGGCGAAATCATCAGCAACCTCAGCGAGCCGGAGGAGCGTGTGGTCTTCACCTCCAAGGTGGGGAGCCTCTACCCGACGCTGCAGGACCTGAAGCAATCCATCGCCCCGATCCTCAGAGGAACGGCGCTCGGGGCGTTCTTCGGCGTGCTGCCCGGCACCGGGCCGTCGATCGCCTCGTTCTCCTCCTACATGGTCGAGAAGAAGGTCGCCAAGGACCCGTCGCGTTTCGGCCACGGCGCGATCGAGGGCGTGGCGGGACCCGAGGCCGCCAACAACGCGGACGCGCAGTGCAAGTTCATCCCGATGCTCACGCTGGGGATTCCCGCGAGCGGGACGATGGCGCTGATGCTCGGTGCGCTCATGATCCACGGCATCACGCCCGGCCCGCGGGTGATGACCCAGAAGCCCGACCTCTTCTGGGGGCTGATCGCGAGCATGTGGATCGGCAACCTGATGCTCGTCGTGCTCAACCTGCCGCTGATCGGCATGTGGGTGAGCCTGCTCAAGGTGCCCTATCGCCTGCTCTTTCCCGCCATCATGGTGTTCTCCGCCATCGGCATCTACAGCTCGAACAACGTCTCGTTCGATGTCTACCTCGCGGCGCTCTTCGGCATCCTCGGCATCGTGTGGAGGATGCTCGAGTGCAGCCCGGTGCCGATGATGCTCGGGTTCGTGCTGGGGCCGATGATGGAGGAAAACCTGCGGCGGGCGCTGCAGGTCTCGAACGGCGATCCCTCGGTGTTCGTCACGCGGCCGATCAGCCTTGCGTTCATCATCGCCACGGTCCTGATCCTGATCGTGATGGTGTTGCCGGCCGTGCGCAAACGGCGGGGCGACATCACCGGCTGATCTACCGCAAAAAACATAAGGAGGAAATGCAGATGATTCATGTAGTCGCTACAGTACGGGTGAAAACAGGTATGCTTGATCAGTTTCTTGAGCTTTTTAAATCCACTGCGCGCCACGTCAGAGAGGAGAAGGGATGCATCCAATATATACCGGCTGTGGATATCGCATCGGGTTTGCCGCCGCAGATACTGGATGCAAACGTTGTCACGGTTATTGAAAAGTGGGAAAGCCTGGATGCGCTCCGCAATCACCTTGTGACCCCTCATATGAAGGCCTTTTTCGAGAAGAGAAAAGACATGGTGGAGGGCGGTTCCTTGCTCAAGGTTCTGCAGGAGGCGTAAACAACGGTAACATGGAGTCTTGGGAGTGATACCGTCTGATGATCAATGATTCTGAGGGGAATGCCGGTCTATGCAACCCGAAGGCCCTCCATAGCCGGCAGTTACCTAATGGTCGAGCATATGAAAGATCTCGGTATGGTCCGCGGTACCGCCCAGTTTCGCCTCGGCGTCCTTCCAGGATTTGAGCAGGACTTCCCCCAGCAGCGTCTTGGAACCCATTTTTCTCGCCAAATCGGTGGCGATGTTGATGTCCTTGCGCATCAGTCCCAGGCTGAATCCGGAATTGAACAACTTCGAGACAATGAACTGCATCAGCTTGTTCTCGGTGCTGTTGTTTTTCCCCGTCGAGGCGTTCAGAACAGCGATGATCTTGTCCGGTTCAATGCCGAAATCGGAATGTGTTCGGCAAAGAATCAATAACCATTTGAATATGATGCGAAAAGAACTGTATTTACGGTCAGAAATGCCATGACTATTTTTCGCTTGACACCGGAGGGGCGTTGCGGTTAAGGAGGCGCGTTCCAATGGAATGTAGTTTCAAGGTATGATCGTTCTTTTTAAGCGGTCCGTCGGCGGGAAAACCGACGGACCAGAATGGAGGTATTGTGCATGGATAATTTGACATTCGGGATTACGATGCTGATCTGCGGGATGGGGGGGACGATCCTGACCCTGTGGATCATGAGCCTCGTCATGGGCCTTTTGGGGAAACTGTTTCCCGAAAAGCCGGAAAAGAAGGAGGCGTAGATCATGGCAGACGCAATCATTAACGGACTCAGCGGCCTCACCGTCGGATTTCAGATGCTCGCCGTCGACTGGCGCAACAGCATCATGCTTATGGTGGGTTTTGTTCTTCTCTACCTCGGGATCAAGAAGGACTGCGAACCTCTCCTTCTGGTTCCCATCGGCTTCGGGTGTATCCTGGTCAACATTCCCCTTTCGGATGTGATGAGCCATGAAGGATTCATCCGGGTGATTTACGACGCGGGGATCGCGACGGAACTCTTTCCGCTGCTGATCTTCGTCGGCATCGGCGCGATGACGGATTTCGGGCCGGTCCTTGCCCAGCCGTCGACCTTTCTTCTCGGCGCCGCGGGCCAGTTCGGGATCTTCCTGACGCTGCTGCTGGCCCTGGCGCTGGGCTTTCCCCAGCTCGACGCGGTCTCCATCGGGATCATCGGGGCCTGCGACGGGCCGACGGCCATCTACGTCACGTCGAAATTCGCCCCGCACCTCCTCGGCGCCGTATCGGTCGCGGCCTATTCCTACATGTCGCTGGTGCCGATCATCCAGCCGCCGATCATGAGGCTCCTGACCACGAAGAAGGAGCGTGAGACCGTCATGAAGGCGGTTGCCAAGCCGGTCTCCAAGACGACGAAACTCCTCTTCCCCCTGGTCATCACGATCCTCGGCGGTCTCATCGCCCCGAAGGGCCTCCCGCTGCTCGGGACGATCATGCTGGGAAACCTGATGCGGGAATCCGGCGTCGTGAGCCGTCTGACCAAGGCCTCCGAGAATGAGATCGCCAATGTCGTGACGCTCTTCCTCGGTCTCTGCATCGGCGCGACGATGGTGGGGAGCGCCTTTGTCAAGGCCGCAGACCCTGATCATCCTCTGCCTCGGTTTCGTGGCCATCTGCCTCGATACGGTCTGCGGCGTCACCATGGGCAAGGTCATGCGGGTCGTCACCGGCGGGAAGGTGAACCCCCTGATCGGTGCGGCCGGGATCTCCGCCTTCCCGATGGCGGCGCGCGTCGTCCAGAAAGAAGGGGCAGAAATGGAACAAGAAGAGCTACCTGCTCATGCACGCGATGGGCGCCAACGCCGGCGGCCAGATCGGCTCGGTCATCGCCGCGGCGGTGATGCTGTCGGTTCTGGCGGGGATGGGGATCATCCGGTAACGTGCAGCCGTTTCAGAGTGATAAGCGTTGCCCTTTGCCGGGGCAGCGATTCGATACGCAGGGCCGGGCCGTTTGGTCCGGCCCTGCCGTTTTTCAGCCCGGCTTTCGATCATGTAGCAGAAATAGACGGCCGGCGAGGCGGATAGCTGAAAATTCTATGGCCAATCCTCCTGGGATGGGCTATGATCGCTGCCATGATACCCATCGTTTCCATCGTCGGCACATCCAATTCGGGAAAGACGACCCTGATCGAGAAGCTCATCGCCGAGCTGACCCGCCGCGGCTTGCGGGTGGCGACGATCAAGCACAATCGCCACGGTTTCGAGATCGATCACGAGGGGAAGGACAGCTGGCGTCACAAGCAGGCCGGCGCCGTGGCCACGGTCGTGGCTTCACCCGGCCGGGTCGCGCTGATCGAAGATACGTCTAGGGATTATAATCTGACCGAAATCCGGGACCTCTACATCCGCAACGCGGACATCATCCTCGCAGAAGGGTACAAGCAGAATCCCCACCCCAAGATCGAGGTCTTCCGCTCGGAGCTCATGCGTGAGCGTCTCTGCGGTCCGGGGGACAATCTCATCGCCCTGGCCGGTGATAAGCCGGTATCCTCGGACGTACCCTGGTTCGACTGGAACGATGCGGCCGGCCTCGCAGATCTGATCGTGGAGAAGTTTCTCTCCAACAAAGGGTGAACCATGGATTTCAATCGCTACCGCGCGATCTTTCTCTTTTCCGCCATTTTTAGCGCACTCTTTGCCCTTACGGGACGTATCGGTCCTTGAAGCCTGCACCTTGTGGTCAGCGGTGGGGAACCGCGTGGCGCACGGGGGGAGCCTCATCGCCAAGAACCGGGACTGGACTCCCGAACCGTCCGCGGTCCGTCTGGTGCATCCCGATGCCGGCTTTCGGTCTCTGGGTCTCTTTCCCATCCGTGACGGGAAACAAAGGGGCATGGTCGCAGGGGTCAATGAAAAGGGGCTGGTCATCGTCACCGCCTCGGCGAGCAGTGTTCCCGAAGCGGATCGGGAAAAAGGCGGAAGCGGCCTCACACGACAACTTCTGACCGTTTTTTCTACGGTGGAGGATGTTCAGGTAAACAAGTCGGTTTTCGCGCGAACCCATCCCTCCATGTTTCTGATCGCGGATCGCCGCCAGACCGCCTGGATCGAGGTGGCCCCGGAAGGGAGATTCTCCATCCGTACCATAAAAAAGGGCGTGCTGACGCATACAAACCACTATCTGGACGAGACGCTGATCGACGTGAACGGGAAGATCGGCCGGAGCAGCCGGACGCGCCTGGGCCGTATCGGGGAGCTTTTGGAACGCCGCACGGCGCCATTGACCCTGGAGGATTTCATCGCCTTCAGTCAGGACCGCAACGACGGGCCGGACGACAGCCTCTGGCGGACGGGGAGTAAGCCGGATGGAAAAAGGACCCTGGCAAGTTGGATCGTTTCCCTGCCGCCGGCGGCCCCGCCGGAGCTCTTTGTCCGGCTGGCCAATCCCGGCGAACCGGAACGGACGATGAGGATGACGCTCGATGGGCCATTCTGGAAGAGCATGGATGAATGATTTTTTTGAGTATATAAGGAGAAGATGATGGATCAAGAAGTGCCGGGTTGTGCGCGTTGCCCGTATGAACCGCAGGGGCGTATCTGCCAGAATGAAGAAGGGAAGGCGCCCCCCTTCTGCCCCACGGTCAATAAAGAAGCGGTGATCGCAAGGGCGCTCGAAGAGCTGAAAAAACCGGAAATTCGGGAATTCGCCCTGCAGGCGTCGATCCAGGAGGGGGAAGGGTACGCGGACCGGGAACTCGGTTACGACAAGGACCAGACCCCTCAAACCGCGGATTCTAGAGATCATCGAGTTTGCCGGGAAGATGAAGTACAAAAAAATCGGGCTTGTCTTCTGCATCGCTCTGCGCAAGGAGGCCAAGGTCGTGGAGGGCCTTCTTGCAGCCAACGGTTTTACGGTCGTCTCGGGACTCTGCAAGATGGGCCGGGCGCCGAAGGAGGCGCTCGGGATCCGGGACGATCAGAAGATCCGGATCGGCTGTTTCGAGGCGATGTGCAATCCCATCGCCCAGGCGTTTCTGCTAAACGAGGAAAAGACCGAGTTCAATGTCATGATGGGCCTGTGCGTGGGACACGACTCCCTGTTTCTGAAATACGCCGATGCCCCCTGCACGGTCTTTGCCGTCAAGGACCGTCTCCTGGGGCACAATCCGCTGGCCGCCATCTACAATATCGACAGCTTTTACCGGTCGCTCAAGGTCCCTGTAGCAGAGAAGGCGTAACATCGACGGCCCTTCTGCAAGGATCGGAATGGCCTCCCGTCACTCCACCACGGTCCCCACGTTGCAGAAAAAGAACCGCTCTCCGAACTCGCCGGCCAGGAGGGATGCCGTTTTTTGCCCCGTGCAATGGGAAACTCCGAGGCGTTCGATATCAAACCCCTTGAGGGCAGCGATGCTTTTGTCCCTTTGCATATCGCTGACCGGGCCGAGATGCGTACCGCCGATCACGGCATAGATAGGGCGCCGCCCCATTTTCTCCATGATGTAACTCAGGGTGTTGATAATCCCCGAATGGCAGCATCCCAGGATGATAAAAAGCCCCTTCTCCGTCTCAACGACAACCGACTGGTCGTCCCGGAGGTCATCCTTCACATACCCTTCGCCGGACTTTATCATCTGTTTTCCATCACCAAGTTCATAATCGGTGCGGCGGGGCACTTCCCCCGTCAACCACAATCCCGGTTCGATCTGGCGGAATTCTGCGCTGAATTTGAACGTCGCCCCCTTGGCTTCGAGGAGCGGCCGGGGATAGGGCACGCCGATGTAACGCACCGTGTTTCCGGTGACGCTATAGCTTTCCTTGAAAAAATCAGGATGGGCATAGATATCCACCGCACCTTTCAGGTCGAGAACGGGCCCGAGCCCTCCCGTATGGTCCCAGTGGTGATGGCTCATGATGATGCCTTTGATCGTTCTCAGGTCGATACCCAGCACCAGGGCATTGTTCACTATCGCCTTCCCCTGACCCGTGTCCAGCAGGTAGTTTCCGCGGTCGGTTTCCATAAAAATGGAAAGGCCGTGTTCAGCCACCGCCCCGGGAAGGTGATAAACGCAATTTTCACTGATGATTGTGGCTTTTATCTTCATTTCAATATTCTTCCCTTCATGCCTGTGCCCGCCTCTTACACAGCGGCGCAGGTAAAAGAATCTACAAAACCCGGGGAGAACACATCGAGATTGGCCCCGAGCTTCCGTCAGGACCCCTTTCTCCACCAGAAGATCATGAATCCGAGGACCGACGCGACGGCCAGCCCCATGATCACCCAGAAGGCGTACGGGTATCCGGCGAGGGGAATCCCCACGTTCATGGAGAAGGCCGACACCACAAGGGTCGGCACCATGATGCCGATGGTGATGAGATTGAGTCTCTTCATCAGCACGTTCAGGTTGTTTCCCACGATGGAGGCCCTGGCATCCATCAGGCTCGCGAGGATGTTGGAGTAGATCTCGGCCTGTCGGTAGCACTGGGAGTTCTCCACAATGAGATCGTCCAGATACTCCAGTTCCTCCTGTGAAAAGCCGATCTTGGCCGCGTTGTTCTTGAGTTTTTCGCACAGGACCCCGTTTCCGTTGAGGGCGTTCAGGTAGTAAACCAGGCTCTTTTCCAGGGCGAACATGTTGATGAGATAGCGGTTCTCCATGGCCGCGTTGATCTTTTGCTCCAGTTCGTCGGAAATGGAGTTGATGACCTTGAGGTGCTCCAGGAAGTGGAAGATGGACCGGTAGATCAGCTTGAGCATCACCTCGGGAAGGCTATGGAGGCGGGCAAAGGGTTTCCCCTCAAAGAGGTTGATGTCTTCGGGCTGTACCACGATCAACTGTCCTTGAACAGATAGAGACCGCTGGAGGCGACCCGGAACGCCAGCCCATGTTCCGTCGAAGTAGTTTTTGGGACGCTTGTAGATGACCGCAACATGTTCCGGCTCGAACTCCAGCCGGGCAAGCTCGTCCGGGTCCAGGGCGGAAGTCAACGTGTGCTCATCCAGCTTGTAGCGCTCCACCAGGCCGCGGCGCTCCTCCTCGTCGGGCGCCGCATAGACCATGACGGTGCAGCCCTCAGCCCGGGATTCACGGATGCGTGCCCCACAGAGTTCGAATGTCTTCAGCATGATGCGATCGCGGTCCTTTCTCGGGCAGTATGGGACGGCGACCTGTGACATGTCATTCCGTGCATGTCAAGTGAAATGATCATGAAATAATGAATGTATACACCCGATTGCTATTTTTTTTCTCTCGATCCTCTCCGCGAGGATGTCCGCGA
>CAWJHT010000010.1:0-31053 GCA_963842685.1 uncultured delta proteobacterium | reverse complement strand
GTCCGCGCGACGGCGCGGGAAACGGCTCCAGCTCTCCCGCCGACCGGGTTGTGGCGGAGATCCGCGCCGCGGGCGGCGAGGCGGTCGCCAACTACGACAACGTGGCCACCCCCGAAGGAGGCGAGAAGATCGTCAAGACGGCCGTGGAGTTCTTCGGCAAGGTGGACATCCTGATCAACAACGCCGGGATCCTCCGGGACAAGAGCTTCCTCAAGATGGATCCGGAGAACTGGAACGCCGTCCTCGCCGTCCACCTGAACGGCGCCTACAACGTCACCCGTCCCGCCTTCGCCGTGATGCGGGAGAAGGGGTACGGCCGGATCGTCATGACCACCTCCGCCGCCGGCCTCTACGGAAACTTCGGCCAGACGAACTACAGCTCCGCGAAGATGGGCCTCGTCGGCTTCATGAACACGCTCAAGCTCGAAGGCGCCAAGTACAACATCCGGGTGAACACGATCGCCCCGATCGCCGCCTCGCGGCTCACCGAGGACGTCATGCCGCCCGACATGTTCGAGCAGATGCAGCCCGACTTCGTCGCCGGGATCGTCCTCTACCTCTGCTCCGAGAACTGCGCGGAGAGCGGCGACATCTTCAACGCGGCGGCCGGCTTCTACAGCCGGGCGGCGATCCTGACCGGCGCGGGGGCGATCCTCGGCGACGGGAAGAAGATCCCGACGCCGGAGGAGATCCGCGACCACTGGGAGAAGATCAACAGCCTCGAAGGGGCGCGGGAGATCGGCGACGCGAACACCGCGATCATGTCCTTCCTGACGCCCCCCGCCCCGAAGCAGGAGCTGCGGATGCGCGCGGGAGCGGTCGCCCGCGGAGGGACATCCGGCCGGCGCCGGCCTGACGTCAAGAGGGATCTTCGCGAAGATGCCGGAGGCCTTCCGGCCGCAGGGCGGCGGGGGTGAACGTCGTCTTCCAGTTCTCCATCTCCGGTCCGGGCGGGGGCGACTGGGTCGTCGCCGTGAAGGACGGGACCTGCAAGGTCGAGGCGGGAAAGAGCGGAGAAGCCCACGACGACGATCAAGATGGCCGACGGCGACTTCCTCCAGCTCATCGCCGGGAAGCTCGACGGGATGCAGGCCTACACCTCGGGAAAGCTGAAGGTGGAAGGCGACATCATGAAATCCCAGCTCATCGGGAAGCTCTTTAAATTCGGGAAATGAGATTGGAATTTTCCCTTCATCCTGGAGACGAATTTAAAGATCTCCTCCCCTTCGCGGAGAGTCTCGAACTGTCCCCTCGGCGTGCGAGGGAGTGGAATTCGAGGGACGAGGATAAGGAGGGACGAACCATGGCTTCTGGAATCAGGGATAAGGTGGCGATTCTCGGGATGGGGTGCAGCCGCTTCGGGGAACGCTGGAATATGGGGGCCGAGGAGCTGCTGGTCGAGGCCTTCCAGGAGTGCCTCGCCGACGCGGGGATCGAAAAGGACCGGATCGAGGCGGCCTGGCTCGGCCACTGCATCGAGGAGATCGGCCTGGGCAAATCGGCGACGCCGCTCGGCGTGGCGCTGCGGCTTCCGCACATCCCCATCACCCGGACGGAAAATTACTGCGCCACGGGGACGGAGGCCTTCCGGGGGGCCGTCTACGCGGTCGCCTCCGGGGCCTACGACATCTGCCTGGCGATCGGCGTGGAAAAATTGAAGGACACCGGCTACGGCGGCCTGCCGAACGCCGGCTCCGAACTTCGGCTCGCTCGTCTGGCAGTGGTTTCCCAACGGCTCCGCGCCGGGCCTCTTCGCCCAGCTCGCCTCGGCCTACGCCGCGAAATTCCGCGTCTCCGACAAGGACCTGAAACGGGCGATCGCCCACGTCTCGATGAAGAGCCACGCCAACGGCGCGCTCAACCCCAAGGCGCATCTGCGAAAGGCGGTGACGCTGGAGCAGATCATGGCCGCCCCGATCATCGCCCACCCGCTGGGGCTCTTCGACTGCTGCGGGGTCAGCGACGGCTCCGCCTGCGCGATCGTGACGACGCCGGAGATCGCCAAATCGCTCGGGAAAAAGGAAATCGTTTCCGTCAAGGCGATCCAGCTCGCCGTCTCCAGCGGCTACGAGGGGGGCTTCAACGAGTGGGACGGGGAGCATTTCGTGCACGACGAGCAAGTGCAGCACGAAGGCCTACGAGGAGGCGGGGATCACAAATCCGCGCGAGGAGATCAGCATGATGGAGCTCCACGACTGCTTCTCGATCACGGAGCTCGTCACCTACGAGGATCTCCACATCTCCGAGCGGGGCCATGCCTGGAAGGACGCCCTCGACGGTTTCTACGACCGGGACGGCAAGGTCCCCGCCCAGGTGGACGGCGGCCTCAAGTGCTTCGGCCACCCGATCGGGGCCTCGGGCCTCCGGATGATCTACGAGATGTACCTCCAGCTCCTGGGGCGGGCCGGGCGAGCGGCAGCTCAAGAACCCCCGCTACGGCCTCACGCACAACCTGGGCGGCTTCCCGCACCAGAACGTCTGCGCGATCTCGATCGTCGGGCGCTACGAGAATTAGAGGGATTTTTGCCTTGACATGGTGTTCCACAAGTGTTACACTTCTCTGAAAGGAGGAAGAACCATGCCTACGAAAAATCCGAGAGTAAACATTGTAGTTGAGCCGCCGCTGTACAGCGTTATGCATGACATCGCCGCCAGCGAGGGCGTTTCCATGTCCACCATTGCCCGTGACCTCATCCGGGAGGCTATCGAGTTGCGGGAAGATGTGCCGCCCAGGATCTTCGCCGAGGCGCTGCGACATTTGTCCAACGGCAAGACGTATCCTCGATGGCGCTGCGCGGTGACCCGTGAAAATCTCCAATGCACGAGATCCCTTCGCCGAAACCGAGATGATCAAAGAGATTAAATCTGAAGGCCTAGCGCATCGACGAGAATACGAAGGAGAGAATGAACATGGAAATTCTGCAATACACGGATGAACACCGGATGTTCCGGGATGCGCTGCGGCGGTTTCTCGCCAAGGAGATCATCCCCCACATCGAGGAGTGGGAGGAGGCGGGGATCGTCCCCCGCGAGGCCTGGAAGAAGATGGGCGAGCAGGGCTTCCTCGCGATGAACGTCCCCGAGGAGTACGGCGGCCTGGGGGCGGACTTCCTCTACTCCGTCATCGTGACCGAGGAGCTGACCCGGACGAACCACTCGGGCCTCGCCGCGCCGCTCCACACCGACATCATCGTCCCCTACATCGTCGCCTTCGCCTCCGAGGAGCAGAAGCACAAATACCTCCCCGGCTGCATCTCCGGCGACATCATCACGGCGATCGCCATGACGGAACCGAACACCGGGAGCGACCTCGCGGCGATCAAGACGACGGCCGTGGAGTAGGGCGACGAGTGATCATCAACGGCCAGAAGACCTTCATCAGCAACGGGATCAACTGCGACCTCCTGGTCCTCGCCGCCCGCGATCCCGGAGAGGAGAACCCCCATGCCGCGGTCGACCTCTACCTCGTCGAGGCGGGAACCCCCGGCTTCGAAAAGGGAAAACAGATCAAGAAGGTCGGCTGGCACAGCCAGGACACGGCGGAGCTCTACTTCACCGACTGCCGGATCCCGAAGGCGAACCGCCTCGGCGAGAAGGGATCGGGCTTTCTCAAGCTCATGCTGAAGCTCCAGCAGGAGAGGCTCGTCTGCGCGATCGGCGCCGTGGCGGCGGCCGAATACATGCTCGAGATCACGATTCAGTACTGCAAGGAGCGGACCGCCTTCGGCCGGCCGCTGACCAAGTTCCAGAACACCCAGTTCGAGATCGTGGAGATGGCGACCGAAACGAGGCTGGGGCGGACCTTCGTCGACAAGCTGATCGCCGACCACATGGAGGGGAAACAGATCGTCGTCGACGTCTCGATGGCGAAGTACTGGACGACGGAGATGGCCTCCCGCGTCGCCGACCGCTGCATGCAGCTCTTCGGCGGCTACGGCTACTGCGAGGAGTACCCGATCGCCCGGGCCTGGCGGGACATCCGCGTCACCCGGATCTTCGCCGGCACCAACGAGATCATGAAGACGATCGCCGCACGGTTCATGGGGCTGTAGCAACGATCCCATGATTTTTCGAGTTACTCTGCGTGCGCAGGAGAGCATTTATTTAAGTGTGCTTACCTGAGATGTTCTTCCTGAAGTCAGTGAAACGTAGTTCTCGAAGAAACTGCGTGACTTTAACCCGTAATCATTGATGTTGTTTTCTCGGTAATCATGATATTGATGAGACGTTCTGATAGGGGCTTGCGGAAACGTGATGCATGGTTTGGCGTCTCTTTGCAACGAAGCTGGAAACGGCGGAACCAATGGAAGGCGTTCCCTAAATATGATGCACCGTACTTTTTACCCGACCTCATTGGTCATCGAGCCTTGTCGTCCCTCTACTACCTCCGGACACGGAATGACTTGATCGTCGGCAAGGCAATTATTAATAACAAGTTTCGACAGCGGTAAGAACATAAAATGATAGTGGTAAAGAAGTGATCTGGAAACGTCCTCCTTGGTCATTACTATGAAGGTCGCTACTATAAAACTGATCATTTTGACCATATCCTTAATAATCGTAATCACCTCGGTAATTTTATGCCATCAAATTATTTCGGATTCAATTTCCAATCAAAAGAACAAAAACGATTATGCTGAAATCAACCATGTCAACTACGGTCTTCTTAGCATTGACGAATGGAAACGAAAAATTACCGTAATTATTGCCGAGGAGATCAATAAGGTGTATTTGTCAAGGACGAATGAGCGGGAGCTCCGAAAGCATATCGAAGTTCTGTTAAATACCCTTATTGATAAAGTCGCCAATAAAATCAGGGAAGGACACTCAGGCTCCGCGGAGGGTTGGGTCAAACAATCCTTTATAAATATTTTCATCAGTCTGGAAGATATTAAAAAGGGTATTCCTGAATATGCGGATGCCGTCATTCATGAGATGACGAAATCGAAAACAATGGATCAGATAAAGACCCTGCTGAACAAACAGCTTAAACAATATTCTAACCAAACCTTTGATACACGGGATAAATCTCAAATAAGCCGCATCCTTCTTAGGACTGATTCCAAAGATATAGAAAGTGCGAGGATCAACATCAATAGGGCAATTTCTGTTAAGCATAACCTGATTTTTAAGGAGGCTATCCTGCTGATCATTCTGTCGATTATCCTTTTTGCTTTGTCTGGTTTTAGCAAGCAACCTTTGACGCCATCCCGGTATATACTGCTCAGTCTCTCTCTTATCATACTGTTGACAGCCGGCGTAACGACGCCCACGATCGATATGGAAGCAAAAATCTCACAGATGAGTTTTGTGTTGATGGGGCATTTCATCCATTTTGAGAACCAGGTATTGTATTTCCAAAGCAAAAGCATTCTGGATGTATTTTGGATTATGATAACGCATAAGGATATTCAGATGAAATTTGTCGGGGTCTTGCTGATTACCTTCAGTATAATAATACCCCTGTTAAAAATAGGTTCGTCGCTGGGATATTATTACAATTATCGCCATGCAAGGGAGAACCAGGTGATTAAGTTTTTTGTCTTAAAGTCCGGGAAATGGTCCATGGCCGATGTCATGGTGGTTGCCATATTTATGGCCTATATCGGATTTAATGGGATTATAACCAGCCAGTTCGGTCAATTAAGTTCAGCAGGCCAGGAACTGGTAGTCGTAACTACGAATGCCACTTCCCTTCAGCCGGGGTTTTACCTATTCCTGACATACACCCTGTTGGCGTTATTTTTGTCAGGATTCCTAACCAGAAAACCTGAGACATGTGAGCGTAAGAATCTATAATTAAAACGATTCCTTCCTCTCACTCTCGGGTTTTAGCATTTTGGAATATTTGTGCGTGGGAACGAATCCCCCGGTTATGCGGATACAAAATTGATGCAGTATCTGGTAGCAGTTCGAACTGCCCCTATTATAAGGGCTCAAGGAAGTGTGACTCTCTTTCATTCTGTAATTCTCAGTTTTTGAGAATTATGACCACTCCGCGGTTGTAGGTGAAAGAGCTTGCCTTTTTCGTGAGCTCTCACTCTACTGCAGGTTCTGCAGATTGTACGAAATAATCTGCTGCACAAAATCCACCGGGCCCTTCTTGTAGTTGTCCACCATGAGAATATTCCACTTGAGCAGGGGATCGGCATGTTGAAAGAAATCTCCCATGACGTCGTCATTGGTGTCACTGCCCCAATCCAGCAGGTTCGTGGGCCCTATGATCGGCGGCGAATGAAACCCCAGCTTCTTCCATAATTTTTTGAAAGTGTACCTTTCCACTTTATTCAGATCCTTTATGAATAAGGAAAAGACATCGCTCTCTACCCCGATGATGATGGCCTCCTCATCCTGCGTCCTGATGAGCTGCGAGACGTAGAAGTATTTGCTGTAATCATTCGGGTGCGCCGTGAGGAAAGAGCCCCTGTTGCCGCGCGTGACGCGCGACAGATAATCGCTGTCCTTGGTCTTGGGCCACGTGTTCACCAGGGTGCTCACGAAGCTGGTATGATCGGAGGTCTTCTGAGTCTCAACCGTATTGTCGTCGCCCGCGTTTTTCAGCCACAGGTAAGAATACTTTTCCACGGTCTCTGCGTCCGGATAAAAGACGATGACCCTCCCGGGCCCTGTCCAGAGGCTGTTCAAGGTGACGGTAGAAGGGTCCGTCCGGTCTATGAGCAGCGAACCCAGCTTTGTCTTGATAAGATTTGCAAGCCCGTCCTCATGGCCATCCATCTTATACTTCTTCGTGATCGACAGCAGGATGATTTCCCGCGAGCTCGCGGGATCATTGCAGAAGGTGACGATATCATCGAGAATATCGTTGATGGGCACGCTGACCATGGAATGGACAATGGCAAAGCTATTTCTGCCCAATGCCTGGACCCTGAGATCCAGGAATCTGACGCCGCCTTGAAGCTGCTGAAGAACGGTCTCATCCTGGCTCTTGCTCCAGGGGGCCTGTATGGATTTCGCGATGCCCACCGCGGCTTTGTTTATCGGATCCACCAGCGTATGGAGGACCTTTCCCACCGAATATTTGCACCATAACTCCTTGTCGCACCACCCCGTGACTTTCCCGGTGACATCGGTTACGGCCTTCTCTCCATTGAAATTGCCGTCATCGGCCATGTCCGAACTCGCCTTGATGTTGTAGGTTCCTGTATCGTGGGTCCCCGGTATGAGAAGCGTGGTCAACGGCCGTGACCCGAGGGTGCCGGATGCCGCCATATCTTTCATCCAACCGGCCGTCGGACGGGCTGCTGTTGAGGAGGCGGATGCCGAAACCGCCTTTTGAAGGGCGGCCATGTCGGATACGGTGAAAATCACCTGCGTAAAAATCTGGACCCGGTGGTTATTCCCGTCCACAACATAGAGATTGCCGAACTGATCGACGATCACGTCGGACGGCTCGAACAATTGGCCTTCCTGGTAGCCTGCCTGCGCTGCCTTTCCCAGATACTTCCCTGACGGGTCGAACTTCTGAATCCGGTTGTTTCCAAGGTCGGTGACATAGATATTTCCGTCGCGATCCGCCGCGAGGCCGTAAGGAATGACGAATTGCCCGTCACCGGTTCCCGCCCCTCCCCACTTGGCGACAAAACTCATGTTCCCGTCGAACTTTTGAATGCGGTTGTTCTGTCCGTCCGCTATGTAGAGGTTGTTGCGATAGTCAATGGTGATCCCGATGGGTTCATCGAACTGGCCGTCTCCTATCCCTCGGGTTCCGAACTGCCCGAGATATCGGCCGGAGGAATCGAATTTCTGGATGCGGTTGTTGTTGGCATCGACGACGTACACGTTGTTCAAGGAATCCGCCGAAATATCAAAGGGAGCTGAAAACTCGCCGGCCCCTGTCCCCTCATTTCCCCATTTGGTGATGAAATTCCCCGAAGTGTCGAATTTCTGGACGCGGTGCAGGATGACATCCGTCACGTACACGTTATTCGCCGAATCGATGGCAAGCCCCCGGCATCCCTGGAATTGGCCGTCTTCGGCGCCGCTGCCTCCCCAGCTCAGGATGTAATTCCCGTCAGGATCGAACTTCTCGATCCTGTCATTGAAGGAGTCCGCAACATAGATGTTTCCCTGGGTGTCCTGAACGATGGACTCCGGAAGTGTGAACTGCCCGTCAGCAGCCCCTTCCTGACCGATGGCCCTGACGACACCCGGCACGGCGCTGTTGGGATTCTCCGCCGGGTTCCTGTTTGAGCTCCCGGTCGTGCTGCTGCAGCCGGACATCAACAGGAAAAACAGGCATATCGTGGTTCCAATCCTCTTTCTATTCAACGCAACACCTCCGTCGCTACCGGCCCGCCGATCGTTATCCGTCGGTACGTCGCCTTTGCGGAAAATGGTTTATAAGAACCTGCTTTTGTGCGGTCGGTATATGCAGCACGGGGGAGTTGTGTGTCAAGGAAATTTTGACCCGACAACGATCCCGACATCTTCGATGCCGCCAGCCTGGGCGCCAATATGGTGACAATGGGAATGCTGTTCAACATCTTTAAAATGCACGAGGCATGTTAAGGAAAATCGGAAAGGCAATTATCCTCTTGACTTTCCATTCGCTTAAGAGCATTCATCATTCACAATATCTCCCATTCGCTTAGTAAACCCGTAACTTACGACTCAACCTTCTTGAGTCTGACAGGAGAGTCGATTTCTGGAATTCGACGATATGAGCACTCAGAGGTTACCCCCTGTGAAGGACTTTCCAAAAGGCCGTTGTGATGAAGCATCCTGGGAGGTCATAGACTTCTTCAAAGACCGATAGGTTTAATAACCGGAAAAGGAGGGGACTGGGTATGAAAAACATGAGGAGCGTGGCAATAGCGGTCATCGTCGCGGGATTGGTCAGTCTGGCCATTGGAATCATCAGTAAATTTATAGGGTCGGACATTGCCGGATTCAGCCCGCGCGGGTTCGGTCTGGGTACGGGTATCTGCTTGTTGCTGTCGATCAATCTGCTGCTTTTGGATCATAGATCTTAAAAAATAAATCGAACGAATGACGGAGGAGGACATATAAAAAGAGCAGGTTGCGGTGTTTTGGGACGGATTCTACTCGTGTTGATCCTGATGGTGTTGTGGATTGCGACGGCGTCGGCGGACGAGAAGGCCCTTCTGGCGGGGATCGACGAGCAGGCGGGAAACTGCAAGGTCGTTTCGCAGAAGATCTACGGATATAAAGAACTGGGGCAACAGGAGTTCAAGAGTTCGCAGCTGCTGATGGAAGAGCTTCGCAAGCTCGGGTTTCAAGTCACGGGCGATCTCAAGGTGCCCGAATCATCTGCTCGGATCGTATAGGTTCAGTCCAAGGATTGATGTTGACCAGTACCGATCAAGTTGTGGGGAAGGTATCTGCCCGAGACACTGAGCTCATACGCCCGGCAGCTGCATAACCTGCCCGAACATGATCTCACGCATTAGAAAACATTATTCCACAAAAAGTAAATATCCAAAACAGAAAGGAGATGTCCTATGGCACAAGCAAAGAAAAACCCGATTCAGGTGATTCAGACCCCCAAGGCAGGTCCCCCAGTCGGTCCTTATTCTCAGGGCATTAAGGCGGGCGGGTTCATCTTTGTGGCCGGGGAGAAGGGGATGGATCCCGTAACGAAACAGATCGTTCCCGGCGGTATCGAGGCAGAGACCCGGCGGACTCTGGAGAATATCAAGGCCATCCTTGAGAAGGCGGGTTCCAGGTTGGATCTCGTCGTCCAAACGTTTGTTTTTATGACGGACCTCAGTGAATTTTCCAAGATGAACATAGTATACGCGGAGCACTTTAAAGCAAATCCTCCCGGCCGTACGACGGTGGAAGTGAAATCGTTACCGGCAGGAGCCCGTGTGGAGATTACAGCCACAGCATTGGCCGGACAGGAGACGTGATGAACATTATCCTCCTGCGGCCTTCTTGATCTTGTCCCGGAATTGGACATTTTCACTGGGTTTTCGGAAGAATGCTTCGGCGCCAGCTTTTTAAACGCTCTTTTCCGATGGACAGACACATTTCCTGCGGTGATTATACCTCCAAGAACAATAAAGACGAGCGAGGTCTTCCCCGCCCTGGAATGGCTGACCGGCCCGTGCCCTAACATCCCCAACCCATGGCTGGCAGGTGGTGCGTTACTCTGCTTTGGCATTACGATTAGTGGTTACCGGAACCACACTCCACGTATTGTGGTCATTATTTCATTGACATATAATGAAAGTTTACCTACACTTACCCGGAGGAAAAGAAAGTTCATATCATTCAATCCGCCCAGAGCCCTGATTTTGCGGACTGAATGCTCAGCTCGATATGTTTCCCAACCTGTGTACCGTTACCTTCTCCACCGTGCCGTCAGGAGGTCAGTATGCCAACAGAACATCACATGGAACCCACCAAGGTCTATTACACTTACGGCCCACATCCTCCCGCGCTCACCGTGCGGTCCGGTGATCGCGTGACGACTAGCACCGTCGATGCCAGGAACTGGAACAAGGACCGGGAGCAGATCCCTGAGAACATGCGCCAGTCAGACCCGAATACTCAATTGCGGGACGGCAATCCGCAGAACGGACCGATCTACATCGAGGGAGCGGAGCTCGGTGACACGCTCGCCGTGCGCATTCTTGACATCCGGCTCAACCGCAAGTGGGGCTGGTCCGCGCAAACTCCGGGGTTCGGAGGGCTCGTTGTCGAGTCGCGGTTCAACGGCCCAACCGGGCTCAACGAGCCGATTCCGCAGATGACCTACGAGTACGAGCTCGACCTGGACCGCATGGTCGGGCGCATCGACCTGCCGAACAGCCGCGTAAAGCGGCTGGAAATCCCGTTGAACCCCTTTCTGGGGTGCATCGGCGTGGCGCCACGCTGGGGCCAGACCATTTTCTCGATGGCGCCGAGCGAGCACGGAGGTAACCTGGATTGTCCCGAGGTGCGGGTCGGGACTACCGTGTATCTGCCGGTGTGGGTACGGGGCGCCTACCTAATGCTCGGGGATGTGCATGCGGCCCAGGGAGAGGGTGAAATCTGTGGGTCTGCAGTCGAAACCACCGCCGATGTTGCTGTCGAAGTCAATGTCATCAAGGGCAAGTCGATCCATTGGCCGCGATTGGAAGACGCCGAGAGGATCATGGCCATCGGTGCCACCCGCCCACTGATCGACGCGTTCCGGATTGCCCATGTCGAGCTCATCGACTGGTTGGTCACGGATTACGGTTTTGACCGCTGGGATGCGCTGCAGATGGTGACGCAGCTCGGCACTGCCCGCATCGGAAACATTGTCGACCCATTCTACACGGTCGTTGCCGGGTACCCGAAGAAGTACTTGCCTTGAGAACCACAAGGGAAAAAGATCCTGAATCCTGAAACAAACCCGTCACCGGAATGCATTGAGAGAGGGATATCGAATGGCCGGACCGCTGAAAGGATTGAAGATCCTCGATTTCACGACGCTGCTGCCGGGGCCGTACGCGACGATGATGCTCGCGGACCTGGGGGCGGACGTGCTGCGGATCGTCTCCGGCTCCCGGCCGGACCTGGCCGCCTTCGTGCCCCCCTGCCTCCCCGGCACGAACCTCTCCTGCGCGATGGCCTACCTCGGGCGGGGGAAGCGCTGCATGGCGCTGAACCTCAAGGACCCGCGGGCCGTCGCCATCGTCCGGAGGCTCATCGCCGAGCTACGACATCCTGATCGAACAGTTCCGCCCCGGCGTCATGGCGAAGTTCGGCCTGGACTACGAAACGCTGAAGGCGGCGAACCCCGCCCTGATCTACTGCTCGCTCACCGGCTACGGCCAGACGGGCCCCCTGAAGAACCGGGCGGGCCACGACATCAACTACCTCGCCCGCTCCGGGATCATCTCCTACTCGGGGCGGAAGGCCTCCGGCCCGTCTCTCACGGGGATCCAGATCGCCGACGTCGCCTCGGGGTCGAACAACGCCGTCATCGGCATCCTGGCCGCCGTGGTCCACCGGCAGAAGACCGGCGAGGGGCAGCATGTCGACGTCTCGATGACCGACGGCGTCGATTGCCTTCAATGCCCTCGCCGGCGCCGCCTTTCTCGTGGACGGAACGGAGATCTGCTGCGAGGAGGGGGTCCTGAACGGCGGCTCGCTCTACGACTTCTACGAGACGAAGGACGGGGAGTACCTCAGCTTCGGCGGCCTGGAGCCCCAGTTCTTCGCCGCCTTCTGCGAGACCATCGGCCGTCCCGACCTGATCGCCGGCGGTGTCGCTCCCCGGGATCTCACCCGCGTCAAGGAGGAGGTCCGCGCGATCCTGAAGACGAAGACGCGGGACGAATGGATGGCCCTCTTCGCGAAGGTGGACGCCTGCGTGGAGCCGGTCCTTTCCCTCGGGGAGGCCCTCAGCGACCCGCAGGTCGAGGCGCGGGGAATGATCGTGGAGGTGGATCTGCCCGGGGGCGGAAAGGTGAGGCAGCTCGGCCACCCGATCCGCTATTCGGCCACGCCGCCGGAATACCGGTCGGCCGGGGTCCCTGCGGGGGCGCATACGCGGGAGGTCCTCCGCGAGCTCGGCTATACCGAGAGCGAGATCGACGAATTCGAGAAGACGGGACTATTTACATGACCGTCCGCGATAGTGTATTGAAAAGACATCTGTGAGGGATGACCATGGAAAGCAGCTTCAAGATCGAAAAAGAGGGGAACGTGGCCTGGCTGATCCTGAACCGGCCGGAGAAGCGCAACTCGATGACCTGGGAGTTCTTCGCGGAGCTTGGCGGAGTCTCTTCGGAGCCTTCGACGACGACCCGGAGGTCCGGGCGGTCGTCGTCCGGGCGGAGGGGAAGATGTTCACCGCCGGGCCTCGACCTGGTCGCCGCGGGATCCCTCCTGGGCGACGGCTCGGCGGCCTACCGGGAAGGGCTGCGGAAGAAGATCCTCGGACTCCAGGAGGCGATCAACGCCATCGAGCGCTGCCGGAAGCCGGTCATCGCCGCGGTGCACGGC
Source organism: uncultured delta proteobacterium (assembly GCA_963842685.1). Classification (GTDB taxonomy): domain Bacteria; phylum Desulfobacterota; class Syntrophia; order Syntrophales; family UBA5619; genus JAKAFS01. Next base: position 18,090 of record CAWJHT010000010.1, on the reverse strand, counting down.
CACTGCATCGGCGGCGGGGTGGATCTGCTGCCGCGCCTGCGACATCCGGCTGGCCGCCAAGGATGCGGTCTTCTCCATCCGGGAGACGCGGATCGGGATCATCGCCGACCTCGGGACGCTCCAGCGCCTCGCCGACGATCATCGGCCACGGCTGGACCCGCGAGCTGGCCCTCACGGGCCGGGACTTCACCGCCGAGGAGGCCCTGAAGATGGGGTTCATCACCCACCTCTGCGAGGACCGGGAGGCCCTCCTCCAGGAGGCGAAGAAGCTGGCCGACGAGATCGCCGGCCTCCCGCCGCTCGCCGTCCAGGGGACGAAGGAGGCGCTCCTCCACGGCCGCGACCACGGCGTCCACCCGGGGCTCGCCTACGTCGCCCAGAAGAACGCCGCGCTGATTCCCAACGAGGACATGATGGAGGCCGTGGCGGCCTTCCTGGAGAAGCGGCAGCCGACCTTCAAGGGGCGGTAGGCAGTTTCACGGCTGAAAGCAGCTGGTAAGCATACACCGTCCCTCGGAACTCTCAGAACGTATGCTCAAGCTGTCGGTTGCGATCTGGAAGTCAAGTTGGTTCCGGATTCGCATCAGAATCATTTGCCGGAAGCGCCAGAAAGCTGCGGGCTGGTTAGCTTACGTATAACACCAAGGAGGAGTCATGGTTCCATCGAAAGTCTGGTTCATGGATGCGCGGGCGAGGCGTTTTCTCGAATCGACGGCCATCAAGGGCCGCCAGATCATCGAGCGTTCCGGCTGGCTGGACAATCTGCAGCGGGGCGATATCGTGGCGGTGAAGACCCACATGGGCGAGGCCTACAACGTGGGCTATCTGCGGCCCGTGATCATCAGCACCCTGGTCGATCTTCTGAAGGAACGGGGGCTGCGCCCCTTCGTCACCGATACGACGACGATGCCCTACCACCCCTGGATCAGCCGGACCCTGGCGATGGATCACCTGGAGACGGCAAACAGGAACGGCTTCAACCAGGGAACGGTCGGCTGTCCGATCGTCATGGCCGACGGCTGGATCGGGACCGACGACGTGATCGTCGATCTGCAGGGCCGGGGAAACTACCTGAAGAAACAGTTCGTGGCCCGCGCGATCGCCGATGCCGATGCGCTCCTGTCGGTGGCCCATTTCAAGGGGCACCCGGCCGGCGGGTACGGGGGATCGCTCAAGAACATCGGCGTCGGCGGGGCGAGCAAGCGGGGCAAGATGAACCTGCACGGCGCCCTGGCCGGCGACAAACCCGTGATCGACGCCAAACTCTGCCCGGGACGGAGTTGCGAATGGTGGCAGGTCTGCGAGGACTGCTGCCCCGAAGGATCGATCAAGGTGACGGACAAGGGGCTGGAGGTGGATCTGGAGAGCTGCGTCTACTGCTTTGCCTGCGCCAATCTCTGCATCAACATGGCGGGCGTCAAGAGCATCCAGCGATTCGACCACCTGCCCACCCTCGGGCGCCGCATCGCCGACTCGGCGCTGGCCGCCATGATGACGAAGGAGGAGGGGAAGGCCTTCTTCCTCAATTTCGCCATGGACATCAGCCCCAGCTGCGACTGCTACGGCTGGACCGACACCCCCATCGTCAACGGCCTGGGGATCCTGGCCTCCTACGATCCGGTGGCCGTCGACAAGGCCTGCATCGACATGATGAATGCCGCCCCGGGCCTCCTCAATTCCGAGGCGGAGGAGTTCGGCGCCCTGGCCTGCGGGGCGAAGAAACTCAACGTCATCAAAGGAAAGGACATCGAGGCCCAGATTCATGGCGGCGTGGCCAACGGCCTGGGTTCGGCCGACTATGAAATCGAGGAGGTTCCCCTGGACCGGAGCCAGGCGGCGATCAACACCTTCTATCCCGAGGTGCGCGCCCGAAAACTCAAGGGGATGTATGCGAAGAATCATCCCCTCAAGGGGCTCGACACCGCCTCTTTCGGACGGCCGACCGAGGGGGTGACGGACCCTCGTCATCCGAAAAAATAGTATGAAGATCCATGCTGAAGCAAATCATCGACAGATTGCATAAGACCGGCCACCGGCGGCCCCAGATGGCCGGTTTCATGAAGTATATCGGACCGGGTCTGCTCGTGACCGTCGGCTTCATCGACCCCGGCAACTGGGCAGCCAATGTGGCGGCGGGTTCCACTTACGGATACTCTCTCCTGTGGATGGTGACCCTGAGCACGGTCATGCTCATCCTCCTGCAGCACAACGCCGCGCATCTGGGGATCGCCACCGGGTATTGCCTTTCCGAGGCGGCAACCCGGTATCTCAAGCCGTGGGTATCCAGAACGGTTCTCTCTTCAGCCGTACTGGCCGCCGTGGCCACGGCCATGGCGGAGATTCTCGGGGCGGCCATCGCCCTTCAGATGCTCTTCCGCATTCCCATCAAGATCGGCGCCCTCCTGACCCTCGCCGTTATTTTCACGTTGATATTGAATAATTCCTATTCCCGTCTGGAGAAATACATCATCGGTTTTGTCTCGCTCATCGGCCTGTCGTTCCTCTTTGAACTCGTCCTTGTACAGATCTCTTGGCCTGAGGCGGCCGTCGGCTGGGTCATGCCGCACACCCCCCCGGGATCGATCCCGATCGTCATGAGCGTGCTCGGGGCCGTGGTCATGCCTCACAACCTTTTTCTGCATTCGGAGATCATCCAGAGCCGGCAGTGGAATCTCGAGGATGAGGCGGTGAAAACCCATCAGCTGAAGTATGAGTTTTTTGACACTCTCTTTTCCATGATCGTTGGTTGGGGGATCAACAGTGCGATGATACTGGTTGCCGCCGCTGTTTTTTTTCAAAGCGGCACGGTCGTCACGGACCTTATCCAGGCGGAGTCCCTTCTCCGGCCTCTCCTGGGGGATGCCGCCGCCGTGGTTTTCGCCATTGCCCTTCTGTTTGCCGGAGTCGCTTCCTCTATCACCGCCGGCATGGCGGGAGGGAGCATCTATGCGGGGATGTTCGGTGAACCGTTCAACAGCAGCGATCCCCATTCGCGGGTCGGCATCGGCATCACCCTGGTCATCGGCACGGCCGTTATCTTCCTGGTGGACGATCCCTTCAACGGCCTGATTCTCTCCCAGATGCTCCTTAGCGTCCAGCTTCCCTGGACCATATTCCTTCAGATCCATCTGACCTCTTCGGAGAAAGTGATGGGGAAACATGCCAACGACGGTTTGGGACGCATCATGCTCTGGTGTGTGGGCGCTATTGTTGTGGTGCTGAATGGGATGCTTCTCTGGAGTTATCTGAAATGACCTTTCCTCCGGAAATAATTGATGGGTAAATTCTTCATTATTATGATATAAAAACAGCGAGAAAATGATGGCATTGATAACCAAAGATGATGCGATCTGCGGATACAGGGTTGAAATTTGGCGGCGTCGGCGGGAAGTCAGGCAGTTGATTTGTTGCGAACTTGAAATGAAGGAATTGTATGTCACCGGAAAGCACTTTGCCTGTCGGTAAAAAAATCGGTTTTGTTGACCTTCCTGGTTTGACCATGGGAATTTTGCTGCGGGTCCAGTTCATGGGGATCGGATCGTCTCGGAGCCGCCTGATCGGCATGGACCCGGGAAATTGTATCATTATCCAGACACCGTCCCTTGTCGATATCGGCTCCAAACGACACGAGAAGAATCACGTCATTGTCAGTTACCTGTTCTATGGGCGGGTCTATGCCTTTCGCTGCACCCTGTTGTTGCTTGTCAAAGAACCCTATCGTTTTGCCGTCCTCTCCTATCCCGAGGCGCTTGAAAACATCAATCTCCGCAAGCACGAGAGGATCTCCTGCATCATCGTTGCGGAAGTCAGAGCTCATGACCAGTCCTATGAAGGGATCGTCTCGGATATCAGCAAGGGGGGGTGCAGTTTTGAATTCAACCGATCAGACCAGCGTGGTTTTCCTAGCCTTAATATCCAGGAAGAGGTCATCATTTCCTTGCAACTCAAAGAGAAGGGAGAATTCACAGTTTTCAACACGGTCATACGGGCGATCCACACAGACAAGGAAAGTATGATGTGCGGTCTCCAATTTACCACCTCAGGTTTTAGTGAAACGGATGTCGAGTCGGAGAAAAAACTGGCGGAGTTTCTTTTGACGCTGCAAAACGGTCAGTAAAGAGTTAAAGCGCTGACTCCGTTTTTCATGTCTTCTGCGGAAACCGCATCCGGCTTGATGATGAGAGGCGACAGACGTCCTGGAACGATTCATCATCCGGGCCTCCTCTCCGGTATGGCTGATCAATCGGTGCTCCCCTATACGGACTCATCTCCCCATTGAAATTCTCTGCTTGCCATCAACGACTGATTTCAGTTTCCGGCATTCATCGCAAGAAAGCAGGGTGAACATTTGCGACGGCAGGATTGGAAAGGGTTCGGCAAAAACAAGTTATTAAGGAATGAAGTGCTTATGAACATAGTGATCATCGAACATCTCATCGTCATATCAACGGGGAGTCTGACCATGGTCGATAAATCCCACATCATCAGAATGGTTATATTATTTTTGTGCTTGCCACCTTCGCTTTTCCTTTCCTGACCTCCCAGGCCCTTGCCGGAGAAAATCCGAGCGAGATCCTTGCTGGCACCCTAGATGATTTTCGCCCTGGGTGCAGAACGGGTATGGATCGCAGTCGGCGGCGTCTTTTTTTTGATCATATTGATTGCCATTGTTTGGCACTATGTTTCATTGATGCGGCTCAACAGGCGATTGCTGGATTCCCTTGAAAAGCAAAAGGCCTCAGAAAAGGCACTCAGGGAATCGGAGGTCATATTCAATCAGTTTTTGGACCACAGCCCTGTCTATGTGTTTTTTAAAGATGAAAATATCCGAACGGTAAAATTAAGCAAGAATTATGAACAGATGCTGGGGATGCCGATAGAATCGATGATGGGTAAAACGATGGACGATCTTTTTCCATCCGATTTGGCCAAAAGAATGGTCGAAGATGACAAAAAAATAGTGCGCGAAGGTAAATCCATTGAAGTGATGGAAGAATTCAACGGAAGGACTCTATTCTACCATAAAATTCCCGATTATAGTGGACGGAACACCGAGATTTCTTGCCGGATTTACGATGGATATCACCGAACGTAAACGGTCGGAGGAGGCAAGGATAGAAAATGAAGAACGACTGCGCAAAGCGCAGGCCATCGCCCATGTAGGAAATTGGGAGATCGATCTGCGAACGATGAAAATCTGGGCGTCTGAGGAAGCTTTTCGTATCTATGGCGTCGAACGGGTGACGCCGGAGATGCCCCTTGATGTGGCTCAACAGTGCGTCCTTCCGCAGTATCGATCTCAGATGGATCTTGCCCTTCAACGGCTCATCCAACAGAAAGGAGAATACGACGAGGAATTTCAAATCAAACGGGTGAACGATGGTGAATTGAGGTTCATCCATTCCAAGGCGGAATTGGTCCTGGCGGAGGATGGTACCCCGATCAAGGTCGCCGGAGCGATCCAGGATATTTCCGAACGTAAACGAGGTGAGCTCACCGTTCTGGCCGCGGAAAAGAGATTCCGGTCTTTGCTTGAAAATGTCCAGCTTGTTGCGATTATCCTTGACCGCGATGGGAGTATCTCGTTCTGCAACGACTATTTCCTCAATCTGACCGGCTGGTCGCGAGAGGAAGTCCTCAATCAACGTTGGTTCGACCTTTTCATACCCAAAGACCTCAGAAAAGAGATTGAATCAAGTTTTCAAAAAAGAATTGAAAAAGGGTCTTTTGTTTCACATCAGGAAAATCCCATCCTGACCCGCCATGGGGCATTGAGGCAGATTGTCTGGGACAATACCACTTTACATGATCCGGAGGGCCGAGTGATCGGGTCGGCGGGAATAGGCATGGATGTCACGGAACATCGCAAGCTGGAAGAGGCCCTACGCCGTGCGGAGAAGATGGAGGCCCTTGGGCAACTGGCCGGCGGAGTGGCCCATGATCTGAATAATGTTCTGGGGGTGCTGGTCGGTTACTCGGAACTGCTGGCAGACAAGATCCCGGAGGGAAATCCGCTGAGAAAATATGCCGTGAACATTCTGAATTCCAGCGAGAAAGGGGCTTCGATCATCCAGGACCTTCTCACTCTGGCCAGACGGGGTGTGTCTGTATCGGTTGTGGTCAATTTGAACAGTATCGTTTCCGATTTTCTCAACAGCCCGGTGTTTGAGAAGTTGAAGGACTATCATCCTCGATGCGGCCTTTAAGACGGAGCTTGGATAAAGAACTGTTGCCGATCAAGGGATCGCCCATCCATCTGGAAAAAACGGTGATGAACCTGATTTCCAATGCGGCGGAGGCGATTACCGGAGAGGGAGAGGTGATCATCCGTACGGAGAACCGCTATGTCGATACATCCATTCGGGGTTACGATCAGGTGCGTGAAGGGGACTATGCGGTTCTGACGGTATCGGACAGCGGAAGCGGCATCGCCGCGGCTGATCTCGACAAGATATTTGAGCCTTTCTATACGAAGAAAGTCATGGGGAGGAGCGGTACCGGCCTGGGATTGGCTGTGGTCTGGGGGACGGTGAAGGATCATGACGGCTATATTGATGTTCAGAGCGAGAAAGGAAAAGGAAGCATGTTCACACTCTATTTTCCGGTGACGCGGGAAAAGATGGCTGATGATCTAAAGAGGGTACCCCTTGATCAATACAAGGGACAGGGAGAGTTGATTCTGGTGGTGGATGATGTGGTCGAACAAAGAGAGATGGCTGCCGGTATGCTCACGGGTCTTGGGTACAATGTGGCGGCGGTTTCCAGTGGCGAAGAAGCGGTAGAGTACCTTAAAGACCCATAAAGTAGAGCTGATCGTTCTGGACATGATCATGGATCCCGGGATGGACGGTCTGGAGACGTACCGGAGTATCCTTGAAATCGCACCTGGGCAGAAGGCCGTCATTGTGAGCGGCTATTCGGAGACGGACCGGGTAAAGGAAGCTCAGAAACTGGGCGCCGGTGCCTATGTCCGGAAACCCTATGTGCTGGAAAAGATCGGTCTGGCTATTCGGCAAGAAGCTCGGCTTGTGAGGGAGGAATGACTTTCGATATCGTATTTGCGCTGCTCAACGGGATCAACCTCAGCATCATCATCATGAACATCCCGCCGGTTCTGAGCGAACTGATGGATCTCTACGGGGTCTCGTACACGCAGATATCCGTTCTCATGAGCGCACTGCTCTGGATGCATGCGGCGATGCAGCTTCCGGCGGGGATGATCGTCGATCGACTGGGAATCCGTCGCACGCAGTTCCTGAGCCTCGTCTGTCTGGCCGTCGGAAACGCCCTGCCGGCCATCCGCCCTGATCTGGCCTGGGGCATCGGCGGGCGAATGATCGCCGGTCTGGGGACCGGTCTGGGATGGCTGGCGACCCTGAAGATGCTGGCGATCTGGGCGCCGGGCGGGCGGGCCGGGGCCTTTCAGGCCTTCTTCGCCGGCATCTTTTCATTCGGCAGTATCCTGGCCTATCTGCTGCTTCCCGTCATCATCCAGGTGGGCTGGCGATGGGTATTCCTGATCCCTGCGTTCCTCTGCCTGCTCATGCTGACGCTCGTTCCGGCGCTTCGACCCACACCCGCCTCCCCGGCCAATCCGTCCCTGTCTCTCCGCCGCATTGTAGGGATGCCTTCGCCATGGGTCCTCGGCATCTACCATGCCTTATCGTACGGATCGATGCTCAGTCTCGGCAACTGGGTTCCGTCCCTTCTGGCTGAAGTATCGGTCCAGCAGACCGCGACGCAGCTTGCCTGGGGAGGCGCGCTCATCATGCTGGTCAGCGGTCTGTCCCGGCTCTCCGGAGGGTTTGTCATCCTGCGGATCTCTCCGCTCACCGTTTTACACGGATCCCTCCTGGTCCTGGGCATCCTTTTCGCGGGCATGGCCGTCACCCGCGCGCCCGGAGTGGTCCTGAGTCTGGCTCTCCTGGCGGCTTGGTTCGGCTCGATCAACTTCGGAGCCCTTTTTCAACTGGCCTCCCGATCGGCGGCGGCCGACTCCCTGGGTACCATGCTCGGATTCGTCAATCTTCTTGGAAATATCGGGGCGGTTGCCTTCACGCTGCTGTTCGGATGGTCCAAGGACACGCTCGGCTCCTTCACTTGGGGCTTTGCGGTCCTCTCGTTTCTTGCCGCAGTGACGCTGGCGGCTGGATGGCGTGTTTTAAAAGAGAGAATAACCCACCGCGGCCTGCGGAGGCAATCGGGGCATACGGGAAAGGGGGTAAACCGGCTGTCGACTGAATAAGGGAAGGCTCAGGCCATGTTGATGGTATGAGTCTTCAGTAGAAATTCCTTGAACCGATCCTTTGTCGTTTCCTTGATTCCGGTGAGTCGGACAAAGATTTCGTTATTGTAGAAAGAGTATCCGTCTGCGATTTTTTCCGGGTTGTCATCATCATCGATGAAGTGCTCCATAAATTTCATGGCCATCTTCTTCGCTTCGCGCTCGTCTTTTGCCGTGATTAAATAATGATGATGTCTCAGCTCCTCATTTTCGGTCTCGGTCATCTTGATCCAGTAGTCAGGCATAAATCATCTTTCTTTTTTGAAGTATGCGTTGTGGTTGAATTGACTTGTAATTTTGTACACTATTTTACAGGAAATGCAACCTTTTTAGTTGCCATGAAGACAGGGTCTTGGAGTCCCTTCCTCTACCGCAGATAAGATTGTCCTTCAGGGCTTGGATGGTTCCGGTCGTACTCCTCTATCCTTCACCTTTTTATGCCGATATTGAACATAGGCGTCGCGGATCGCCACGTAGGGATCAATGGCCGCTTCTTTGAGAGACTCATAGTCGCCGATCGACAGGGAGGTGTCATTCATCTTGTCGTATGTCCTGATCTCCAGTGAGACGTACCTGGGTGATAAAGAAGTTATAAAAAGGATGAATGAAGAAATCACCAACCAACCCTAATGTATCCCGAGGGCTGGAAGGCCCCAATATCGGCCAGTTGATGTAGAATCCCTGTCCCAATCCGAAGACTCCCAGGGTTTGACCGAAATCCACGTCCTGTTTGGAGAGATTGATGACTTGATGGGATGCAGTATCCAGAAGTCCCCCGATACCCCAGATGCGTGTTGATCACGAAACGACCCAGTTCCGAGGCGGCGCCCCTGAAGTTTGCCTGGAGCAGACAATTGACGAAACGGATCGGGAAGGTGATATTCGCAAAAAAGTTGCCGACACCTACCCGGGCTTCCTCGGGAACGACCTTGCGATATCCCTGGGCCACGGGTTTGAGCACCCAGAAGTATAGTTTGTCGTTGAAATGGTACATGGCCCGGTTGAAGGGCTCCAGGGGATCGGCAATCCCTACCTTCTCCTCCTCATCCTCCTCCTCGACGTAATCGAGAACCTCCTGATCGGCGACGCTCCCGTCGGCGGATTTCGTCGGTATTTCTGCGGATTTCACAGACTCCGGCGGAGGTGATGCATGGCTGCCGCTTCTTCCTTCATCTCCGTCTTTATGTCATTGGGGCTCTCGTCTCCGGATTTCGCCGATATCTCCGGGGATTGCGGAGGGAGCAGCTCCGGGCCGGGCGCGACCGCGACCTGCCGGGACAAAGGGGATGCGGCAGATGGTGCAGAGGAAGAGGGGGCGAAGGGACTGTGGGCACAGCCCACGACGAGAACAGCGGGCAGGAGAAGGGCGGATATAAACCATTTCATTGCACGAACCATCGGCGCCTGCCTTTAGTAGATTCTATTGTTCTTTTACTTTCTTTCGCAGGGTCTCAAGCAACTGTTCCGGTGTATTTTTTGCCAGAATGTCGTTGAATTGGGTGCGATAGTTCTGGACCAGACTCACATTCTCTATAACGACATCATAGACTTTCCACACGCCGTCCTTCATGATCATCCGGTAAGAGATGGGGATTGTCTTTGAGGAGGTGACGATTCTCGTGGGGACCTCGCTCTGGTTTTGCGAAAGCATGCTTTCCTTATCAAAAACGATTTTCTCGTCGGTGTACGAAAGGATTTTGTCGACGTAGGACTTTTCCAGCACCTGTCGAAAAAGCAGTACAAACTCCTGGCGCTGGGGGGTGTTCAGTGTGTTCCAGTTCCGCGCCAGGGTGCGCCTCGAAAGTTCGACATCATCGAACATGCGGTCGTAGATGAGTCGAAGCTTTTCCTTCTTGATCTCTTTGGCCGACTCGGCTTTGAGCGCCGGATCGCGCAGGACTTCAAGCACCTTGTTGACATTTACCTGAACCGTATCCATCGGTGCGCCGGCATGTGCGGGCTGGGATAAGAAAAGAAAGATTAAAATGCCCACTCCGGCAAGCGATCTTTTCATGATTGACCTCTCTTCATTTTGCTATGCGTCTATTGCTTCTTCTTCACCTCTCCAAAGGCATACTTGCCTATGAGGTCTGCGATGTCAACAGCCGGCTGTGTCTCTGTGATGGTTCCGCCAGGGGCGAGGGGTGCGCCGGCGCCTCCGGGATCGATGCTGAGATACTGGTCGCCGATCAACCCTTCCGTTTTAATGGAGGCGATCGCATCATCAAAAATCTTTATGTCTTCTTTGATCCGGATTTCCACCACGGCCTTCTGGTCCTTCTGGTCCATGGTCAGCCGTTCCACCCGACCGACCTCGATGCCCAACATATGAACGGAGCTGCCGACTCTCAAACCGGTGACCGAGGTAAATCGGGCGAAGAGAGAGTAGGAGTTGTCGCCCAGGAAAGAAACATGGCCCAGTTTCACCGTCATATAACCAACACAGAGCAATCCGAAAACAAGAAAGATGCCGACCGTTGTCTCCATAGCGTACTTTTTCATTTACTCACCCCCTCCCATCGCACCGAAATCGGGCAATCTCCTTTTGCTGATGCTTTGCCGAATCTATGATGGAATCTATCTCTACAATCGGTTGACCCTGGGCAATTCCGGCGAGTATCGCGAATTCGACGCACTCCCTGAAGCAACCCGCTTGCGGGCGCCGGCCCAAATGTCCCGGATTCCCCGCTCTCGGAAATCATCGACAAAATCTTGAAGAATGCTCTCGGCTTCCGTCAGGTCCGAATAGGGGAGCACCGTAACAAATTCATTCATCTGGCGGCGCGTGGAAAAGCCCCCGATGGCGCTGAAGTGTTTATCGATAAACAATCCCATGCACCGTATGGCCTCCTGTGCCGCATCATGGCCTAAGGTTGTGATAATGATGTTCAATTCCTCCAGGGTGAAAACCGCAACCGAGTAAGTTTCTCCGAGCGTTCTCCGTTTCAACTGCGCATGATTCAGAACCTTAAACTGCCGTTTGGAATGCAGGCCGGTCAATTCTTCCTGGAGTCCTTCCATGCTATGGATGACCTCATCATTGAACGGGTGGTCAAAATTTTCCAGTTCCTCCGGGGTGCCCTGAAAAACGATCTTGCGATTATAGAGCGCAAGAATGCGGTTGGAGATGAAATACACATCGGGGATCTCGTGGCTGACCAGGATCGCCGTAAAACCGAATTTTCGCTGATACTGGGCGATCATGCTCAGGATTGCATTCTTCCGGACGGGATCCTGACCGGAAGTGGGTTCGTCAAACAGGACGATGTGCGGATCCGTTACCAATGCCCGCGCCAGGGCCGCCCGCTTCTGCATCCCTCCGGAGAGTTCCGAGGGGTACTTGTGGACCGCGTCGCTGAGTTCCGTCTGTTCGATCCTGGCCATCACCCGACGATCGATTTCGATCCCGCTCAGGTTCGTCGTTTCCCGGAGAGGGAGGGCGATATTTTCATAGATAGTCATGGAGTCGAATAGCGCGTTGTCTTGAAACATGTAGCTGATCTGAGCCAGGGATTCCGCCATTTCCTTCTTTTTCATCCCGGTCAAGCGGTTTGCCCCGGAAGAAAATGGTCCCCTCATCGGGTTTAAGAAGTCCGATGATATGCTTGAGGAGCACACTCTTGCCCGAGCCGCTCAGGCCGATGATCGTCGTGACCTGTCCCTCATAGATCTGCAGGTTCACCTGTTCAAGGACGGTTCGGCCTCCGAAGCGCTTGGTGACATCCTTAAATTCGATCAGCGGTGTGTCCATGGATCATCCTTCAGATGAGCAGTGAGGTCACAATGTAGTCCGCGACCAGAATAAGGACGCAGGAGAGCACGACGGCCGAGGTGGTGGCAAGACCGACCGCCTTGGCGCCATGGCTGTCCGTGCGCAGGTGCGCGAAATAGCCCTGATAACAGCAGACGGTGGAGACGATCACGGCAAAGACGACGGCCTTGACGAAACCGTCGGTGATGTCTCTCATCTCCATGCTGGACTGAACGCGAAAAAAATAGGTGCCGGCATTCGCCCCCAGGAGCACCACCCCGGAGATGTAGCCGCCGATAATGCCGATGAGGTCAAAAAGCGCGGTGAGCAGGGGAAAGCTGATGACGGCGGCGGCGATTCTCGGGCTGATGAGGTACCGGAGCGGATCGATGCGCATGGTGTCCAGGGCGTCGATCTGCTCGGAGATGCGCTGGATGCCGATCTCCGCGGTGATCGCCGAGCCTGCCCTGGCCGTAATCATGATGGCGGTGAGTACGGGCCCCATTTCCCTGACCAGAGACAGGGCGACCAGGGTGCCGAGAGCCCCTTGCGCGCCGAACTTTACCAGGGCGTGGTACGATTGGAGACCCAGGACCATGCCGGTGAACAGACCGATAAGCATGATGATCAGGGTGGACCTTGCCCCGATGTAATAGACCTGTTGAACGATCTTGGTCAGCTGCTTGGGGCGAAAAATCTTTAGAAATGCCAAAAAGAGAAAGACGGCCGAGGCCCCTAAATGGTTGGTCCAGCTGATCGCCGCCCTTCCGAAAACGGCAAAGGGTCCCGTCAATAAGAGACCAGGCTGCCATCCCGCTTTACTTTCCGATAACTTTTGACTGTTTTCATCAAGTGCCATGAGAGTGAATCCGTTGTTGAGGTCGTACCGTGCAAAGTGCCGGTTTAATTATCGGTATTTATTCCTCTTGTCTGATCCCTGGAGAATAAGCAGTAACATCACTGCATGCCGTCATGGTCGATTCCGAAGAGATCATACAGAATATTGCAGTGAATATCAATCAGGCATATTCTCATGCTCACCGTATTTGCATCGATTTCCGCACTGGAGACGGTATTTTCAGACCGCGAGGGTTTTCCATATCCCGTCCTGCATGACGATCCGTGTGGTCTCCCCGGGACGGGGCGGCTGTTTCCAGGCGGTAAGCGTGTACTCCGAATCGTGGGGCAGACGGATGCCGAAGCCGTCCGCCGTCCGGAAAGCTTCGGCGTAGATCGTATAGATTCGCTGCGACCGGGCGGCGGCAATGAGGTGTTCGGTGCAGGAGAATGCATGCAATTCTTCGATGGTCTTGAGCGTGGGGGGCATCAGGACGATCCGGCCCGCCTTGTGCTCGGCAAGGGCTGAGGCCGGCGTCATCCAGCGCGATTCCGTCAGCTCCATCCGGTCGTGGACCGCGACCTGCCCCTCCGGGATCTGTGCAAGAAAGAAACGGGTGTCGAACCGCCGGGGTTCGATCTCCGGAGTGATCCAGTGGGAATAGGGGATCAGGAGATCGGGGGCGTAGCGGATCGCCTCCCGCCGGGCCAGATCCGCCAGGGTGAGCCGTCCCTCATGGAGTTCGAGGCGATAGGCGGCAAAGCGGGCGGCCGCTTCGGGATCGGCCAGATCGACCGGTCGTCCGGAAGCGTCGTAGGCAAGGAGCACCCCCGCTTCCTCGAAGGTCTCCCGGATGGCGGCAAGGAAGAGGCCGAGGGCCGTCGCTGCGGTCAGGTTGGGTTCCTGGAGGAGCTGCCGGGCTTCCTCTGCGTGGAGCCCGCCGACGCAGGCGGCAAGTCCCGGGTCCCTATCGGCATCGTCCAGACGGCCGCCGGGAAAGACATAGGCCCCGGCCATGAAGGCCTGATTCCGGTGGCGCCGCATGAGTAAAATTTCATACGGCTCCTCCGGCCGGGTGCGCATCAGGATGACGGTCGCCGCATCCCGCAGCGTGTTTTCGGTCCGGCCTTTCAGCCCATCCTGTGAAAAAAGGCTCTTCATCTCCAATGGTTTGTTCCCTTGTCTATTTGGCGATCTGACCGCCGTCGTTGACCAGGACGTGCCCCGTCATGTAAGCCGAAGCGTCCGAAGCGAGAAAAACCGCAACCCCCTTCATGTCATCCATATCGCCGATCCGTCCCAGGGGGATCGACCCCTTGAGCAGGTCATAGGCCGCTTTGAATTCCGGCTTTTCGATGTAGCCCATCATGTCGGTCCTGAAGAAGCCGGGGGCGATCGCATTGACCCGGATCTTGTAGGGAGCGAGTTTCACGGCCAGGTTCATCGTGAGAAGGTTGATCGCCGCCTTTGTCGAATTGTAAGGGACGGCCGGGTGGAGCAATTCATCCGAACCCCGGAATCCCATGATCGAAGAGATGTTGATGATGTTCCCGCCCCCCTGGTCCCTCATGAGCTTCGCGACCTTCTGGGTGAGGATCCAGACGCCGCGGACGTTGACGTTAAAGAGCTGATCCCATTTTTCCAGGGGAAAATCCAACGTCGGCGAGCCCCAGGTCGCCCCGGCGTTGTTCACCAGGATATCGATCCGGGGGAATGTCTCCAGCGCCGTCCTGATCATCGCCTCGATCTGGTCCTCTTTTGCCATGTCGCAGGCGATGGGAACGACCTTTACGCCATGCTCCTGCGAAAGGGCCTGGGCCGTGGCCTCGAGATTTTTCATCTTCCGGGAGGTGAGGATCAGATCGGCCCCCGCTTCCGCGAAACCGGTGGCGATGAATTTCCCGATCCCCCTTCCCCCGCCCGTCACGAGGGCGACCTTGCCGTTGAGCTTGAACAGATCGTACAGTTTCATGGCAACCTCCTCCTTATCTATCGGACCCGCGGTAAAACGGGCGTAAATCATGTAATGACTCGATCTCAACCGTCGGATCATACGATGCGGACGGTGGAAGAGTGAAGCATCTGTGATTTGATAAGGGCGTGTTTTTTGGAGGGATGAGTATATGAAAACGGCGCCGAGTGTCAAGATAATTAAGGAAATTCAGAAATCGAGTCAGTAAAAGGCGATTTCCCCTTGACAAGCAAGTGTATGTTTCCTATAATTTAAACAAAGAGAAACAGATTCAAATAAATACACGTTGAGGTTCAATATGAAAAGTACCGCAAGGATTCTCGCCATCGGGGTAGTGAGTTCTGTGTTTTTCATCAGCTCCTGTTCCCAGGACTATAGCAAGAATTTTAAAACACCCAATGAAGCCCCCAAGGGGTCTTATGATGTGGCAAAATACGAAAACGGCGTGTTTACAGGCATCGGTTGGTCTGCGGATAAGGAGGACGGCACCCCTCTGAAGAAAGTCATGGTTTATGTGGACGGAAAAGCAGTGGGTGAGGCGAAGTTCGTCATCGATCGGCCGGATGTGGTCGATGCTTATAAAGATAGCCGCTGGCTGAAATCGGGCTGGCAGGTCTCTGCGAGGATACCTTTAAGCAAGGGTCCTCACACGTCAATTGCGATAAGCTATGATAAACAAGAGGCATTGATGGTGTCTCAAAAAGACTTTACAATTCAGTAGAGAATACAGGGAAACGGGTAATGAAGTCCTATCCTTTCCCATATCGTCCCACCTATACCGGGTTTATCCTACTTACCTCAAGTGAAACTCCGTGCGGCTTACCGCGGGGAGTTTCACTTGAGGTAATTCGTCAGTAAAAGGCCTTGATAAAAAAAGACCGATTGGGTATATCTTCGCTCCTCATGAGTTCGGTATCCGGAAGAGGAAGAGTACAATATGACGATTGACCGTTTGAGCGGAGCTTTCCTGGTTCTTGTGGGTCTGTTTGTCGTCTGGGAACGACGGGTGTTGCCCCTGGGGACCACCAGCCATCCGGGGCCGGGATATGTCCCGCTGCTGCTGGCGATCCTGCTGATCGTTTTTGGCGCGATTCTGATCGTCCGCGGGAAGGGCGCGCCGGCCGCTCCGTTCCGTCTCCTGGCCCGAGGCGCCCCATGCGGTTGCGATTTTAGGCTGCTGTCTCTTTATAACGCTCTGTTATGGAGACGATCGGTTATCGCCTGACCATGCTCATCGTCATGGGATTTCTGTTCGGCGTCATGGAACGCATCAAGACTATGGCTGACGCTGGTCTTGACCTTCGGCTTCTCCCTCGGCACGTTCTGGCTCTTTGATTCCCTGCTCCGGGTGCCTCTGCCGAGAGGGGGATGGGGTTTCTGATGGAAACGACTTTTCAGAATCTGGTTCTCGGTTTTTCGACGGTCTTCACACCGACCAATATGCTCTATTCCCTGATGGGGTGCCTGATCGGGACGATGGTCGGGGTCCTGCCGGGGGTGGGTCCCCTGGCCGGGATCAGCATGCTTCTGCCGACCACGTTCGGGCTGGATACCACCTCGGCGATCATCCTCCTGGCGGGAATTTACTACGGCGCGATGTACGGCGGGTCGACCACGTCGATCCTGATGCGCATTCCCGGAGAGGCGGCCTCGGTGATGACCTGCATCGACGGGTATGCGATGGCCCGGAAGGGGCGTGCGGGACCGGCCCTGGCGATCGCCGCCATCGGTTCGTTCGTTGCGGGAACGCTGAGCGTCGTCGGACTCATGTTCCTGGCCCCCCCGCTGGCCAGGTTTGCCCTCGGCTTCGGTCCGCCGGAGTACTTCTGCCTTCTGGTCTGCGGTCTGGTCGTCCTGAGCTACATGACGGGCGGGTCCATCGTCAAGAATCTCTCCATGATCTCCTTCGGTCTCATGATCGGGATGATCGGGATCGACCAGATGTCCGGCTATTTCCGGTTTTCCTATGGCCTCGTTGCCCTGGGAGACGGGGTCGGCCTGGTTCCGGTTGCGGTGGGTCTTTTCGGGATCTCGGAGATCCTGGCCACCGCCGGCAGCCCTGATATCCGGGAGGTATTGAAACCCCGCTTTCGCGATCTTCTCCCCTCGAAGCAGGAGTTCAAGGATTCCATCGGTCCGATCGGCCGGGGAACGGTCCTGGGATTTCTCATCGGGATCATTCCGGGATCGGCCCATATCATCTCGACGTTCGTCTCCTACGCCATGGAACGGAGGATTTCCAAACATCCGGAGCGGTTCGGCCAGGGGGCGATCGAGGGGGTGGCGGGTCCCGAAGCGGCCAACAATGCGGCCAGCGAAGGGGCCCTGGTGCCGCTGCTGGCCCTGGGCGTCCCCACGGGCCCCGTCCCCGCCGTTCTGCTGGCGGCGCTCATGGTGCACGGGATCACCCCCGGTCCGCTCTTCATCAAGGAACAGCCGGCAGGTCTTCTGGGGGCTGATCGCGAGCATGTACGTCGGTAACCTGGTGCTGCTGCTCCTCAATCTGCCCATGGTGGGCATTTTCGTCAATCTTTTGCGCGTTCCCTACCGCATCCTTTACCCGACGATCCTGCTGTTCTGCGTGGTGGGCGTCTATGCGGTCAATTCCAGCATGGTCGACGTGGGAATCATGAGTGTCATGGGGGTGCTGGGGTACCTTCTGCGAAAAATGGATTTTGAAACGGCGCCGATGGTTCTGGGAGTGGTGCTGGCGCCCATCATCGAGTTCAGCTTCCGGCAGGCCCTGGCCATGTCCGACGGCGCTTACTCGATATTTGTCCAGCGGCCGATTGCCGGCTTTTTTCTTGCGATTGCGCTGATCATGATCCTTCTGGGGCTGAAGCCGCTGATCATCAAGAAGAAGGATTGGCGCGATCGGTTGACGGATGCGGAAAAGAGCACCTGATGCTCCATAACGAACAAGATTGATACATGAAGGAGGAGAAGATGATGAGATCAACGAGAGTTCTATTGGCGGTTATGGCGGTAATGTGTATCGGAATCATCGGTCTTTGTCGCAGGTAACGCGCTGGCGGCCGAGGCCTATCCCGTCCGGCCTATTCAGATCATCGTTCCGTTCCCGCCGGGCGGCGTTGCCGACCTGGTGGCCCGTCCGTTCGCGACGGCTCTGGAGAAACAGCTCAAACAGCCCGTGGTCATCGTCAACAAGACCGGCGCCGGCGGGGCCGTGGGGATGCAGGCCCAGGCCGTGTCCAAACCGGATGGATATACCCTGATGGTGGCTC
>CAWJHT010000009.1:0-14002 GCA_963842685.1 uncultured delta proteobacterium | reverse complement strand
TTTCGAGCATATCGGTCATGCCCGAGGTCGATGCGATCTTCGGCCGGCCGCCGGTGTACAAACTGAGCGATTTCGCACCGATTGCGCTGCTTATCCGCCGATCCGACCGTCCTGGTGGTCAGCAGCAAAACCCCCTGGAAGACCGTTGCCGATTTTGTGGCGGACGCCAAGAAGCGGCCGGGTGAGATCAAGTACGCCTCCTCCGGGGTCTACGGGACGATGCACGTGGCGATGGAGATGTTCGCCCATGCGGCGGGCATCAAGCTGCGCCACATCCCCACGGGCGGCGGCGGGCCGGCCCTGACCGCGCTGTTGGGCGGCCATGTGGACGCCATCTCCGGCGGCCCGAACGTCTCCATCCCGCACATCAAGGCAGGAGACCGTCCGGGTCCTGGCGGGCTGGGGGGACAAGCGCCTGCCCGCGCTGCCGGACGTCCCGACGTTGAAAGAGCTGGGCTACAAGGATGTGGAATTCTACATCTGGTCGGGGTTCTTCGCCCCGGCGGCCACGCCCGAGCCGATCATCAAGGTGCTCCGCGAGGCGACGGCCAAGGCGGTCCAGGCGCCCGATTTCAAATCGGCCATGGAGAAGATGGAGACGCCGATTGCCTACCTGGACGCCCCGGAATTCAAGAAATTCTGGGACAAGGACGCCGACCGACTGATCAAGGCGGTCCGCAATATCGGCAAGGTTGAGTAAAGGAGGGTCCATGAAGCGAGTCGGATTCGTCGGCATCGGCCTGATGGGACGGCAGATAACCAGGCGCCTCCTCATGGCCGGGTTTCCCCTCACGATCTGGAACCGCACAAAAGACAGGGCCAAGGAGATCCTGGACGCGGGCGCGGCATGGGCGGAAACGCCCGCCGCCTGCGCCCGGGCGGTGGATGTGGTGATCACCATGGTCACCGACTCGGACGCCTCCGAGGCGGTGATCTGCGGGCAGGGCGGCGTCCTGGAGGGGGCCCATCCGGGGCTGATCCTCATCGACATGGCGAGCATCGCCCCCGAGACGTCCCGGTCGATCGCCGCCCGGGCGAAGGCCAAAGGGGTGCCGATGCTCGACGCCCCGGTGACGGGGAACCCGAAGGTGGCCTCCGAAGGGAAGCTGGGGATCATGGCGGGGGGGCCGCGGGCAACCTACGACGCCTGTCTTCCCCTGTTCGAGGCCGTCGGGGTGAAGATCATCCACGTGGGCGAAGAAAACGGCACGGGAACGACGCTCAAACTGATCAACAACCTGGTTATGGGGGTGGCGATCGAGGCGGTGGCGGAGGCCCTGGTCCTCGCCGAGAAGGCCGGGATCGATCCGGTCAAGGTGATCGAGATCACCTCGGTGGGCGGCGCCCGGACCGGGGCGATGGAGACCCGCGGGATGCGGATGGTCAAACACGATTTTTCCCCCATTTCTCCGCCGACAACATGTACAAGGACCTCTCCTCGGCCTTGAACCTGGCAGGGGAGGTGGGGGTGTGCCTGCCGGCGGCCAGCATCTCGCGGGAGATGCTCCGGGCGGTGAAGATCCAGGGCAACGGGGCGATGGATTCCGCGAGCGTCGTGACCGTCATCGAGCGGCTGGCCAATACGGTCGTAAAAATAAGAAAATAGAGTTTGGCCTCTTCCCCTCTCCGTGCGGGGAAGAGACTTGTGAACCTCTGAACGGTTTATCCTTCCGTTTATCAGATGATTGGATTTCGGTGATATACGAGGCCAGCGCTCCTACCTCAACGTAGGAGAAAAATGTTTCAATACTTTGGAGGTTGAACCATGAAAACAAATCGATTGGTGTATGTAGGAGCGGCGATCCTTACCGCATTTTTTCTGACTGCCTGCCAGACGACGCAAAAGGCCGGGAGTGCTACAAGCAGCCCGGCGCCGGCACCCGCTGCGAAGGCCGAGACGCCCACGGACAGTCAGACCGTTAAGGGCATCAACGGCTGGGAGGGAGAAATTGTCGGCAAGCCGGCTCCGGGAAGCAAGTTCACGAATCTGAAGATCGGCATGGGTATGAAGCAGGTGACTGATATGATCGGACAGCCCACCGATCAGGGAGCCTACGTGACCGGCAAGGCTTGGATACCCTTCTATTACGGTAGTGATCGTTACCGCCACGAGTTGGTGTATAAAGGCCAGGGCCGTCTGATTTTCTCCGGGGGAGGTATGGGCGATTACTCATCGGGACACCTGACCTCCATCATTCACAATGCCAAGGAAGAAGGCTACCGTTAAAATACACCGGGCGGTCAAGATTTACGGCACTGAGGGAATGGATTCGGCTAGCGTCGTGTCGGTCATCGAAAAGATGGCCAATACAGTCGTCAAGACGAGAGGATAAGGTTTTGCCTCTTCCCCGCCCCGGCGGGGAAGAGGCTCGCGATTTCCTGAGCGGTTCACTCTTCATCTCATCAATACTACTGGGCATCATGTTCATGGCTTTGATCGCGATTCTCTGTTTGTTTGGTTGCGCCGTCATTCCAAATTATCCATCTCAACTCTCCCCACTGGTTCCCGGCGACACAAAGACAGATGTATGCCCAGATATCGCAGAGTGTTACCCCGACAAAGGAATCGCCATCCCACCCGAAGGCAAATCATTGGGCTATGCGTCTTTGACACGAATTCTCCATGATAATGATTCTGATCGAGACGCGACCCTTAAGAATGCCGATGATAAGCAGGTTCCCTTCAAACTGAGTTTGCTAAGCGTCAATATACGTGCGACCATCTCAAGTACTGACGTGGTCGGAGATATGGCGCCGGAAGAGTTTCGGGAGTACGGTGTATCGGCGAACTTCAGGCTGCCTTGGGTGTGGTATTCCCAATCAGGCTGGGGAGCCGGCACAAGGCTGATGGCCAGCACCGGCGCTCTTTCTGGTGGCGGGGAAACCGCGTTGGTCATTTCTCTCATTCCCTTGGTTGCCTTTGGCAGTCAAGATGGGAGGTTTACATTAGATATGGGAGCTGGCGGGGCTCTGCTTAGCAGGCATCGATTTGGAACGCAAGACTACGGCGGATACTTCCAATTTGCCCTGACTGCGGGCGTTAGTCTTCCGCTCTTCGAACGGCTCGGAGTGGGCTACCGGTTTCTGCACTATTCCGATGCTGGAATGAACGGACCTCACACCACGGGGGCAGATATGCACATGCTGGAGCTTACCTACCGGTTTTGAAGGCGAGGTTGCCACATCGCCGCTGCTGAACCGGCGCGTTGATTAAACACCGCCAACTTCTGAAACGAAAAATTATGTACACAAAATTCTTTATAAAAAATTCCTCAACGTTATATATGGTATTCATTGTTTTTCAAGATTTCCAATTCTATTGAATCGCAGGTGGCTTCAATAACCGGCACATACCCGTGAATGAATTTCTCTTGACATCCCTCCGGCTGCTTTAGTATACCGTCGACGGTGCACCGAGGACGGTATTCCAACACATCCGAAATGAATTTGGAGGGAAAATCCGTGGAAGAGAATTTTCTGAAAAAGATGGCCGGACAACCCCCTCTGACGGCCGATCTGCTGGTGCGTAAGATCTACTCCCTTCTCGAAGAAAACATCATCAGTATGGCGCTGCTGCCGGAGAGCAAACTGGTCGAAGACAACATCGCCCGGGCTCTCGGCGTCAGCCGCTCCCCTGTCCGCGAGGCCCTGATGCAATTGGAGAACGCCGGCCTGGTCGTCCGGCAAACCGGAAAAGGGAGGGTCGTGGCCAGTTTCACGGAACGGGAAGTCATAGACAATTACGAAGTCTGGGAGATGATTGAAAGCTACACCGGAGGGCTTGCCTGCCTGACGGCTACCGAGGAGGATTTCCGGAAGATCGAGGCGATCCTGGATCAGATGAAGGAGTTCTCCAGCGTAGAGGGGGAATTCAGCAACTACCGGCATCTCAATTACAGCTTCCATTACAACATGATTGCTCCCTGCTCCAACAAGGCGCTGATCAGGATGTATGAAAACGCCCTCAAACCGATCAAGTGGTGCTGGAACCTCAGCATCTTCTGGAAGCGCGACCTTTCGAGGTCCTACGACGAGCACGATGAAATGCTCAACGTTTATCGGAACAGGGACAGGGCGAAGTACGAGAGGCTGGTGAGAAGACATATCCACGACGCCTCGGAACGTTTCCGGAAGGAATATGCGCGGAGAAAGCATGCGGGAGAGGACGTCGCCCTTCCGAAGTGAAGGTATCGAATTTCATATCAATTGCAAAAGGAGTGAGTCATGAAAATTGTGATGTATCAATACGCCGAAAGGGGATATCGTCTCGGGGCGATGGTCGGCGAAGAGCGGATCGTCGATCTGAACTATGCCTATGAGAACCTGCTCGCCGGAAAGAGGGAGCCCCGCCGCGAGGCCCTGGCGGCGGCCGTCGTCCCCGCCGACAGCGTCGCTTTTCTGGCAGGCGGCAAACGTTCCTGGGAGGGCGCCGCAGCGGCCCTCGATCAGGCCAAGGGCAGCCGCTGTCCGGATCTCGGGGCTTCCGGCAAGCGGTTCGTGTTCGAGAGGAAAGAGGTCAAACTCGGCGCGCCGGTGCAAAATCCGCTGCGCATCATCTGTCTGAGCCACAACTACCACGATTTCCTCAAGGAGACGGGCCTGCCCAAGCCGGCGGCGCCCAGGATCTTCTCGAAATACAACAACGCCCTCTGCGGTCCCGACGATCCGATCATCTACCCGAAAATGTCCAAGATGCTCGGTTACGAGGTCGAACTGGCGTTCGTCATCGGGAAGAGGGGCCGGCATGTCCCCAAGGAGAGGGCCATGGAGTACATCGGCGGCTACATGATCCTCAACGACGTGAGCGCGAGCGACCTGACCGAAACGGATAAACAGGTCCTCCGCGGGAAGACCTTCGATCAATTTCGCCCCCTGCGGTCCCTTTCTTCTTTCGGCCGATGAACTTCCCGATCCGGGCAATCTGGAGGTGAGACTCTGGGTGAACGACCGTGAGCTCCAAAGCTCCAACACCCGGGAGCTGGTCTATGACTGTCCGACGCTGGTCTCCTTTCTTTCGGAGATCTTCACGCTGGAGCCGGGAGACATCGTGGCGACGGGCACCCCGGGGGGCCTGGCGAAGTTCCGCAATCCGACGACCTTCATGCAGGTCGGCGATGTGTGCACCCTCGAAATCGAAAAGCTCGGCAGACTGTCGAACCGGATCGTGGCCGAGGAGAAAACCTCGTTTTAATTGTTCCCGTCGCGGGGCTGTCTCTCCGGTCGCAGGGATCGGATCCTTCCGTCATCCTCAGGTAAGGAGGGGCGATGGGATTCGGAAAAAACACCAAGGAGAAAAAATAATGATGTTTCAAAATATCGTATTTCAAACACCGACCATCATTTTCGGCATCGATGCGGTCAAGCAGATCGGCGAGCAGGCCAAGAAACTGGGGGCCGGTCGCGCGCTTCTGATCTCGGGTCCCCGGGTCCAGAAGGCGGGCCTTCTGGATAAGGCGGTCGCCTTCTTGAAGGCGGAAGGGATCACGGTGGAGGTGAACATCCAGGACCGCGACACCCCCGAACCGGCCACCGATGTCGTGGAAGGAACGCGCGGCGATCGCGAGAAAAGGGAATTTCGACGTGATCATCGGTCTCGGCGGCGGGAGCATCCTGGATGTGAGCCAAGATGGCCTCCGCGCTGGTCACCAACCCCGGAAAGACGGAGGATTATTTCGGCAAGGAGAAGGTTCCCAAGCGGGGCACGCCGACGATCATCGTGCCGACGACCGCCGGGACGGGGGCCGAGGTGACCAAGCACGCCATCTTCCTGGACCGGGAGATCAACGTCAAAAAGGTGGTCGCCTCGAGCAATCTCCTGCCGAATGTCGCGATCGTCGATCCGGTCCTGACCGTCTCCTGTCCCCCTTCGGTGACGGCCAGCTCCGGCATCGACGCCTTCATCCATTCCGCCGAGGCGTTCCTCTCCAAGAACGCCAACGCGATCACCGACGCCCTGGCCCTGGAATCCATCTCCATCATCACGCAAGTGGCTGGGACCGGCCTTTGCCGACGGGCAGGACATGGAAGCGCGCTATCAGATGTCCCTGGGGAGCCTGATGGCGGGGATGGTCCTCAACAATTCCGGCACGAGCCTGGTCCATGCGATGGCCTATCCGGTGGGCGGGGAGCATCATACCCCGCACGGCGTGACCCTGAGCGCCCTGCTCATCGCCTGCTTCGAGTATGTGGCGGTGGCCAAGGCGGAGAAGATGGCCGCGCTGGCGCGGGCGATGGGTGAGCCGATCGACGGTCTTGCCCCGCGGGAGGTCGTCGAGCGTGTTCTGGAGGCCATCCACTACCTGATCAAGAGCGTCAACCTGCCCGCGTCGCTCACGGATCTCGGGATCAGCCGAGAGACGACGAATATCCACCAGTGGGCCGTGGAAGCCCACAAGGAACAGCGGCTCCTCACCCGGTCCCCCCGGATCCTTTCCGTAGAGGATATCGAACTGATCTACGAAAACGCATTTGAATGAGAAAGAAGAGGAAAAGACCATGGCTAAGAAGAAGCTTTCGCGGATCGATCTTCAGCGGATGAAGGACGAAGAAGGAGATTCTGGTCTGGATGACGGCCTACGATTACTGGACGGCGAAATTCGCCGAAGAGGCGGGGATGGAGATGATCCTCGTCGGGGATTCCCTCGGGATGTGCGTCTACGGCTACGAGGGGACGGTGCCGGTGACGATGGACCAGTGCATCTATCACTGCGAGGCGGTCCGGCGCGGGGCCGCGAACACCTTCGTCATCGGCGACATGCCCTTCCTCTCCTACCAGGTGAGCGTGGAGGAGGCGGTGCGGAACGCCGGCCGCTTCTACAAGGAGGCGCGTGTCGACGCGATCAAGCTGGAGGGCGGCCGCCGGGTGTGCGCCCAGATCCGGGCGATCGCGGACGCGGGGATGCTGGTGATGGGTCATATCGGCCTCACCCCGCAGAGCTCCGGCCAGCTCGGCGGCTTCAAGGCGCAGGGGCGCACGGCGGAGACGGCGATGGAGCTGATCGAAGACGCCCGGGCGATCCAGGAGGCGGGGGCCTTTTCGCTCCTCGTCGAGGCGGTGCCGCCGGAGGTCTGCCGGATCATCCGCGACGACCTGAAGATCCCCGTCTACAGCATCGGGGCGGGGATCGACGCCGACGGCCAGCTGATGATCTGCAGCGACGTCCTGGGCGTCTTCCAGGCCTTCACGCCGAAGTTCGTCAAGAAGTACGAGAACCTCGCGGACAAGACGATCAAGGCCTTCACCGAGTATGTCAAGGATGTCCGCAGCCGCGAATTCCCGAAGCCGGAGCACACCTACAAGATGGTGGAAGGGGAGCTTCCCAAATTGGAGAAACTCCTGAAGCGGTAGTTTCCGTCTACCACCCCACCCTCGCCCCGTCGAGGGGAGGAGGAATTGTGGAGTTTTCACGAACGGGTATCGATTTCCGATGCCCAGGATAAGAAAACGGGCATCGATTTCCGATGTCCCGGTTGCGAAAGAAAAGGAGCTGTCCATGAGAAAAAATAGAGTTTTGTTATCCGCTGTTGTCGCTATTTCCCTGTTTGGCTTCGCCCTGGCGATTTCCCCCGAGGCCCAGGCAGCCTTTCCCGATAAACCGATCCGGCTGATCGTCCCTTTCCCGGCGGGCGGAAACGCGGATATCGTCGCGCGCTCGATCGGCAACGAACTGAGCAAAAATCTGGGCGTTCCGGTCGTGATCGAGAACCGCGGCGGCGCGGGCGGCGTGATCGGTTCTGAGGTCGTAGCCAAGGCCCCGGCCGACGGCTACACGATCATGATGGTGTCGGCGAGCCACGTGATCAACCCGAGCATGCAGAAATCGCTTCCGTACGACACGATCAAAGATTTCGCCGGTATTTCGCTGGTGGCCGAAGTGCCGACGGTTCTGGTCGTCCATCCGTCTGTACAGGCCAATTCCCTGAAGGAGCTCATCGCGCTTGCCAAGGCGAACCCCGGCAAGATCAACTTCGCTTCCGCCGGTAACGGAACGGTCGGCCACCTGGCAGGCGAACTGCTCAAATCGATGGCGCAGATCAAGATGGAGCATGTCGCATACAAGGGCAACGGTCCGGCGATGACCGACCTTCTCGGCGGTCATGTGCAGATGCTCTTTAGCAGCATGCCTTCCGCCCTGCCGCACATCAAGTCGGGCATGCTCCGGGCGCTCGTCGTGACCGCCCCCAAGCGCTCCGCCGCCGCTCCCACCATCCCGTCCACCACCGAAGCAGGCATGCCGGGGTTCGATGTGTCGACCGGTTTCGGCCTGTTCGCGCCGGCTAAGACGCCGCGTGCGGTGATCAACAGGCTGCACGCCGAAGTGGTGAAATCGCTGAAGCTGCCCGAGGTGCGCGATCGCCTGGCAAGCCAGGGCGCCGAGCCGGTGGGCGGCACGCCGGAGGAGTACGACGCCTTCGTCAAGACGGAATCCGCGAAGTGGGCGAAGGTGTGCAAGGAAGCGGGCATCAAGCCTGAATAAGGCCGTTCGCCCGAGTGAAGTAGTAATGAGGAGGGGCTTTCAGTGCCGACTCTGACAAAGGAAGTGCTGCATGAGGTCACCGCCGCGATCTTCCGGGCGACGGGAGCCCCGGATGATCTCGCCGCGCAGGTGGCGGACGTCCTGGTCGACAACCACCTGGCCGGACACGACTCGCACGGCATCCTGCGCATCCCGGAGTACGTCAGAGCGTTCGGGCGGGAGAGATCGTCCCTACGGCTCGACCGCGAGTGATCGAAGAGAGCGCGACCAGCGCGCTGGTCAGCGGAAACTGGGCCTTCGGGCAGGTGACGGGGGTGTTCGCGGCCGATCTCGCCGTCGAGAAGGCAAAGCGGGAGCGGGTGGCGGTGCTCTCGGTCGTCCAGGCGGGCCATACGGGACGGCTGGCGGCCTTCACCGAACGCGCCGCCCGGCAGGGCGTGGCCATGTTCATGGCCATCGGGACGGTCAGCAAGCCGACGACCGCGCCCTACGGCGGATCGGCCCCGATCCTGGGGACGAACCCCATCTCCTTTTCGATTCCCAACCCCGCCGGGTCTCCCGTCACGCTCGACTTTGCCACCTCCGCCATCGCCGCGGGAAAGATCAAGGTGGCCAAGGCGAAGCACGAGCAGCTTCCGCCCGATGCCATCCTGGACAGCCGCGGCCGGCCGTCCACCGATCCGCAGGCGTTTTTCGAGGGCGGATTCCTGCTGCCCTTCGGCGGGCACAAGGGCTACGCGCTGGCGGTCATCGCCGAGCTCCTGAGCGGCCCCCTGGCCGGCGCCGACGCCTATCCGGGCGTGACCAGCCGCAGCGGGATCTTCATTTTTGCGGTGGATGCGGCCGTCTTTCGACCGCCGGCGGACTACGAGAAGGCGCTGGCCAAAACACTCGGCCGGATCAAGGCCGTGCCGCCGGGTCCGGGTTTCGAGGAGGTGCTGCTGCCGGGCGAGCCCGAAGCCCGCGCCCGCGCCCGGCGGGAGCGCGACGGCATACCGATTCCGGAAGACACCTGGCGGGCGGTCTGCGACGTGGCCGCCGAGCTGGGGGTGAATATCAAATGAAAAATCTGCGGCGACAGTGACGCGTCGATTTCGAAAGGAAGAAGGAGATTGCAATGAGATTACTGACATTCTCACCGAAGGGGCAAGACGGCATCCCGCGCCTTGGCGCTCTTGTCAATGACGATATCGTCGATCTTGCGGCGCTGGATGGCGCGTGGCGGCAAAGAAACCCCGACAGTGAACCGCTCCCGACGACGATGAGAAGTCTGCTGGCGGCCGGGGAAGCCGGCCTCGCCCGCGTCCGCACGCTCCTCGACTATGCGGAGCGCCCGCTACAGTCTCTTCCCAAGGAATGGATTTACAAACCAGCGGCGATCCGGTTCTTCCCGCCGGTGACCGATGCGGAGAAGTTTCTCTGCGTGGGGAAGAACTACCGTCAGCACCTGGAAGAGCTTCGGCGAAACGATCTCCTCCTCGAGACGCCGCAGGAGCCGACCTCTTTCGTCAAGTACAACTACTGCCTTTCGGGGCATGACTGGGAGGTCGAGCGGCCGGAGGGGATCGTCCGGCTCGATTACGAGCCGGAGCTCGTGTTCGTGATCGGCAAGCGGGCGCTCGGCGTCAAGAAGGCGCAGGCGTTCGAGTACGTCGCGGGGATCACGATCCTGAACGATCTGACCTGCCGCGACCTGCAGAAACGCGAGGTGGCCTCGGGGTCGCGATTCTGGACGGGGAAGAACATCCCGGGATTCGGACCGCTCGGCCCCTGCATCATCACCATGGACGAGATCCGCGATCCCTACGATCTCTGGATGACCTGTTCGGTGAACGGCGAGCGGCGGATGAGGTTCAACACCGCCGATCAGATATGGAAGTTTCCCGTCATCATAGAGCATTTTTCCCGTTACATCCCCTTCGAGCCGGGGGATATGTTCGCGACGGGGACGCCGGGGGGGACCGCGATCGGAAAGCCGAACGCCGCCGAACTCTTCCTGAAGCCCGGCGATGTGGTGGAATGCGGCATCGAAGGGCTGATGACGCTCAGGACACGAATCGTTGCGCCGGGGCTTGACTCAGGGGGTCTCTCATAACAGGAGTAGTCGATGAAACTGGAGTTACGCAGCAACAAGGATTTCTGGGCCGGCATGATGTTCGTCGGGATCGGCGCCGGGGCGATGTTCATCGCCCGAATTACCCCTTTGGTACGACATTCCGCATGGGGCCGGGCTACTTCCCGATCGTTTTGGGCGGGATACTCATCCTGTTCGGCATTTACGTCATGCTCAGGGGGCTGCGCAAGAACGAGAAGATCCAGGGCAACTGGTCGCTCCGGGCCCTGATCGTCTTGCCCCTCTCCATGGTCGTCTTCGGGATCCTGATGGACCTTGCGGGCTTCGTCCCGGCGCTTGCGGCCCTGGTCTTCATCTCAGCGGCCATCGGGAAAGGAATTTCGGCTTGTCGAGGTCCTGCTGCTGACCCTCTTTCTGGGCACGCTTTCGGTGGCCATGTTCATCTGGGGCCTCGGCCTGCCCTACCCCCTGATCAAGGGATTCTGACAAGGAGAGTTTCATGGAACTGTTCCATAATCTGATCTTCGGATTCAGCGTGGCGCTCTCGCTGCAGAACCTGCTTCTACTGTTTCATCGGCTGCCTGCTGGGCACCCTGATCGGCGTGCTGCCCGGCATCGGACCGCTGGCGACGATCGCGATGCTGATGCCGATCACCTTCAGCCTTTCGCCGATCGCGGCGCTTGATCATGCTGGCCGGCATTTACTACGGCGCCCAGTACGGAGGCTCGACCACCGCCATCCTGGTGAACCTCCCGGGCGAGACCTCATCGGTGGTCACCTGTATCGACGGCTACCAGATGGCGCGGCAGGGGCGCGCCGGGCCGGCGCTCGCGATCGCGGCCATCGGCTCGTTCTTTGCCGGCACCGTGTGCACGCTGATCATCGCGATGTTCGGTCCGCCGATCGCCGAGATCGCGCTGAAGTTCGGTTCGCCGGAATATTTCTCGCTGATGCTGATGGGCTTGGTCACCGCGGCGGTGCTCGCCCACGGCGACATGGTCAAGTCGCTGGCGATGATGGTCATGGGCCTGCTGCTCGGCATCGTGGGCACCGATGTCGATTCCGGCGTGAAGCGCTTCACCTTCGGCATTCATCGAGTTGGCGGACGGCATCGGCTTTCGTGGTCATCGCCGTCGGGGTGTTCGCCGTGGGTGAAATCGTCACCAACCTCGGCGATCCGGAAGAGCGCGCCGTCTTCACCTCCAAGGTGACGAACCTCTTTCCCACGAAGGAGGACCTGAAGCGGTCCATCGGTCCGATCATCAGGGGAACGGCGCTCGGGGCGTTCTTCGGCGTGCTGCCCGGCACCGGGCCGGCGATCGCCTCGTTTTCGTCCTACATGCTCGAGAAGAAGGTCGCCAAGGACCCGTCGCGTTTCGGCCACGGCGCGATCGAGGGCGTGGCGGGACCCGAGGCCGCCAACAACGCGGACGCGCAGTGCAAGTTCATCCCGATGCTCACGCTGGGGATTCCCGCGAGCGGCGTCGATGGCGCTGATGCTCGGCGCGCTCATGATCCACGGCATCACGCCCGGCCCGCAGGTGATGACGAAGAATCCCGACCTTTTCTGGGGGCTGATCGCGAGCATGTGGATCGGCAACCTGATGCTCGTCGTGCTCAACCTGCCGCTGATCGGCCTCTGGGTGAGCCTGCTCAAGGTTCCCTATCGCCTGCTCTTCCCCGCCATCATGGTGTTCTCCGCCATCGGCATCTACAGCGTGAACAGCAGCCCTTTCGAAATCTACCTCACGGCGGCTCTTCGGCATCCTCGGCTTCGTCTGGATGAAGCTCGAATGCAGCCCGGTGCCGATGCTGCTCGGGTTCGTGCTGGGACCGATGATGGAGGAAAACCTGCGGCGGGCGCTGCTGATCTCGCGGGGCGATCCCCTGGTCTTCTTCACGCGGCCGATCAGCCTCGCGTTCGTCATCGCCACGGTCCTGATCGTGATCGTGATGGTGGTGCCGGCCGTTCGCAAACGGCGGAGCGATATTACCGACTGATGGTTTGCACCGGTATCGGATTCGGCTTGACTGGTAGCGCTGCCACCAATATCCCCTTACACCCAAGACCCCTTCCCCTATCCTCAATCACAAAAAACGCGTTCCTATCCAAAAACCAAATCAAAGGGATCATAAGGAGGGCTATCACAGATGCTTAGATCATGCTTGCTGAGCGAGCGAATTGCGCGGTTACAGAGAATTTGTAAAAAAAAGGTCGGGAGCAAAACCCCGATTAGGTCACCGCGATCGTCTGCACTTCGACCAGGAACTGCTCGCCGACGAGCCGGTCGATGACGAGCAGCGTGTTGGGCGGGTACTTGCCGTCCGGGAACATCCTCGGGAACTCGCGCAGCCGCCACGCCATGAACTTCGGGATGTCCTGCGAGTGCACCAGGTAGGTGGTGAACTGCGCGACGTTGCCCCAGCCCGCGCCGCCGAGCTTCAGCGCGGTCTCGATCTGCGCGAACACGCCGCTGCACTGCGCGTCGAAGTCTCGCCCGGCGCGAGCATGCCGGCGATGTAGAGCGTCTCGCTCGCGTCCTTGACGCGCGTCAGGTGCGAGTACTGCCCGAGCGGCTTGCCCAGCGCCTCGACGTTCCCGATCTTGATCTCCACCATGCTTAATCCCTTTCGCTCATCGGTTTGCATGTTCCCCGAGCCGCGCTTTCACTGCGGCGACCAGGGTTTTGCGCACGACCGGCTATTGAATTGATAAGACCTTGCTTTTATGTAGGCTAAATGTAAGGGAAGCGGCCTTTTATGTCAAGAGAAATTAGACCCAACATATGGTGCCTGACCGGAGTCGCCTCTGGTGGTTCAAAGGCCAGCGGTCTGAACGCCGTTCATTTTTCTGTTGGAGCTGTCGAATACCGCGTCAACTTGCCAAATATAAATCTATGATCGTTTCGTTTATCATCTCCGTGCGGGGCGAATTCCCTCTGGCACTGATTCCATGCACAAAATAATGGGCGTCGTTGCTGAAGTTAAGGAAAATGATAACAAATGAGATCGCTACTTCGATCATCAGAGTCTTATCCTTGTATAATGCCGATAGTTGCTTTTTACGGTCAACGCGTTTCGGTTGATCGAAAACAGACATAAACAACCCATCCAGTCGTGCCCATCCTTGGGAAGCGTCACCTCTTCAAGTCCACCTGATTGCGCATAGGCCAGTGTCTCCGTCAGAATTTCTCGTAATGTTGCGACGGACGTCTCATGGTATCCAAAAATATGCAGAGTGACTCCTTGGGCCTCTTCCATGCTGGCCTTCGCAGGGGTCTTAAATAGACCCTGACTGATGGAATCTTCTGCGGCTGCCTCTCGCTGCCGGATGAGCGACATCAACACAATGTTTTTGAATAACTGGTACAGTCGTTCAGCGCCGTTCAAAATCAATGTTGTCTGATGGAGTCTCTTGGGCCTGTAGCCTTTGTAAATATTAGTGAAAAT
>CAWJHT010000008.1:0-28121 GCA_963842685.1 uncultured delta proteobacterium | reverse complement strand
CCTGCCCTCTCCCGTCAAGGGAGAGGGTAAGAAAGAGATAGTCCTCTCCGTCAAGGGAGAGAGGTAAAAAGATGGTTCCTCTCCCGTTCCCGTTGAAGGAGAGGGGTTATTAATTCTCCTCCCGGTGAGGGAGAGAGGTAAAATAGGTGGCTCCTCTCTATATAAGGGAGAGGGGCTATTAATTCTCGTAGCGGCCGACGATCGAGATCGCGCAGACGTTCTGGTGCGGGAAGCCGCCCAGGTTGTGCGTGAGGCCGTAGCGGGGATTCTTCAGCTGCCGCTCGCCGGCCCGGCCCAGAAGCTGGAGGTACATCTCGTAGATCATCCGGAGGCCCGAGGCCCCGATCGGGTGGCCGAAGCACTTGAGCCCCCCGTCGACCTGGGCGGGGACCTTGCCGTCCCGGTCGTAGAAGCCGTCGAGGGCGTCCTTCCAGGCGTGGCCCCGCTCGGAGATGTGGAGATCCTCGTAGGTGACGAGCTCCGTGATCGAGAAGCAGTCGTGGAGCTCCATCATGCTGATCTCTTCTCGCGGATTCGTGATCCCCGCCTCCTCGTAGGCCTTCGTGCTGCACTTGCTCGTCGTCACGAAATGCTCCCCGTCCCACTCGTTGAAGCCCCCCTCGTAGCCGCTGGAGACGGCAAGCTGGATCGCCTTGACGGAGACGAGGTCCTTCTTCCCGAGCGATTTGGCGATCTCCGGCGTCGTGACGATGGCGCAGGCGGACCCGTCGCTCACGCCGCAGCAGTCGAAGAGCCCCAGCGGGTGGGCGATGATCGGGGCGGCCATGATCTGCTCCATGCGTCACGGCCTTGCGCAGGTGGGCCTTGGGGTTGAGGGCGCCGTTGGCGTGGCTCTTCCACGAGACGTGGGAGATCGCCCTCTTCAGGTCCTTGTCGGAGACGCGGAATTTCGCGGCGTAGGCCGAGGCGAGCTGGGCGAAGAGGCCCGGCGCCGAGCCGTTGGGGAACCACTGCCAGACGAGCGATCCGAAGTTCGAGCCGGAGTTCGGGAGGCCGCCGTAGCCGGTGTCCTTCAGTTTTTCCACCCCGATGGCGAGGCAGATGTCGTAGGCCCCGGAGGCCACCGCGTAGACGGCCCCCCGGAAGGCCTCGGTCCCCGTGGCGCAGTAGTTTTCCGTCCGGGTGACGGCGATGTGGGGAAGCCGCAGGGCCACGCCGAGCGGCGTCGCGCTCTTCCCCATGCCGATCTCCTCGATGCAGTGGCCGAGCCAGGCCGCCTCGATCCGATCCTTTTCGATCCCCGCGTCGGCGAGACACTCCTGAAAGGCCTCGACCAGAAGCTCCTCGGCCCCCATATTCCAGCGCTCCCCGAAGCGGCTGCACCCCATCCCGAGAATCGCCACCTTATCCCTGATTCCAGAAGCCATGTGCTTCTACCCTCCTTACAGATCATGCTAAGAGGGGTGTTGTCACATTTCCGAATTTAAAGAGCTTCCCGATGAGCTGGGATTTCATGATGTCGCCCTCGACCTTCAGCTTTCCCGAGCTGTAGGCCTGCATCCCGTCGAGCTTCCCGGCGATGAGCTGGAGGAAATCGCCGTCGGCCATCTTGATCGTCGTCGTGGGCTTCTCCGCCGTTCCCGCCTCGACCTTGCAGGTCCCGTCCTTCACGGCGACGACCCAGTCGCCCCCGCCGGGACCGGAGATGGAAAACTGGAAGACGACGTTCACCCCCGCCGCCTTCTCCGGCCGGAAGGCCTCCGGCATCCGCGCGAAGATCCGTCTTGACGTCGAGGGTCTCAGGCGCACCGGTTCCGGATGTCCCTCCGCGGGCGCACCCGCCCCTCCCGCTGTGCTCCGGCAGCCTCCTGCTTCGGCGCGGAGGGCGTCAGGAAGGACATGATCGCCGTGTTGGCGTCGCCGATCGCCCGTGCCCCGTCGAGGCTGTCGATCTTCGCCCACTGGTCGCGGATCTCCTCCGGCGTGGGGATCTTCTCCCCGCCGCCGAGGATCGCCCCCGGACCGGTCAGGAGCGCGGCCCGGCTGTAGAAGCCGGCCGCCGCGTTGAAGATCTCGCCCGTCTCCGCGCAGTTCTCGGAGCAGAGGTACAGGACGATCCCGGCGATGAAGTCGGGCTTCATCTGCTGGAACATGTCGGGCGGCATGACGTCCTCGGTGAGCCGCGAGGCGGCCATCGGGGCGATCGTGTTCACCTTGATGTTGTACTTGGCCCCTTCGAGCTTGAGCGTGTTCATGAAGCCGACGAGGCCCATCTTCGCCGAGCTGTAGTTCGTCTGGCCGAAGTTCCCGTAGAGGCCGGCGGCGGAGGTGGTCATGACGATCCGGCCGTAGCCCTTCTCCCGCATCTGGGCGAAGGCGGGCCGGGTGACGTTGTAGGCGCCGTTCAGGTGGACGGCGAGGACCGCCTGCCAGTTCTCCGGATCCATCTTGAGGAAGCTCTTGTCGCGGAGGATCCCGGCGTTGTTGATGAGGATATCCACCCCGCCGAAGGCCTGGACGGCGCTCCGGACGATCTTCTCGCCCCCCTCGGGGGTGGCGACGTTGTCGTAGTTCGCGACCGCCTCGCCGCCCGGCGGCCTTGATCTCCTCGACCACCTTGTCGGCCGGCGTGCTGGAGCCGGCTCCCGCGCCGTCGCGGGGGCCGCCGTAGTCGTTCACGACGACCTTCGCCCCCCGCTTGGCCAGCTCCAGGGCGTAGGCCCTGCCGAGGCCGGCGCCGGCGCCGGTGACGATCGCCACCCGGCCGTCGAAACGGATCTCCGGGAGGGCCGCGGCGGCCCCGGGCTGGGGCACCGCCTTCCAGAAGTAGCCGGAGAAGCCCCGCTCGTCGTCGGTGAACCGCCGCCGGAAGACCATCTTCACCGGGAGCCCCACCTTGCAGTCGGCAAGTTCGCAGTCGGTGAAGTCGGCCATGAAACGGCCGCCCTCGTCGAACTGGATCATCCCGTAGATGTTCGGCGGGTCGACGGAAACGGCGAGCAGGTCGCCCGTGAAGGTCTTGATCCGGGCCGTGCGGTCGGCGAATTCGTAGTCGTCCTGGGTGTCGACGTGGCTGCATTTCGGGTTCACGCAGATGTCCATCTTCGGGTACTGGGGCGTCCCGCAGTCCCGGCACCGCCCGCCGACGAGGCCGGTGAGCATCTTGCGCTTCCGCCAGAGGACCGTCATCGCCGTCTGGGTCGGGGCCTCCGCCCGGATCCCCATCTCGGGATCGATCAGGTTCCGGAATTTCAGGAACTTCATGTAATTGTCGATGCTCTTCTTGTTTTCCAGGGAGCCCTTGACGCCGGCGCGGGGGGCGAGCTTCGTGATCGCCTCCGTCGACCTTGAAGTAGAGGGCGTCGCACCCCTGGCCGAAACCGGCGAGGAGGATCCCGTCGCCGGGCTTCGCCTGTTCGAGGGCCGCGACGAACATCAGCAGGGGATGGGCCGCCCCCGTCTCCCCGCACACCTCGTGCATCGTGTCGATCACCTTCTCCGGGGCGGCGCCCAGCAGCTTGGCGATCGCCCTGTGCTCCGCCTTGAAGAGGCAGGGGAAGACGACCTTCTGGACGTCGTTCATCGTGATGCCGAGCTTCTTCAAGAGGCCGCCCACCGCCTCGGGGATGAACTTCGAGTAGCCCTCCTCCCGGAGCCAGCGCTCCTCCCACATGTAGTCGTAGGCCTTCCCCGCGCCCCGGTAGTGGTCGACGAAGTCATAGGAGACGGTATAGGACCCCTTGAACTCGGCGATGACGTCCTCGCTCCCGACGAGGACGGAGGCCGCGCCGTCGCCGAACCACATCTCGTAGAAGTAGGCCGGCTTCGTCTCCCGCTTGTCGGCGGCGGCGACGAGGATGTTCTTGCGGCTTCCCCCCTGAGCCACCTCGAGGGCGGTGAGGAGCCCCGTCGTCCCCGCGCGGAGCGACGAGGTGAAATCCGCGGTGATCATGTCGTCCCTGAGGTTCAGGGCCGTCTTGAGGATGCCGGCGTTCTGGCGGTCGGCGAAGGGGAGCGTGGTCGAACAGAGATAGCTCCCGTCGATCTGTCCGCTTGTCCATCCCCGTCAGGCAGTCCCGGGCGGCGGCGACCGCCATCGTGAGCGCTGTCCTCGTCATGGTTGCACATGGAGCGCTCCCCCTGGGCGACCATGATGGTGGCCGGGG
The DNA here is from genome assembly GCA_963842685.1 of uncultured delta proteobacterium. Taxonomy (GTDB): domain Bacteria; phylum Desulfobacterota; class Syntrophia; order Syntrophales; family UBA5619; genus JAKAFS01. The sequence goes on along the minus strand of CAWJHT010000008.1, from coordinate 23,994 downwards.
CGAACCAGCCCATCGCCTGGAAGATCGCCATGCGGCTCGAGCCTCAGGCGGGGGATGTAGGCGCCGTAGGATGTGATTCCGATCATATGTGTCCCTCCTCTATTCGTCTGCACGCAGCAGGGCACGGAGCCCTGCTTTGCGCCTGCATCATTTCTTTCACATTTTGAAGAGCTTCTCGATCAGCTGCGATTTCATGATGTCGCCCCCGATCTTGAGCTTTCCCGAGGTGTAGGCCTTCATGGCCGGGAGCTTTCCGTTCATCAGGTCGAGAAAATCGGCGGCGGCCATCGCGAGCGTGCAGGCGGGGCTTTCATGTTTTCCCGCCGCCACCTTGCAGGCGCCGTCCTTGATCTCGGCGTACCACTCCCCGCCGCCTTCGCCTGAGATCGTGTACTGGAAGACGACGCTGACCCCCGCCGCCCTGTCCGCACGGAAGGCCTGGGGCATCTTCGCAAAGACGTCCGCAACCGACGTGATCCCTCCGCCGCCGGCTGCCGGAGCGGCCGTGTCGGCCGTAGCGACCGGGGAGGCCGCGGCGGCCTTTTCCGGCTTCTGGGCGAAGGCGGCGAGCATGTCGCCCATCAGATCGCCGAGCTGTCCGTACTCCCTGGCCCCCTTGAGGCTGTGGATCTTCTCCCAGGCCGCCGCCACCTCCTCGAGCGTCGGGACCTTCTTCCCGTCGCCGATGACCGTGCCGGGGCTCGTCATCATGGCGGCCCGGCCGTAATAGCCGACGCCGGCGTTGTAGATCCGGCCGGTCACGGGGCACTTCTCCGACGAGAGGAAAAGGACGAGCGGCGCGACGAACTCCGGCTTCATCTTGTCGAGGACTTCCGCGGGGATGATGTCCGCCATGAGCCGCGAGGCGGCGATCGGGGCGACCGTGTTGACCTTGATGTCGTACTTGGCGCCCTTCGAGCTTCAGGGTATTCATGAGGCCGACCAGGCCCATCTTGGCGGAGCTGTAGTTCGTCTGGCCGAAGTTCCCGTAGAGGCCGGCGGCGGAGGTCGTCATGACGATCCGGCCGTACCCCTTCTCCTTCATGACGGCGAAGGCCGGTTTGGTCACGTGGTAGGCGCCGTTCAGGTGGACGTCGAGGACGGCCTGCCAGGTCTCCGGCTCCATCTTGAGGAGGCTCTTGTCCCGGAGGATCCCGGCGTTGTTGATGAGGATATCCACCGTCCCGAAGGCGTCGAGGGCGGCCTTCACGATCTTCTCTCCCCCCTCGGGGGTGGCGACGGTGTCGTAGTTCGCCACCGCTTCGCCGCCCAGCGCCTTGATCTCCTCCACGACCTTCTGGGCCGGGCTCTGCGAACCCTCCCCCGAGCCGTCCCTGGCGCCGCCGAGGTCGTTGACGACGACCTTCGCGCCCCGTTTCGCAAACTCCAGGGCGTAGACCCGGCCGAGGCCGCCGCCCGCGCCGGTGACGATCGCCACCCTTCCGTCGAACCGGATCTCGTCCTTCGGGATCTCGCCGTATTCGAAGACGCCGTTGTCGATGACCGTCTCGCCGGTGCGGGTGTTGATCGTCCGCCACACCGCCTTCCCTTCGGCGACCTTCCAGATCAGCGTCCGGATCGGATCGCCGGGATAGAGGGGTTTGGAAAAGCGGCAGGCGAGTCGCCGGACCAGCTCCGGCCGTCCCGGCGTGAGGCTCGCCATGAGGGCGCGGCAGGCGAAGCCGTGGGTGCACAGGCCGTGCATGATCGGTTTTTCGAAGCCGACCATCTTGGCGAATTCGGCATCGACGTGGAGCTGGAAGATGTCGCCGGAGAGCCGGTAGATCAGCGGCTGGTTGGGCGAAGGGGCGGCATCCACGGAGAAATCGGGCGCCCGCTCCGGGAACTCGACGATGTTCGGAGGGGCGTCCGGTCCGCCGAAGTTGCCGTCGAGGCGGGCGAAGATCGTGATGATGTTCGTGAAGAGCTTCTTCCCGTTCGAGTGGACCGTTTCGCTCTCGCCGACGACCAGGGCGCCCTTCGCCCCCTTGTCGTAGTAGTGGGTGACCTTCCCTTCCGTGGTCAGAGTCCCCGAGGTGGGGATGGGGTTGTGGAAGATCAGCTCCTGCTCCCCGTGGAGGATTCCCGCCAGGTTCACGTTCGAGGCGACGCCGACCTGGCCGAGGAAATCGAAGATCGCCGCGATGGAGAAACTGGGGATCACCTTGAGGTTCTTCTCATAGGTGTAATCCAGTTCGTCGAATCCGGCCCCCACGCCGATCGCGTAGAGGACCACGTCCTTCCAGTCGTAGTCCTTCTTCAGGGGGCCGATCTTTTTGCCGATTGCATCCATGTTGAGTGCCATTCGTACCCTCCTTGCTCCATCATCATCGTGGAAACGTTGTGCTTCAGAATAAGTTTACGCAGCGGCAGCGCGGGTCGCGCTGCCGCTCATTTCGCTTCGTTCTGCGTGAAGGCCGGGATATGGATGAACTTCAGGGTCTCTTTCACCAGGGCGATGTACCTCTCCCTTTCCACCTTCACCATGGGGCGAAAAAAGTTCTCGCCGGATATAAAGTTATGGATCGAGTTCATCACCGCCAGGACCTTCATCATGGTCTCGGGCGGGACGTTCTTCTTGTCCCGGGCAAGACCCATGGAGCGGGCGATGTCGGCGGTGAACTCGGGAATGATGGAGTCGATGTTTCCCGTCGGAGCGGGTCTTGCCGAAATAGCGAAAGAGGATCAGGTTGGAGATTTCGGGGTGTTCGAAGAGGTAGTCGGTCGTCAGGTCGATGGAGATGTCCAGGCGCTCGCTCAGGGGGAGGCCGTGGATCACCTTCTCCACCTCGATGAGCTTCTGCCGGAGGTCCTTGTTGATGTCGACCACGACGGATTCGTAGAGGTCCTTCTTTCCGCCCCAGTGGTAGTGGAGGGTGGAGATGTCGATCCCCACCTCCTGGGCGATCATCCGGGTCGTCGTGCCGTGGAAGCCGTACTCACCGAAAATCCGGCGGGCGCAATCGAGGATGCGGGCCTTCATCGATTCGGGGTCCTTGCGGGCCTTTTCCAGGGGAGTGGTCATGGGCGCCTTCCAGCCTGTGATTCAATCATTTGATGGAAATATAGGGAAGAAGGAGGGAGCTGTCAAGAGGAATTTTTGCCCTTAACGTTTCTTGACTTGGCACAAAAAAGGTAATACACTTACACCAAAATAAGTATTACGGGGGTGATCTGATGACGATCGTCAAAGCCACGGTAAAGGGACAGATTCTCATCCCGGCGCCGATCCGGAAAAAGCTCTCCATCGTTAGGGGTACGCAGCTCCGCATTTACGAGGAGGGAAACCGCATCCTGGTCGAGCCGGTGCAGTCGGATGCTGTGGAGTCGGGACGGGGGATCCTGAAATCCGGGGGGCGCGTCCTGAAGGCGCTGGTTGAAGACCGGAAAGCGGAGGCGCAGCGGTGAAGCGGTACGTCCTGGATAGCTACGCGATGATCGCCTTTTTTGAGGACGAGCCGGGCGCCCAGGCCGTCGCCTCCCTGCTCCGGGAGTTTCTGGCCAACCGGGCAAAAGGGTATATGTCCGTCGTCAACTGGGGGGAAATGTACTATTCGGTGATGCGGGAACAGGGCCTTGTGGAGGCGGAAACAATCCTCTCCCAGTTCGAGAAGTACCCCATCGAGCTGGTCGATGCGGATCAGGCATTGACCCGTGAAGCGGCGAAACTGAAAGGCTCCTATCGGATCGCCTACGCGGATTGCTTTGCCGCCGCCTTGTCCATGAAACTCAAAGCGATCCTCGTGACCGGAGATCCGGAGTTCAGGCAACTGGAAGAAAAGGTTTCCATTCAGTGGATCGACTTAGATGCTCTATGATGAACAGTAGCATAAATCGGTTTTGTGTCTATCAAAGCTTACGATTGCGGATTAGAAGCTGACTATAGATTAATACGAAGAGATGATCGCCTCAGATCGGTTAATTCGGAAAGTCGTACCGCTTGCGATGCCACTCCAGATAGTGTTGTTCTGGCCAATACCGTGGGTTGTCTGGCAGAAAGATTCTTCGTCCTTCAAAGTCTGAGAGGCGCTGCCCAGGTGTCCCTTCCTCTGTAAATTTTTCTTTGTTTACGAGTACACGGTAATCATTATTCAACGACCAGAGGCCACGATCAAACTGCCAATGGGCGTTCTTCGTTAGGGCCATTCCGTTGCAGGGATCATTGTTTCGGGAATCATGGAATTGATGAATATGCGCTGCATCAACGATGCTTTCCATCTCAAGGGTAGTCATCCGGTAACCCGTTAGCGCACAGTTGTGTTTGTAAGCAACAACGACCACCTCAATACGGAAGCGCGCATCACGGCCTGTTTGAACGCTCACTTTGTAAAGTTCTTTGTCTTCCTGAATTTCAGACGCAGCCGGTTTCATCTGGAGCATGCTGTATAGTGCAATTTTTTCTTCCGGTTGGAAATACGGTTCCGTTTCGATCAGTGTTCTTCGTGCCCGGTCGCGAAATTGATAATCCTCAAGACAGTGATAGAAATTCTCGTCCATTCTGATCATTGAAGTCGTTTTCTTGTCGGGCGAAGGTTTGTCGTCCGCCGTCAGCGGTTGCCATACTCCGGATGATCCAAGGTGGTGAAATGGTAAGCGGACTTCAGGAGGTTGATTACGCCGCTGTGCCACAATAGACCAAAATACACTGAATCTGAACGCCAGATCGGGAGAAAGGGTAACTTCCCGGCCCGTGATCTCCCCATTTTCCGCCATTTCCAGAATAACCAACAAGAGGAGCGGCTTGTGGGGCGCCGGATTTCCACGTGCACGGTCAATCCGTAACGCCGCGAGATTCGTGATCAACGTTCCCAATTCCGGAGGGACTTCCTGGAGAGGGATCGCAAAGACGGCCATCGGCAGCGAGGCCATCGACGGGTTGCCGGAATATCAGGGGACGCCGGGGATCAATGCCCGGGTGATAAAAAAAATGGCCTCCCTGTTCGGGGCCGATGATGTGGGAATCTGCCGGTTCGGACCGCCGCTGGGTCTATTCCCATTACTACGACCCGCAGACCCGGGAATCCTATCCGATCCATTTCAGCGATGAACCGGGTTTCGAGCATCATACGGAGCCGGGTATGCTGGAGGACCGGTCCCAGCTCATCCCCACAGGGATGAAATATGCGATCGTTTTCATCCATGAAATGGACTATGAGGGGATCGCCGAGGCGCCGACACTGACCCAGATGGCGACAACACTGAGGACTTATTCCCAGATTTCCCTTACGACCATCTCCCTGGCCGAGTTCATCAGGGGCCTGGGGTATCGTGCTATCCCCAGCGCCAATTGTACGGCAATAAACATCCCCTTGGCCATCGACGCGGGCATGGGGGAGCTGGGTCGCAACGCCAAGCTGATCCATCCACGTTTCGGTCCGCGATGCAGAATCTCCAAGGTCATCACCGATCTGCCTCTGGAGGTGGACATCCCCATTGCCTTTGGTGTGACCGCTTTCTGCGACACCTGTAAGAAATGCGCCCGCTCCTGTCCCGGAAGTGCCATCCCGATGGGAGACCGCTCCTTCAACGCAGTCGGAGAATTCAGCAACTCCGGGGTCCTGCAGTGGCAGGTCGATCACGACCGCTGCAAGAAAATTCAGGCAAAGATCGGAACCAACTGCGGAATCTGCCTCCAGACCTGCCCCTATAACAAACCCGGCGGGATGGGCCACTGGATGGTCAAATCTCTGATTGCCACGACCCCTCTCATGAATCGCTTGATCCTTCTGGGTGACGACCTCATGGGATACGGCAAACCCCGACCGAAGAACCATTTCTGGGATTTTTAGCTCCATTCCAATGCCTTTTTAGTGTGGACGATTGTGCACATACGGATGAACAGCACACCGTTTACATTGAAAATCCTGAATACCGAACAGGATTTTCAATATGAATATTTCCTCCCGCATATGGCTAAAAGTCTATAAGGAGAGTCCTCCTCCTGCCATTTGCCATTATCGTCGCGGGCGGCTATTCCATCTCCTGCCGATCATCACAAACGGAAAAACTTTCTTGCCTGTATCCTTTTGCAGCTTCTCCTCGTCTATAGTGTCAGAAAGGAAATGATCGGCAATTTCCAAAAGAGCATGCCGGTCACCACACATCGAAAGGATGGAGCATAAACGGGAAAGGAGCAAAGTATCATGAAATCAGCACCGAGTTTTTCACTTGTCGTTGAAGGCGCCGGCGGTTCCTGTGCCATTGGGGAGCACCGGGGAAATCAGTACCGCGTGGAGGGAAGGATCCCGGTGATCTCCTGCGAAGGGGCCTGCATCCGCGGGGAGATTGCCAGGCTGGCGGCCAACCTGGTGGCGAAGGAGGAGCCGTACCGGCGCAGTTGCCACGGGGAGATGTTTACGGTGCCCGCATCCGCCATCGCCGAATGGATGAGGGAAGCCCCAAAAGTCGTGGTCATCGACGGCTGCTTTCTTCATTGCCACGGCAGGATCCTGAAAAATCTCATCGCCGAGGAAAAGATTGCCCAGTTTGACGCCCTAGCGGTTTACCAAAAATACACGGATCTGTTTGACATCGACGAGGTGCCGGAAGAAGAGCGGAAACTCGCGGCTCGCCAGGTTGCCGACAGCGTCATCGCCGCCATGGAGTGTGGACAGCCGGCGGGGACGACAAAGGCCGCTGCCTGTTGCACGGGGTGTGCGGAATAGATCGTGGGAAAACAACGGGATGATCAGAAAAAGGAGGAGATATGAACTGGTGGTGTGGAGATGCGTCATGGTCGGTGTGGGGCTGGTGGTGGGTGGTGCCGCTTATCGGTATGGCCTTCTGTATCATACTGTGCAGGTTTTTCAGATCAACGGTCGGCAGGCGGCCGTTTCTGCTGCTGGGGCGGTGCTTCCTGACGGCCGTCTCGATGAGGTGAGAAAAGAGATCAGGGAGCTGAAGGAAGAAATCGGGAAAATGAAGAAAACATAGAGGAGAAGGTCCATGGACGAACGAACGAAGAGATTGATCGCGGTGGGGGCATCGGTCGGGGCGAATTGCCATCCCTGTCTGGAATATCACATCGGCAAGGCGCGGGAGCTGGGGATCGAGTGCAGCGAGATCATGGAGGCCGTGGAAGCCGCCAAGGCCGTCAGGGGAGGAGCGACGGCCAGCATGGACAAGCTTGCCCTGAAGCTTCTGGGCGACGGGGCGCCCGGTCGATCCGTTGAGAGTCGGGAATCTTCCTGTTGTTGCTCCGTAACGGTTCGATGATATGATGAAACCAGGGGTAGACGGATATGAGGGATGACCCTGAATTGAGATTTCAGCAGGTCTACGACGAGTATCACGCGAAGATCTTCCGCTATCTGGCACGCATCGTCGGCCAAGAGCGAGGCGGAGGATCTGACGCAGGAGGTGTTTGTAAAAGTCGGCCAGTCCCTGGAAACCTTTCGCGGTGAGTCGCAGTTGTCCACGTGGATCTATCGGATCGCAACCAATGCCGCGCTGGACAGGCTTCGCCAGCCCGCCGTCCGTCATGGGGGGGAAAAGCTGCTGCCGGTGGAGTCCATCGCGGAAATCAAGGCGGATGAGGACATCCGCACCGGTGAATTGAAGCCTTCCACCGAGCAGCGGCTCATCCGCGACGAAATGAACGGGTGCATCCGGGAGATCATCCAGACGCTGCCCGAGCAGTACCGGTCCGTCATCGTCCTGAGCGAACTGGAGGATTTGAAGGACGGCGAGATCGCCGAAATCCTCGGATTGACCCTCCAGGCGGCCAAAGTGAGGCTGCATCGCGCCCGGGCGCGGCTCCGCAAGGAATTGGCCGCGGCCTGCGTGTTCTACCGCGATGAGCGAAACGAGCTTGCCTGCGACCGGAAGAATCCCTCGTGCGAATAAACACATCATGCGCCATGGGAATCAGAAAGAATTGACGATGCCGGTCTGCGGTCTCGGGAATCTCCAGCCAGGAAAGCGATTCCATCGATAACAAAATATTTTTGCACTTCCGTCATTTTTTTGTTGACAAATGGGATTTTGGTTGTATTATACAACCATGTCACCGAACCTCGATAAAAACTGTCGTGAACTATTCGAAATCATCATGGGCCTCGCACGGGAGATCCGGTGCTGCAGCCGGGACGAGGCGATTTGTCAGGACGTCACGTTTCACCAGTTCGTCATCCTCGACGCCGTCGGCGAAAAAGGGGACTGGGTCTGGCAGACCTTCACCAGATTCTTTCCGTGGAGAAGAGCACGACGACCCGTCTGGTGAATCCGCTGCTCCAAAGGGGGCTTTTAAAGCGGGACCAGGCAGAACATGATTCCAGGGCGGCAACACTCACCCTGACGGAAGAGGGGACGGAGACCCACCGGAGAGTCTGGGATGTGCCTGGGGGGATTTTTCGAAAACATCACCCGGAACATCCCTGAGGATCGGCAGGAAGAAGTACTGGAAGCGGTCAAGGTGTTTACAGAAGCCATGAGAAAGGCCGCGGTTGAATGCAGGTGCTGTGAATAATCATTGTGAGGAAACGTTATGAATCAGACAGACGATCCATCGCATCAGAAGAAAGCATTGTCCATGCTGCCCATCTATTCCCGATTCGCGCCGGTTGCGGCACCACGGGGGTCGAAGAACCGCCACACCCCCCGAGGCCGGATCAGGGTTTCGTGACCGGGTCCGTTTCGACGCCGGCCGGGAGCGTGCCGCGGGTATCCTCGGAGCTGCGACCGGCGGGACCACTGGGGCGCCATCAAGGCCCGCTGGGGGGTCGGCCGGATGGATTACGCCATCGATCCGGGCCTGTACGCCCTGGGCGACCCGGATCGGGAATCGCCCGTCCTGGTGAGCGCCAATTACAAGATGAGTTTCGACGATCTGCGGAGCGCCCTGCCCGGCAGGAATCTCTGGATCCTGGTCCTCGATACGAAGGGGATCAATGTCTGGTGCGCCGCCGGCAAGGGGACCTTCGGGACGGAGGAACTCGTCAAAAGAATCGAAGCCAGCCATTTGAAAGAGATCGTCAGCCACCGGTCGATCTGATCCTCCCTCAGTTGGGGGCGCCGGGTGTGGCGGCCCACACGGTGAAGAAGCTCTCCGGCTTCGGCGTCCGCTATGGTCCGATCAAGGCCGAGGACCTTCCGGCCTATATGGACGCCGGTTTCAAGGCCACAAGCGACATGCGCCTCAAGACCTTCCCGTTCAAGGAGAGGGCCGTCCTGATCCCGATAGAGCTGGTCGAAACCATCAAACCGACAGTGATCATCGCGCCTGTCCTGTTCCTCCTCGGCGGCATCGGCGGTCCCTGCCGGTTTCTGGGCGAACGCCGCTTCATGATGGGTCTTTTGCCGCACTGGCTTTCTTGAGCGCCGTCATAGGGGGAGCCGTGATCAATCCCCTTCTCCTGCCCTATCTTCCCGGGCGGGCCTTCTCGACAAAGGGACTTTGGCTCGGTGCGGCCGTGGCGGTCGTCATGCTCTCCCTGCAAGGGGTCGATCTGACGATGTGGGCGGGGCGGCTTGGCTCTCTGGCGTGGCTGCTGATCATCCCGGCCGTAACGGCCTATCTGGCGATGAATTTTACCGGAGCATCCACGTATACCTCCCTTTCCGGGGTGAACAAAGAAATGCGTTGGGCGCTCCCCACGGAGATCGGGATGGGACGGCGGCGGCCTTCGTCATCTGGATTGTCTCACGTCTGATTGCTTAGGAGGTTTTCAATGAATCATCCGACTTATCTCAAGGATGTGGTGACCCTGAAACTCGATCAGGAGAAATGCACCGGTTGCGGAATGTGCCTGGAGGTCTGCCCGCACGCCGTGTTTAAGATGAATACCCGGCACGTCGAGATCCAGAATCGCGACGCCTGCATGGAATGCGGCGCCTGCAGCCGGAATTGTCCTTTCAGACGCCATTGCCGTGCAGACGGGCGTCGGCTGCGCGGCGGCCGTGATCAATACCCTACTGGGAAGGACCGATCAGCCCTGCTGCGGCGAGACCGGATGCTCGCCTTCCGGCAAGAAATCCGCGGCCTGCTGCGGAAAGTCGTCTGATTTGCAGTTTCTCCTATGGAGCAGGATATGTTTCCTCATATGTCGGATTCGTGGCTCATCATACTGATCGCTTGCGTTATCGGGTTCGTGATTGGCCAGTGGATAAAAACCCGCAGAAATAAAGACGAGAAAAATAATGACTACGTCAACGGCTTAAAAAAGCGGATCTTGGCGGAGACAACGGATCAGAAAAAAAAGAATAAAAAGAAAACCAGAAGAGCCAACAAAAAGAATGGCGGATCGTAAAATGGACCATCGAGGCCATTATATTGAGGATCGAGGTCATCGCTCTTCGGGACCAGGTAGGCTTTTTCATATGAGCCGACCCGCTGACAGGGCGGTAGCGGATTACGCGAAGTGACGCGCGGCGTAGCGTCTAGATGCCCCAGGGCTTTATCGCTTTCTTGAGGCTTTCGTACCCGTCGATGTAGCGGGGCCGCTTACCGCCATAAATCTTGTCGAAAGTCTCCAGCTGCGCGTCCAGCCAGCGACAGAGTTCCTGATTGCCCGGATTTGCCGCCTTATACGCCTCATTGATCAGGACGAAGTGTATCCTCGGATCATAGGGCTGCTTCTCGCCCCCGACCGTCTCGTCCCCGGCCAGCAGGCGCAGCAGCATCGCGTCGGCGGACCCCAGCGTCTGCTCGAAGATCGGCTCGCCCTCCATGCGGTACATCACGCTCGTCATGTCCTTGCCGTTGGTCATGGTGAAGCCCATGTCGCGCCAGACCTTCTTCATGTCGGAGCCGGCCTTGACATGGTCCAGCACCATCTGCCCCCACCCGCGCAGCACGTCGGGCGCGTCGGCCATGAGGTCGGTCAGGCGGTCGCCGTCCAGGTCCGTCGCATAGACGATGGCCTTGCGCTGCTGATACATGTCGTGCAGGAGAATCCCGAAATTCGTGTCGGAGATATGCTCGTTGATCTCGCCGCCCCAGTTTTCCATGCCGGCCTTGAAGTCCTTGGGTAGCAGGGCGACGATTGCATCGACGTTTGCCTTGTGCTCGGCATAGGCATCCGCGGCGTAGCGGCGCTTGAGCTCGAACTTGGTCCCCATGAGCAGCCAGCGTACTATGCCGGCGTTGACGGCATCCTCCTGCGCCTGGGTCGGCTTGGTGGCGACGCGTCCGATCTGCCCGGTCTCGTGGACCATCTTAAGGAACAGGCGCACGGCGTACGCCATCCTGACCCCAGGGGTATTCATCTCGGAGTGGATGTTGCCGGTTGCCCGATCGACCTGGAACTTCTTGCCGTCCTGCGAGTAGGGCAGGCCCGGCATGAATCGCACACTGGTAATCGTGCCGTAGGGCCGGACGTTGCAGTAGACCCCGGCCGCCGTGCGCAGCGGCGCGTTGGCGGACTTGCCGTAGACCACGACCTTCCTGCCGTTCTCGTTGACCATGAAGTCGCCCGCGGTGGACCACTTGATCGCGGTGTATTCGAGCTTGCCGAACCAATCGAGCGACTTCAGCCTGGTGTCATGCCGGAACTGAGCCATCATAGGCACGCCGAGGAACGGCAATCCCAGCACGTCGAGCGCCATCAGCGTGCCGTTGAGCGCAAACATGTCCGTCAACGCGTGCGCGACAGGCTTCACGCTTCCGTGCCGGTTGCCGCCCTCCCAGATGATCGCGTCGGAAATACCCCGAGGTTGGATCTTGGATCGCTTGTAGGTGCTGTCCAGCAGCTTGAACAGATCACCGCTCTGTTCCTCCCGTGCGATCTTCAACAGGTCGAGTCGTTCAGTCATATCCTATCTTCTCCGTTCAAAATTGATCAGTCACAAGTAGTCCGGCCGGCGGTTTCCTCGCCAAGGATTCTCGCTTTTTGAGGGTCTCTCATTATTTTCTCCTCATCCTATGGTAGGGGCTTCCGGGTCCGCCGGTGAAGTACAAGAAACTCCAGATTCCTGATCAGGTCCGCTTTTTCTTCATTGCTAAGTTGGTACGGTTTCCAGGAAACATCAAACCCTTCAGGCGCCTTCTCGGATAAAATGTCCGCGACGACTTTGCTCTGACCGTTAAAGAAAAGTACCTTATGCACGCTATTCATCCTCATTTTTTCATAGTGGTTATGGATACAATGGCTACTTTCCTCACTTTACGCCGCTGACAATAAGGGATGCGACCCTGCATGTCAATATGAATATGTCACGAGTGAATTACCCCGCCCGCACTATCCGTTTTTCAACTTCTCAACCAATCGGTCCGACGTTGACTTTACCTTGTCCTGATTCCGCCCAATCACGATGGCGATGTAGCGCCCCGTTTGATTGATCACGACGAGCTCTTTCTCCCGGCCGACCATCGAGTACCGATTTCCTTGTAGGGCACGGCTCATGAATTTGGGGCTGACATTGAGACTCTTGGTGGCGTGATCGTAGGCCTTGGAACTCTCTCCTTCGTCTAACAGCCCTAAGCGGGGCGCGAAGGTCTTGACGCCCAGAATCCTAAAATAATAACTGGACCAGTTTTTGTGGGTAGGTCAAGATAGATCTGCCCCCGTAGCATGTTGACAAAGCGAAGATCCCTGTCACGGCGCAATCGACACAAGATCAAAAACAAAAGAAACGATCCCCAAGTTACTTCTGATCCGGAGTGGTATTCTCCTCTCATCGGCGGTATACCAGATTTTAAGCTGCGGATTTTTACTTTTTTCCACTATATTTTCCAACCTGTCCATATCGGGTGTTATTTCGTAGGCATGATACATTTTCCCCTGAATCTGGATGATATCTCTCTTGCCGACGGTTGCTTTCACCCAGTAATTTATATGCCCGTCGGTCACCGGTATTTCAATCACCGAGTTCTCCTTAAGATCCTGTAGACGAAGGATGAAAAGTAGGGCCAGGGGATCGAATGAACCCGGCAAGATACCTATTGGAGGAGACTTCTCTCCAAAATTAGTATGCATCGCTTCATATTTATCCCAATCGAAGTTTACAGTGATCTCTCGCGGATGCTTACTTTCTGCCCGTTTTTTATAGAGGATACTATGAATCATATTACTATCAACAAAGGAATCCTGCCGTTCCCGGACTTTATAGAAAAGATCAACAGCGGTATTCGTCTTCGTGATCATCGCAAAGTGATATGCTTCAACACCGTCAATCGTTTCCTTGGGAAGAACCTCCAGAGTAACATCTCCAGCTGAAATAGGCCCCCAATATCCTTCGTATGTCAATTTCTCCCCCGGAGAGAAAGGAATCTTCTCGTTAATAACTTTTGCACTGCCACTGATAAGGGAAGGATGGAGAAACAGTACGATGATTAAAGCCAGAATCAGGAGATTTGCAAACCTTCTGTAAAAACTATTAGGCCTTGATACGGTTCTTTTTTCGTTGGCAGCGTAAACCATTAAAATTACCTTTCTTGGGTGGACATGCTCTGAACCCTTACCAAATGCAACAATGGAATCTCAGCATAACCTCTCCTCAGATTTGTCAGCTTATAGACCTAACACCTACTTACATCCTCAATAAAGATGTTCCACTTATCCTATTGAATTACTAGAATAAGCTTTAACAAGTTAATCATGTTCTAAACAAAGTCAAGGGATGCCATTCCTAGAGACTTTGTGGGTCTGGTTAAATTTAGGAGGTCGTGGTCGCCGCGGTGCGGTCAAGCAGGTTCGGGATATCCGTGCTTTCGCGAACCAGTCTCGATAGTTCGCCGATATCATGGAGCCGGCTGAGATGGTCGCGAGGAGTATTCAGCCTATATTTCTCCCATGCGAGCCTCTGCCTTCAAAGCCTAAACTCAATCCTCTTTATTACTGCATCGGCATTGCTTTGTCGTCAAAAAGCGGATGTCACAACGCCAGGGATGATACTCGCAGCGTCCTGCAGGGGACCGAGCGGTTTGTTTTGAACATCTTCCGTGTGGATTGAGGGGCGGCCCCCTTCCGGGTCCTTGTAGACGACAACATTGTCAACAATGATGATCAGACCCCGGAATTCCCAGCCGGTGAAAACCGTATGCCGCTTGAACGTAAGTAGGTCCAGCCAGAAATTGCCGATTCGCTTGATATCCTGAACGGAGGGCTCAATCCTGTAGCTGGTACAACGGGCTTTCACTTCGAAGCATTTTTGGACGCCCGGGTCCAGATTCTCGATTCTCATCGAGGGATTCTGCATAAATATGTTAATGGTGTCCGTCGCATTCAAGATTCTGATATTGGGTACTTTATAAGGATCAAAGCCTATTTGATTCAGTTCCTCGATAGTCGTTTTCCCGGGGAAGATTTTTCCATAATCTGCCTTGGCGCTATCGAATTCCTGCCAAGGCGAATCGATCGTAACCTTACTCGATGGCAGCAGACTCGTACAGCCCGCAAAGAGGAAACAGATAACCATGAGAAGCAGTTTGTAATATGTTTTCATTAAATACTCCTTTGCCACAGATGAGGTCCCCGCCCACACGGCGGGGCTCCTAGCAGAGCTAGGAACCCAGACCATCGCCCTAGGTAAGAATTTCCTAATATCCTTTTTTGTATAAGATAAAGGAAGCCTTGGAAATTAACCCAAGCAAATAATCAAATTCAACCGCGTGTTAGTCCGGCTTACGGAAATGATACTTCTTCATTCTTAGCTATCACCCTTAAGCCAATCTAGTGCTACATCCTTGTCACCGTAATCAAAGTGCTTTACTTCGGCGTGTATAAAATGATTGGCAACCTGCGGCATGATCGATAGAAAAGTGCCGTCTGTCACAGCCGCAATCTTCTTAATTTTCTGATGATGGTTCTTGACAAATTTTATATGGGACAGGAATGCTGCAAAATTATCCCATCCCGGGAAGGATTTGGTATAAATCATCAAGCCATTAAGTTTGCCTTTTTCTTTGATATAAGGATCAACTTCTTGGACTAATTTTTCGAAATCTGCTGATTCCAAGGGACCGTAGGCATAATAATCAATATACTCTCCGACCGATTTAATTCGTATTTAAGCATTGGCACTCTCCAGTCTTTAATTGGTCCAGCCAGGGAGTCATTTTTTTAAAAGCCTACGTTGTGTAAAAAGAAATTGGAATAATATTTAATTAGACGTTTTTTAGTAGGCAAATCCTATTGAAATACCGCTTGAAATTTGGCGTCGCTACCCTGTTTGAAAAAATTATTGACTTTAGGAAGTAGCCTATGGGAAAGGTCTTCTCCAATAGCCAAATGTTTATGCTGCTGATAATAAAACACATTTACGGAACCTAGCTAACAAACGAAATCGACATGGTTAAAGTTTATTGATTACCGATGGAAACAAGCGATAGCCGCTCTCCGAATTCCACGCCTCGCTTCTGATGACAAGCGGGGCAGAAAGGGTGGCGCTTGGTAGATGAGATTTCAGTGAAGGATTGTCGTTACTTTGGCGCTCTGAATGGTCATATGTCTCGACAACTCCAGGGCATATTGTTCAAAGGCATGACTATAGGAAAACCGAGGATCGGCAAAACCGAGGTGTTCCTGCCGGATTTTCCCACAACGTCGACATTCAAATTGGCATTGATGTTTAACTAATTGTTTATTGTCAGGTAAATCCTATTGAAGCTCTCTTTCTTGCCGGTTCGGGAATGTGAAATAGAATGTCGCACCTTTACCCTCTTCCCCTTCAGCCCATATCCTTTCAAAGTAATAAAGTCTTCTCTTCTGCAAAGGGAAATGAACAAAAGGACAGGTCATTGGCTATGTTTCACCTTCAAAACAGTAGCCTGTCCATCAATCATCGTACCGGCCTTTAACCGTACCGGATTTGCGTAGCCCAATCACTCGGATTAACCACGTTTTTTGAGTGACAAAGAGTGTCGTTCCGGGGTATGATTGCCGAAAACACGGTCAGGAGGATAACCATGGTTGAAATACCGAAGGCGAAGCACGACGCGGCGGTGTGGATTCGGGATTGTGTCCGTAACTATACGGCGTCCGAGGAGAACAATCTGCCTCTCGAAAGCGGTCATGAACCGGCATGGGAGGAACCACTCGTCGGGTTCTCCCGTGGTGATGACCCGCTGTATCACAGGCTTAAGGAAGACATCGGTCCTTTCTTATGGACCCCGCAGGAGATCTTTGCAATGACGTTTCCCGATGTGAAAGTTGAAGCGGACGCATTGACCGTGATCAGCTGGGTCCTTCCCCAGACCGAACGGACCAGGCTCGACAACAGCAGGGAAAAGACCTTGCCGGCCGAACGATGGGCCTTTTCGCGCAAATATGGGGAAGAATTCAACGTCAAGCTGCGCGACCATGTGGTTGGAGGTTCTCAGGGAGGCCGGATATGAAGCGGTTGCACCGATGAACTCGCCCCACTGGAAGTGGGAAAAATCCGAACGCTACGGTTTCGCCTCCTCCTGGTCGGAGCGGCATGCGGCATACGTCTCAGGCCTGGGCACGTTCGGGCTGTGCGACGGCCTGATCACACCCAAGGGGAAGGCGATGCGTTGCGGGTCGGTGGTGGCGAGAATCTCCGTCCTCCCGTCGGAACGGCCCTACGACGATCACCACGCATACTGCCTCTATTATGTCGACGGCAGCTGCGGCAAATGCATCAAGCGGTGCCCGGCGGACGCCATCAGCAAGGAGGGAGGCCATGACAAAGAGAAATGCTTCGACTACCTCCACAACGTTACGGAAAAATACATTGAGTCTCGATACGGATTCAAAACCTCTCCCTGCGGCCTCTGCCAGACCGGTGTTCCTTGCGAGGCAAAAATCCCTGTTCCCGGGCGAACCGGTTAATATCGGGGATACGACATATCCGCCCTCTAATGAATTGATTCCGCCCGTACAGAAGACGGACGGCAGACCCGAATCTCCGTGCCGGAAGCTTTTTCCGGCAGCCGGGCGCGATATCGGACGGACTAAAACGAAGAGAGATCCCTCTTGAATAATACCTTGCCTGCACAAGACAGAATCAAGGGCGTGTATTTCATCGCCCTGTCCCAGTTCGGATTGGCGTTTTGCTTCAATGTCGTCATGTCGTTCATGCCTTTCTATATCATTAAAATCAGCCCCTACAAGCGCTCATGAAACAATGCTCTGGATCGGCATGATTATGGGCCTGAATTCCTTTATCGCTGCTGCGACCGCACCCGTCTGGGGAAGCCTGACCGCGAAATTACCCCCGAAACGCCTGTTTCAAAGCACCTTCCTGTTCAACGGGATCATTTTTCTCCTCATGGGGTTCACCGACCACCTTCCGACGTTGCTGGCCCTGCGCATCATCCAGGGGGCTCTCGGCGGTGCCTCCACAGTCGGTCTGTTTATGATTTCGGAACTTTCGCCCAAGGACCGCCTGGCCGGCCATCTGAGCCTGTATCAGAATTCCATGACCGCAGGAAGCCTGCTGGGACCGCCTGTCGGGGCTTATCTCGCCGCGCATCTGGGATACCGCTCACCCTTCATCGTCTCTTTCATAATGGTCGGTATCTTTTTGCTGCTTTGTCAGATCTATGTGGCCAAGATTGACAAGAAGGAAACGGACCGTGACCGCAAGGTCGCCTTCAGCCGGAGTGTTCTGTGGGGGTGGGCGCTGAGCTTCATCGCGACGATCCATCTGACCTTTCTGCCGAGCATCCTGCCCCATGTGCTGGGAGGATTCAGTCTGGTGGGGGAAGATGCCCTCAAGGCGGCGGGATTCATCATGATGAGCTATACGGCGACATCCATCATCGGCAGCTACGTCATCAGCCGTTGGACCCCGAGAGAGAAGCTGACCGGGGTGATCGCCGCGGCGTGCCTGGCCGCTTCGTTCTTTCAGGCCCTGCTGTTTCTTGCCCCGGGAGTCGTCGGCTTTACGGTGATCCGGATGCTTCAGACCGGAGTGGTGGCCGCCGTCATCCCGCTGATGATGGCCAACTTTGGTACGAAATTGGGCGGAACGGGGATCGGCTTTATGAATTCGGCTCGCTTCGCCGGAAACGGCTTCGGCCCCCTGATGGCGACCTCCGTCGTGGCCGGTTCAAATCTCCTCACCCTTTATTTACTGATTTCCATCTCCACCGTGGGTTCCGTCCTGGCCTTTCTGATCACAGGCAAGAAGAAGGCAGGATAACGGAGGATCATCTCCCTAAGGTGTTTTATTGGGGGACCGGGCCGTTGATCACCGTAGTGAAGCTCCTCGCCCACAGGGGCCTTGCTTTCCGGCAAGAAAGGTCGCTGTTTTTTATTGCACCCCTCATCCCTGCTTACCAGCTGGGCTTTCGGTTGCGCTCCCGGTCAAGGAAAACCGAAGGTACCACAAGCCGTCGGGTGGGATGATGTCACTTGGCAGTTACCGACTTTGTTTCGGCCTTCTAGTCATACTTCAGGTTCGATTTCGAACGCTCGTCGATCATCATGTTCTGCAGCATCTTCCAGGCGTTCTCCACTTTCCTCTTTTCCTCGTCGTTCTTCTCGCTTGCCGATGAGCGGCCCGTGGAGTAGATGACGACGGTATTCCCCTGGCTGTCCTTGACCTCCCGGCTGCCGATCGCATCATCGGGATTTTTCTGAGCCCCATCCTCCTGCTGGATCATGAGCCGGATCGTCTCTTCGCTGACCCCCGCTTTCTTGAGGGCGATCACCTGATCGGGGCTGAGAGCAAAAACTGTATCCGGTCGGATGCCCAGAAGGACGATCAGGCAGGCAAGAACGATTATCCGTAAGAACTTTTTCATATCCAAGCTCTTCCTCATCAGGCTCTCTCCTTCCGGAGCGTTACTATTATCCTCGTGATATCCTTTTTCGGAAACCGAGCGGGCGGCCCAAGATGTTTTTCGGTAAAACAGCCAGGAAACTTTAATACCACTCACCTTTTTTTTTCGGAAAAGGGGTTTGCCCTATGCGGGCGAACCCCTTTTTGCATAGGCCTCCATCAAATTGACGTCGGGACTATTTCGGCACTTCGGAAAGCGGAATGCCCGGCGCTTTGGCCACCCCTTTGCCGTAGGCCGGGTCGGGGGGGGCCTGTCAGAAACCCTCGAAGACGTTTATGCGACGATCAGGCGAGATCGAAACGGTCAAGGTTCATGACCTTGTTCCACACCGCGACAAAGTCGTGCAGGAACTTCTCCTGGGAGTCCTTACATCCGTAAACTTCCGCCAAGGCCCGGAGCTGGGAGTTGGAACCGAAGATGAGGTCCACGCGGGTGCCGGTCCACTTGAGCTCGCCCGTCTTGCGATCACGCCCTTCAAACACGTCCCCGTCCTTCGAAGCCGCCTTCCACGTCGTGCCCATGTCGAGCAGGTTCACGAAGAAGTCGTTGGTGAGCGCCTCCGGCCGCTTGGTGAAGACGCCGTGCGTGGACCCGCCGAAGTTCGCGCCCAAGACGCGCATGCCGCCGATGAGCACGGTCATCTCCGGTGCCGTCAGCGTCAGCAATTGGGCCTTGTCCACCAGCATTTCCTCGGCCGATACGGCGTACTTGGCCTTCTGGTAGTTGCGGAAGCCGTCGGCCTTCGGCTCGAGGACGGCGAATGACGCCGCGTCGGTTTGCTCCTGCGACGCATCCGTGCGTCCGGGCGAGAAGGGAACGGTCACATCGTGGCCGGCATTCTTCGCCGCCTGCTCGACACCTGCGCAGCCACCCAGGACAATCAAGTCGGCGAGCGACACCTTCTTCCCGCCTGACTGCGCGCTGTTGAACGCGCTCTGGATGCCCTCCAGGGTCTTGAGCACCTTCGCCAGCTGGGCAGGCTGGTTGACTTTCCAATCCTTCTGCGGCGCCAGACGAATGCGGGCGCCGTTGGCGCCGCCGCGCATGTCGGAGCCGCGGAAGGTGGACGCCGACGCCCAGGCGGTCGAGACCAGCTCGGACACGGACAGACCGGAAGCGAGGATCTTGGCCTTGAGGGCGGCGATGTCCTGCGCATCGATCAGCTCATGATCGACGGCCGGCACCGGGTCCTGCCAGATCAGTACCTCCGCCGGGACCTCCGGGCCGAGGTAGCGCGAGCGGGGGCCCATGTCGCGGTGGGTCAGCTTGAACCACGCCCGGGCAAAGGCGTCGGCGAATTCCTTGGGGTTCTTCAGGTAGCGCCGAGCGATCGGCTCGTAGATCGGGTCGAAGCGAAGGGAGAGGTCCGCCGTGGTCATCATCGGCCGGTTCTTTTTGGACGGATCATGGGCATCAGCCACCATGTCACTTTCGGCGACGTCCTTGGCCAGCCATTGATTCGCGCCGGCCGGACTCTTGACCAGTTCCCACTCGTATTTGAACAGTATCCTCAGATAGCCCAAGTCCCATTTGGTCGGGTTCGGCTTCCAGGCGCCCTCGAGGCCGCTGCCGATCGTATCGCCGCCTTTGCCGCTGCCGAAGCTGCTCTTCCAGCCGAGGCCCTGCTCTTCGATGCCGGCGGCTTCGGGCTCAGGACCGACATGGGTCGCCGGTCGCCCGCGCCATGGCACTTGCCGAAGGTGTGCCCGCCGGCGACGAGCGCGACGGTCTCTTCGTCGTTCATGGCCATGCGTGCGAAGGTCTCGCGAACGTCACGGCCGGAGGCGACCGGATCGGGGTTGCCGTTCGGCCCTTCGGGGTTCACGTAGATCAGGCCCATCTGCACGGCGGCGAGCGGGTTTTCGAGATCCCGGTCACCGGAATAGCGGTTGTCGCCAAGCCATTTGTCCTCGCTGCCCCAGTAGATGTCCTCTTCGGGCTCCCAGACGTCCTCGCGTCCGCCGCCGAAGCCGAAGGTCTTGAAGCCCATCGACTCCAAAGCGCAGTTGCCGGCGAGGATCATCAGGTCGGCCCAGGAGATTTTCCTGCCGTATTTCTGCTTGATCGGCCAGAGCAGACGGCGCGCCTTGTCGAGGTTCACGTTGTCCGGCCAGCTGTTGAGGGGCGCCAGGCGCTGGGAGCCGGACCCCGCGCCTCCGCGGCCGTCGCCCATGCGGTAGGTGCCGGCGCTGTGCCAGGCCATCCGGATGAAGAGCCCCCCGTAGTGACCCCAGTCGGCCGGCCACCAGTCCTGCGAGTCGGTCATCAGCGCATAGAGGTCCTTCTTCAGGGCCGCCAGGTCGAGTTTCTTGAACTCCTCAGCGTAGTTGAACGCCTCGCCCATCGGATTGCTCAGGTCCGAGTGCTGATGAAGAATCTTGAGGTTCAACTGGTTCGGCCACCAGTCCCGATTCGACGTGCCGCCGCCGGAAATGGGTTTGCTTCTCCTGCCTGTTACCGGGCACTTGCTGTCTTCAGTCATAATGTTTACTCCTTTCTTTATGTTTTTTTTCAATAGGTGTCTGCATTTTATTCTCTTGTACGCCGCAAGATCAGGAATGATTCCTGATCCGAAACCAAAAAAATTTATAAAAAAGCCCTCAGAAACGGCGCTTGCGCGGTTCTCCTGCGGGAGAAGCGCTGTCCCGATCTTTGCTGCAGTCCTGACAGTAACCGTAATATTCGCAGCGGCTACTGGTGATGACAAAACCCGTCGTCTTTGCCACATTCATCCGGTCGACGTAAACGGGGGCCTGGTAATCGATGATCTTTCCGCATCGGTCGCAGATGAGATTGATGTGCTCGTCGAGATTGCCTTCGCAACGGTTTTCCCTTTCGTCAAACTCGAGCGCCTTAATGATGCCGTATCGTATGAACTCGTTGATCGTGGCGTATGTGGTCGAAAGGCTCAGGCTTTTATGCTTCTTTCTTGCCTCGCGGTAGATGAAGGACGCGCCGGGATGAATATGCCCCTGCTCAACCAGCACATCGATTATGGCCAGTCTCTGACTTGTGATTTTGAGGCCTTTCTCCTTCAACCGTTGAATGATCGATTCTTTTTCCATCGTCCTTTTTCCGGAATCATTCTTAATTATATTTTTGACAGAGCAACCATCATTTGTCAAGTTTTTTTGATTGATCACCTCTGTTTACAACCGGCGGCGTTTGATCGCCTTTTCGATCTCCACGGCCACGAAGACCAGGGACGACCAGGCGATGCAGAACAGCAACTCACCCAGTGTCAGGGGCACGGTCTTGAAGATGGGGTTGAGCAGGGGCGCGTAAATCGTCGCCATCTGCAGCAGGAAGGTCAACGCGACCGCTCCCAGGAGATACCTGTTGGAAAAAAGTCCCGATCGTGAAAAGCGACTGTTTTTCCGAGCGGATCGCCAGGACGTGACCGAGTTGGGTGAGGCAGAGTACCGTAAAGACCATCGTCTGCCAGTGCAGAATTCCCGCCGGTTATGGACCAGCACTGGACCAAGAGAACCATCCCCGCCATCAGCAGACCGACCCAGATTGCATGCGCCCCCAGGCCGCCGGCAAAGACACTCTCCCGGGGATGGCGGGGAGGACGGCTCATGACGTCACCTTCCGCCGGTTCCGCGGAGAGGGCCAGGGCGGGAAGGCCGTCCGTGACGAGGTTGATCCAGAGCAGGTGAATCGGCAACAGTGGAATCGGCAGGCCCACGAGCGGCGCCAGAAAGAGGGTCCAGATCTCGCCGGAGTTGGTCGTCAAGAGGTACTTGATAAACTTTCGAATATTGTCGTAGATCTTTCGCCCCTCTTTGACGGCGTTGACGATGGTGGCGAAATTGTCGTCCAGGAGGATCATGTGCGCCGCCTCCTTGGAGACATCCGTGCCCGTGATCCCCATGGCGATGCCGATGTCGGCGCGTTTGAGCGCCGGGGCGTCGTTCACCCCGTCGCCGGTCATCGCGACGAACTGCCCCCGGTCCTGGAGCGCCCGGACGATCTTGAGCTTCTGTTCTGGGGCAACCCGGGCATAGACCCGGATGTGTTCGACCTTCTCTTCGAACGCCTCCAGGGATAGGGCGGCGAGTTCCTTCCCGGTGATGATCGCCTGCGGGTCGTTGTCGAGCATGCCCAGCTTTGCGGCGATCGCCCGTGCAGTGATCGGGTGATCGCCCGTGATCATGACCGGCCTGATCCCCGCTTTCTTGCACAGAGAAACGGCCTGCGCGGCCTCTTCCCGCGGAGGATCGATCATTCCCACGAGCCCCAGGAGGGTAAGATCCGTTTCCGACTGCTCCGGGAGAGATCGCGCTGGGAAGCGCTTCCCAGCGCCGCATGGCGACGGCCAAAACCCGCAGGCCGTCCGCCGCCATCCGTTCATGGATCTGCTGGATCTTGGCGACGTCCAGGGTCTGCGGACCCCCCGGGCCGAATCTGTCGGGTTGCCTTTTCCATAAGGACATCCAGACGCCCCTTTGGTGAAGGAGATCACGCCGCCTTCCCAGGCGTGGAAGGTGGTCATGCACTTTCGGTCGGAATCGAAGGGGATCTCCGCTACGCGCCGGTGTCTCGTCTCCAGGACCTTCTTGTCGAAGCCGTGCTGCCGTGCGACATGAAACAATGCGGTTTCCGTCGGGTCGCCGATCGTCTGGCCGCCGTTTGCCCTTTCGGCATCGTTGCTCAGCGCCAGCGCCGTCATCAGCAAGGTCCCGGTATGTTCCGTGGCTTGACCGGATGGACCCGGGGCGGAAAAGTCAGAGGCTTGAAGCAGCCTTCCGTCGTAATACAGCTCCGTCACCGACATTCGGTTTTGTGTCAGGGTTCCCGTCTTGTCTGAGCAGATATAGGTCACCGAACCGAGGGTCTCCACGGCGGGCAGTTTGCGGATCAGGGCCTGCAGCTTGATCAGTTTCTTGGCCCCCAGGGCCAGGGAAATCGTGATCACCGCGGGCAGCGCTTCCGGGATAGCCGCGACGGCGAGTGAAATGGCGACCATGACCATCAGCAAAGGCGGTTCACCGCGCAGCAGGCCGATCCCCAGCACGATAACGCAAACCGCCAGGACCGCCATGGCGAGCTTTCGGCCGAAGATCGCCAGCCGTTTCTGGAGGGGCGTCTTGACCTCCTCCTCGTCCTGAAGCATGGCGGCGATTTTTCCGAACTCCGTCGCCATGCCGATCGCCGCGACCACGCCCATGCCCCGGCCGTAGGTCACGAAGGTGCCTTTATAGGCCATGTTCTTCCGATCGCCCAGGCGAGAGCCCCTCCTCCGGCAGGGCGTCCACGATCTTTTCCACCGGGACGGATTCGCCGGTGAGAGCGGCCTCCTC
>CAWJHT010000007.1:0-19538 GCA_963842685.1 uncultured delta proteobacterium | reverse complement strand
CATCGACTACCTGGCCCTGGGACATCTCCACATCCCGCAGTCCGTGGGCGGGTCCGATTTCATCCGCTATTCCGGTTCGCCCCTGCCGATCGGCTTCGGCGAAGCCGCGCAGAAAAAGAGCGTCGTTCTGGTGGAGTTTTCCGATGGCGCGCCCGTAGTCGCCGATATCCCCGTGCCCCGCTTCCAGGAATTGCGGAGCCTCAAGGGGGATTGGCCGACGCTTGCCCGCCGGATCGATGAACTGAGGGTCAATAAGAGCAACGCCTGGCTGGAGATCCTCTATGAAGGGGACGAGGCCGCCGGCGATCTGCAGAAGCGCCTGGACGAGGCGGTCGAAGGGACGGCCATCGAGATTCTCCGCGTCAGGAACAACCGGATGCTGGAGAGGGCCATGGGCGGGAAGGCCGGGGAGGAAACGCTGGACGATTTGAACGTCACCGACGTTTTCGAGCGCTGCCTGGAGGCCCACAACGTTTCCGCGGAGCGGCGCCCGGCCCTTTTGAGCGCCTATCGAGAAATCATCGTCTCCCTCAACGAGCGGGATCTGAGGGCTGAATAGTGCATCATTTCCTCCCCCTCCCCTCAGTCCCCTCCCGCGAGGGGAGGGGAAGTTTCATGTGAACGAGGAATTTACAAAAGGATGCGATAGGAGACAGGGCAATGAGGATCCTCGGGGTTCGTTTCAAGAACCTCAATTCACTGGTCGGCGAATGGCAGATCGATTTTACCCACCCGGCCTATGCCTCCGACGGCATCTTCGCCATTACCGGTCCCACGGGGGCGGGGAAGACGACCATCATGGACGCCGTCTGTCTTGCCCTTTACGGCAGCACGCCCCGTCTGAACAAGGTCACGAAGGGCGGCAACGAGATCATGTCGCGCCAGACCGGCGAATGCTTCGCCGAGGTGACCTTCGAGACCGGCAAGGGTCGTTACCGCTGCCACTGGAGCCAGCGCCGCGCCCATAAAAAGCCGGACGGCGAGCTGCAGCAGGCCCGGCATGAAATCGCGGACGCCGAATCCGGCCGGGTCCTGGAATCCAAGATCAACCAGGTCGGCGAATTCATCGAGACGGTGACGGGCATGGATTTCGGGCGCTTCACCCAGTCGATGCTCCTGGCCCAGGGAGGATTCGCCGTCTTTCTCCAGGCCTCGCCCAATGAGCGCTCGCCCATCCTCGAACAGATCACGGGTACGGAAATCTACAGCCAGATCTCCATTCAGGTTCACGAGCGCCGTGCGGCGGAGCTGGAAAAATGCGAGCTCCTGCAGGCGGAACTGAAGGGGATCCGGGTCCTGGGGGAAGAGGAAGAGCGGGAGCTGCGGAACCGCCTGAAGGAAAAACAGGGGCGGGAATCCGGACTGGCCGGGAAGATGAAGGAGACCGCCAGGGCTCTGGCCTGGATCGAGGGGATGGCGGCCCTGGAGAAGGAACTGGGAGAACTGGAGAAGAAGCAGCAGGCCTTCGAAGAGCGCCGGCAGGGCTTTGCGCCGGAAGCCAGGAAGCTGGAGAAGGCGCGCAAGGCCCTGGGCCTCGAAGGCGATTACCGGTCCGTAACGGTTTTGCGGGAGTTGCAGGCAAGGGAGACAGAGGAACTTCAGGGCGCCCTGGCCGTCCTGCCGGAAAAGGAGAAGGCCGGTGCAGCGGCGCTCGCGGCACGATCGGCTGCCGAGGGCCTGCTGAATGAAGCACGAACCCGGCAGACATCGGAAGGGGAGGTCATCAAAAAGGTCCGCGATCTCGATGTCCGTCTGGACGAACAGAGCAAGCAGCTCGCGGAGAAGACCAAGGCGATCGCGGAGAGCGAAAAGCAGGCGAAGACCTACAGAAGCCACGTCGAGAGGAATGAGAAGGAGCTGATAAAGGTTCACGCCGCCCTGGAAACGCTCCAGGAATACCGGACAAAGCATGCCGCCGATGCCCTGCTCACGACCCATTTCAGCGCCATCGAACGGGGCTTTGCGGGGCTCCGGGTTATTGAAGAAAAATACGCAAAGGCCCTGGAAGAGCTTTCCAAGGCGGCCGGGAAAAAGGAATCCGCCCTTGCCGAGGCTGCCGGGAAAGAGGCCGATCATGAAAAAGCCCGCCTCGAATTTGAGAAAAAACAAAACGATCTCAAGAACCTTGCGGATGAGGTCATGGCGCTCCTCCGGGGACGCGACATCGGCCAGTGGCGCACGGAGATGGACGACCTTCAAGGAACGCGAGCGGCTTCTGGTTCAGACAGGCGAAACAGTGGCGCGGATGGACCGGATCGCCGCGGACCTGGATGGCCTGAAAACGAACAGGGAACAATTGAGCGCCCGTCAGGCCGGTCATCCTGGAGGAGATTAAATCGTGCAGCGATCAAAAAGCCCTCCTGGAAAAAGAGATTGCCGGCCTGGAAACGCAGGTTGCGCTTCTCAGCCGCATCCGCGATCTCGAAGAAGAAAGGAAGCGTCTCGAAGACGGCCAACCCTGCCCGCTCTGCGGAGCGACCGAGCATCCCTATGCGAAGGGGAATCTGCCGGTCCTGAATGAGGCGGAGGCGGATCTGAAAAAAGAGAAGGATGGATTCAGGGAGATCTCTCATCGACTGAACGAACTGGAAGCCGGCCGGGTAAAAACAGCAGCGGAAATCCAGCATATCGAAAAAGAGATGGCGGAGAAGAAGACCGCCCTGGATGACGGATCAGGAACAATGTAGCGAGGCCCTGTCGAGACTGAAGATTGAGGCTTCTCCGTCGGAACGTTCCGCGAGGATTCGCGATGAGATTGCGGATGTCCGGGTGAAGATTGCCGAAACAACGAAAATTGTCGCCCTGGTCGAAGAGAAGGGGCGGCAGGAAAAGTCAGCGCAGGCTGCCCTGGAAGAGACAAGAAAGATCTTTGACAACGCGGTCAAGGCCCTGCAGGAGGCCCGGCACAAACTGGAGACGGCCGGCCTCGATCACGAACGGCTGAACAAGGAGTGCGCCGGCCTGGCCATGGAGCTGGAGAAGACCCGCGCTGCCGTCCTCGAGGACGTTCGACCTCTTGGGGTCAGTCAGATTCCCCCGGATGGTTTCGGCGACCTTTTGAAAGATCTGACCGATCGCAAAGAGGCCTGGCAGGCAAAGGAGGCTGAAAAAACCGCCCTGGAGAAGAAGGTCGGTGAACTGAAGGCCGCGATTGAAACGAAGCAGGCCCTGCTGGCTAAACTGGAAGAAGACCTGGCGTCGCGGCGCAAAGAGTGTGACAGCCTGAAAGGGGAGCATGAATCCCTGGGAGCTTCCCGCCGGGAACTGTTCGGAGAAAAGAACGCCGATGAAGAGGAAAAACGGCTTGCCGCCGGTGTGGATCAGGCCAATGGAAAGCTGGATAAGGCCCGCGAGGAGTATGGACTTGTTGAAAAAGAAATCAGCGCGCTGAAAGAGAAAATCAGTTCCTTGCAAGGTCAAGACAGCCCAACGGGCGACGGAACTGGATCAGACGGAACAGCAGGTGCGGGCGCGGATACAGAGCGCGGGATTCGCCGACGAGGCGGATTACCTCTCCTCCCGCCTGACCGAGGACGAGCGGGATGCCCTCGCTGAAAAGGAGCAAAACCTGCTCAAGGAAAAAACGGAACTGGAGGCGCGTCGAAAAGACAGGGCCGATGCCCTTGCCGTCGAACGCGAGAAAAAATTAACGGATCAGTCCGCCGAGACGCTGGCGGAAAAGATCGCGGCCGGCGATGCCGAACTGAAACAACTGGGATTGGATATCGGCGGCATCCACCAAATTCTGTCCGACAATGAGCAGCAGAAGAGCAGCCAACAGGAACGCCTGAAGGCGATCGATCTTCAGCAAAAGGAATGCTCCCGCTGGGACGAGCTGCACCAGCTCATCGGTTCGGCCGACGGGAAGAAATTCCGGAACTTCGCCCAGGGGCTGACGTTCGAGATGATGACGGCCCATGCCAACCGCCGGCTGCGGGAGATGACGGACCGCTATCTCCTGATCCGCGACGAGGAGCAACCCCTGGAGCTGAACGTCATCGACAACTACCAGGCCGGAGAGATCCGTTCCACCAAGAACCTCTCCGGCGGCGAAAGCTTTATCGTGAGCCTGGCCCTGGCCCTCGGCCTCTCCCAGATGGCCAGCCGGAACGTCCGGGTCGATTCTCTTTTTCTCGATGAAGGATTCGGCACCCTCGACGAAGACGCCCTGGAAACGGCCCTGGAAACACTGGCGGGGCTCCGTCAGGACGGCAAGCTCATCGGCGTCATCTCCCACGTCGCGGCGCTGAAGGAACGCATCGGCACCCGGATAGAGGTCATTCCCGGGACGGGGGGAAGCAGCCGCATCTCCGGTCCCGGGATGCCGGGGCCTTTGAAGCAGGTGCGGGGGAAGCATAAATTTCCTCGCAGCCAGACCTCATTGACTAACGGTCGCTTCTTTCATATGATGTCGAGCAGACAAGTTCCAACCCGATCCACGCAACCCATCGGGACGCCTCCCCCGTTGAGGTTTCTTTAGGAGGAGATCATGACACCTTTCCGTTTTGTGCTCTTGGGGACGGGATTTATGGCCCGGCTTTGGATGAAAACCATGGCGGCCCGGGAAGACTGCGAAGTGGTCGGCATCGCCTCCCGCCGGGACCTTGCGGAGGAGCTGCACCGCGACTTCGGCATTGCCCGCGGGACGCCCCTTTACGGCAGCTGGGTGGAGGCCGTGGATAGGTGTGATGCCGACGGCGTGCTGGTCGCGCTCCCCCAGACCATGCACCCCGAGGCCGTCATCCGGGCCCTGCGGGCCGGACGCCATGTCCTGTGCGAAAAGCCTCTGTCCCTGAACCTGTCCGGGGCGCGGGCCGTCTTCGAGGAGACGCGGAAACACCCCGGCCGGGTGGTCATGGTCAACCAGAACTTCCGCTGGCGCCCCCACATCCAGGCCCTCCGGAAGGCGATCCGGGAGGAACGCGTCGGCCGCATCGGCCACATCCTTTATGAGTGCCGGCAGCAGATCCGCCGGAAGACGGTGGACGCCTGGCGGGAAAAGATGCCGGAACCCTATCTCCTGGATTTCGCCATCCACCACTTCGACCTGATACGGTATCTGACGGGAGACGAACCGACCCGCCTCATGGGGATGAGCTTCCGGCCCTCCTGGAGCTGGTTCGAGAGCAACTCGGCGGCGGCGGCGATCCTCACCCTGCGAAGCGGCGCCGTGGCGGACTACGGGGGCACCATGGTTTCCCAGGGGCTGGAAACGCCGCAGGAGGGCCTGATCACGGTGATC
Source organism: uncultured delta proteobacterium (assembly GCA_963842685.1). Lineage (GTDB taxonomy): Bacteria > Desulfobacterota > Syntrophia > Syntrophales > UBA5619 > JAKAFS01. The sequence goes on along the minus strand of CAWJHT010000007.1, from coordinate 14,296 downwards.
GGGGAGAAGGGAACCCTGCACCTGGACGGGGAATCCCGGGTCACCCTCCACGGCCAGGGGGAGGTGCGCACCCTCCCGCAGGAACCGATCGCCGGGGGTGAGCTGGGATACGCCATGACGGAGTTTCTGGAGGCCGTCCGCGGGAAGCGGCAGCCGGAGACGCACGTGGCCGAACACATCCGGAGCCTGGCGCTCCCGCTGGCCGTCATGGAGTCCGCCCGGCGGGGCGCCGCCGTGGACCTGTCGGAATTCACGGATTTTTTAAAATAGGAGTCGGACACTCAGGGAGGAGCTCGAAGAGATCCTGACCCGCCTGGAGGTGGGGAGATGAGGATTGTTTCTCTCCCCGAAAATACCCACTCCGCTTTGCTCTTATCCGATGCTGCCCGGATAAGACAGTCCCAGTGAAGACGAGATCCGATCCAGCGATTTGTCAAGCGTCCACAGCGGAACCTTGCTCAAAAAGGCGGAGGCGAGCAGATGGGTGTCGATCCATCCCAACCCTTTTCCCATCAAAGCATGGCGCTCGATGAAGATCAGCACTTCTTCATGCCGTGCCACGGCGGCCATCGGCAGTTGCTGAAGAAAGCGAAGGATTGGCCCTCTATTCTTCAGATTTCCGCATGCCAATTCCCCGATGATCCAATGGATGACAAAGGACATGACCTTCATGGAGCAGTGCTTCCAGTCTCTTATTGCCGTCGCGCAAATGCGCCACCCATACGGAGGTATCGACCAAGACCATGTTATGCCCCTACCCTTTCCTGCGGGGTATCTCCTTCAGCCCTTTCTCCGTTCCACCCAACAGGGCCAGTCGCTTGGCGCTTTCCCTTGCGATCAGAGATTCGAGTCCCAGTCTGACCAGCTGGGTTTTTTCCGCAATGCCGGTCAACTGCACCGCCTGATCCAAAAGAGCGTCGTCTATGTTCAGCGTCGTCCTCACAATTTCACCCCTCCTTCCTGATATGCAATACTGTATGTATAAATATGCATAATCGATATGTATCTGTCAAGAGGTATTCAGACAGGGCTCCGCAACCTCCTCCAGGAGCAGAGTGATGGATTGTCTTTATTTCACCTGCGAGGCGAGGTCGACGGCCAGATTGCGGAGCGTGGTAGAGTCTTCGAGTCCGTCGAGGAATCGCTGAGGGATGGAGGAGAGGCCGGTCTGGGCTCCGACGAGGGCGCCGGTAAGGATGGCACGCGCCTGGTTTTGGCCTCCGCCGTTGACGGCGTGGAGCACGGCGGATTCGAAATCGTCACGGAAGCGGGCGGCGAGGTAGTAGGCGGCAGGGAGCTGGTGGTAGATGGCGCAAGGCATGCCGTAAACGATGGACACTTTCCACGCCGGTTCGATGCGGATATCCGGATCCGCCGCCGCTCTGGCCATGTAGGACGGCGTGAGCAGAGCGTCCGGCGAGGCGAATCGGCCGGCGCGCGGCGGGTCGGGATCTCCGGGGCGGGGCGGCTGGAAATTCGCGCGGGTCACGGTGTGAAAGGGGAGTTCCCCGGTTTTTACCAGCCCCATGAGCTTGTTCGACAGCTCCGCATCGAGGGCATTCCCCTGAACGAGGAGGCCCAACACCGCGCCAAAGGCGACCGTCATCGAGACCACCGTGTCATCGGTCTGAGTCAGGACGGTGTTTCGCGCGACGGCGGCGGCGAGTTGACCGGGGTGCAGCGCATAACGGACGGCGATGGCGAGGGTGCGTTCGATGGCTTCCGTGTCGTCCGCGTGGCCGCCGGTCTGGCCCCACGGGAGGTTCTGCTGGACTCGCCTTCTCCAGGCCTCCCGGATCGACTGGCTGGTATAGCCGCCCGGTCCGTTCACCGGTGTGCCGTCGAGAAGCGGAAAAAGTTCTTCATCCATCCTGCGGGTAAAATCAGCCTCATCGTAACCGCCGCGTTCCACGAGGGAGCGGAGTGTGAGGGCGAGGATGAATCCCGCCTGGGAGGGTTGGCCCGCTTTGAGTCCTTCATGGTATCTGCCGGGTTTGGGATCGGTGTAACCGGTGATCCATTCGCCGTAGTCGCGGCGAAGTTCAGCGAGGTCGTAATACCAGTGAGGACCGAGGGCCAAGGCGTCGCCGATAAAGGCCCCCATGATGGCGCCTGCGGCGCGGTCCTGGATGGTCGTCTTTGGCATAGGATCCTTCCTGTTTTTTATTCAATGGCCTTGATGTCGACGATAAAATACTCCGTTTCTCCGAAACAGCTCGTGGGTATGCCTTTATGCTGTTCATAAACGAGCGCCACTCGTTTGCCGGCGAATGTGTTGATGCGCTCGGCTACCTTGTCATCCCTCACACTGAACAGGAACTTCTCCGGGATGGCTCCGGGCATCGTCACCATCGCCATTTCTCCCTCCCAGGTTTTACAGACCCAGCCGCTCTTTGACAGTTTCTGGATATAACCGGTTCGTTCCCCCTTGGAAAAACTCCAATTCAGCGTTGTCCATGTATAGAGGGTAATACCGACCAGCGGCACGAGCAAGATGCCCACGATCCATACTACCACGCTTGCCTTTGTGTTTCTCCCGGAATTGGCGTCCATGATGATGTCTCCTGTATGTGAATCATATGTGTTTATCGGATTTGGTAAGAGCCTGCCTCTATAGAGCTGGAAGTATAGAAATAACGGCTCTTTGTGTCAATGAAATAATGGCCGGTTTGACAATCCTCGACCTTTTCGCTACTTTTACCGCATGGAACCATTCCTTGACTCCCACGGCTACCCTGCCCTGTTCGCCCTGAGCTTTCTCGCCTCGACCCTTATCCCCATAGGTTCGGAGTGGCTTTTGGCAGTGATGCTCATAAAACAGAGCGATCCGGTGATGACCGTGGCCGTGGCCACCCTTGGGAACACGCTGGGGGCCTGCACCACTTGGGTAATCGGCCTCTACGGCGGCCCCTACCTGATCCGCCGGGTCCTGCGCATCGATGCGGCTTCTGAAGAGTCGGCCAAACGCATCTATCAAAGGTACGGCGTCTGGTCCCTCCTGTTTTCCTGGCTGCCGGTCATCGGCGACCCCCTCTGTCTGTTGGGCGGCATTCTCAAGGTCGGTTTCGGCCGTTTTTTCCTGCTCGTCTTCACCGGCAAGCTGGCCCGCTATGCGGTTGTGGCCTGGTTGACACTGGGGGGCGTGCAGTTTTTCAAGAATTAATTGATTTGCAGCCGGATGACAAGGGAAAAATCATCGGCGCCGGACCGCTTGAGACTCGCTACGGTCCAAGGTCCGGCGTGATGTTCCGGCGCATGAGAAGGCCGCCGGCGACGAGCATCGCGGAATTCGAGACAAATACGGGAAAGAAACCGAATACCGTCCCTACACTGCCGAAGACCAGCGGGATCACCAGGTGACCGAAATTGTTCACCGTCACACGCAGGCCGGTAGATTCCGACACCCGGCCCCGCGGCGAAAGCGCATAGATCAAAGACATCGACAGCGGCTGGCCGCAGCCGCAGCCCAGTCCCAGCAGAAACGCAATGGCCGCCAATGCGTAAGCGTTCTTAAAAAACGGGAACAGAACGAAGGCGAACGCCGCCACGAAGATCGCGTAAGTCAGGATTTCAGCCTCACGCGACTTTTTTATCAGGCGGGGCAGAACGATGCGGATGACGAAAGTCGCGAGCGCGAAAACACCGAGCACCGTACCGATGGCAGACGCGGACAGGCCGATGGAGTAACCATAGACCGGCAGGTAGAACTGAAAAAGATCCCACGCCGAGGAAATGATGCCGCTGGCGATGAACGTGTTGCGCAGGACCGGAATGTCGCCACAGATCGAAGGCGTTTCGCTTTCCGTCCGCCATTTCTCGTTTTCCGGCAGGGGGGAGAAATCCTGATCTGAACCAAAGCAACAGCAGGGGGATCAACGGTGAACAGGGAGAGCAGCAGAAATGTGGGCAAGTGGCCGAGATGATCGATCGAAAATCCCGCCGCCATCGGTCCCAGGAAACCCGCACCGGAAAACCCGAGGCTGACCAGTGCGTAATTGCGAACCCGGTTTCTCTCGCCGCCGATACCGCCCGCGATACCCGTCACGGTGATAAAAAAGAAATGAAAAGAAGTGCCGATCAGCAGAGCCGTGATGTAAAGCGTGGCGAGCCCGGGAAAAAGCGGCGGCAGCAACAGAGCCACGGCTACGCCTGCCGTACCCATCAGCATAGGCAGACGAGGGCCGACGCGATCAGCCAGCTTGCCGATAGTGACTGCAAGCAGCATCGGGCATAGCCCATAGAGTGCCATCAGCACACCGATCTCAAGCTGATTTGCCCCAAGATCCAGGGCATAAAGTGAAACCGCCACCCGGCTTCCCCCAAACCCGGTGTGGTTCAAGGTACACATCAGCACGATCAGGTATATCGCCATCTAACATCCAGGATTCAGCAAAGAAAAGACCACCCGTTATCGAATATCGGACATGCCCTTATGCAACGACTTTACTGTGGTCGAGGCTCTCAAAGGGACGGCCCGCTTTGACCTCATCCGGATGACCGATGGCGATGATCGCCAAAACCCTGAGCGGGTCGGAGAGGGCCAGGACTTTTTTCACATACTCCTCGGAGGTCAATTCGGCATTGTGTCTCCGGTTTCTGATCTGGATCCAGCAGCCTCCCAAGCCCAGGCTCTCGGCGGTCAGATGCAAAATAAGCGCGGCAATGGAACAGTCCTCGATCCACACGTCGGAGGCGGTTTCATCGCCGCAGACGACCACCGCCAGAGGAGCGTCTTTCAGGAAAGAGGAACCGTGCTCCTTGCAAAGGGAAAGTCTCTTGATGACCTCGGCGTCCTGCACAAAGAAGAATTTCCATGGCTTGATCCCCCGCGAAGAGGGGGACCGCAACACCGCTTCTTTAAGATCGTCCAGTCTCGCCGGGTCGATTCGATCCTTCTTGAATTTTCGGATACTCCTTCTTTTTCTCAATATTTCCAGCATATCCTTCCTCTCCTACCGCTATTTAACAGTGACGACCGGGCAGTGGGCCTGCAAGATCACGTACTGGGCCGTAGAGCCGAGCAACAATTTTCCCACCTTTGAGCGCCGCTTGACGCCGACAACGATCTCATCGACCTTGTTGTCCTTGGCGAATTCAACGAGATCATCGCCTGGAGACATCCCCCGGATCAGGAGGTGGCTCTTGCAGGGGATGTGTTTATCGGTGAACAGAGATTTTGCCCACTCCAAACCTCGCTCGGCTTTCTCGATCTCCTCCTGCTGATTCCCAGTTCCCCCCTCCATCGATGTGACCACATCAACCGTTGCGCTGAATGCCGCTGCGTGTTTCCTGGCCAGGCTTGAGAGCCTCCTTCGAGGGAGCGCTTCCATCATAACCGACTAAAATCTTCATCTCATCACCTCATATCGATTCGACTCCAATGGCTTCCGCTTTTCACCTTGTCTTCAGCAAAGAAGAGCTCTGTCTCTCCATACCGAAGAGTGAGTTTTTCCCTTTTACCCGATAGACGGCATAGCCGACGGATCTTCTGTTTGAAAAAGAGTATAGCACAGGGAGGTTACGAGATCAAATACTTAGAAGCTTTGGGTGATTTCAGAAAGGGAAAACCACGAAGAGAAGATTGAATCGCCCTTGCATGAGAAAATCACCGTGATAGGGGAAGGGAAAGACGAAAACCGTAGAGGTCGCTCCGTGACGCCGGAGTGAGCCCGTACCGGGTCGCTGCCCGGATCCCCGCCGGTTCGAAGAGCCAGGCGCCGCCGCGCAGGACACGACGCGTTCCGCTTTGCGGCCCCGAGGGATTTTTTCGAGGGCTTTGACTGTAATACTTCTCCCCATACCAGTCCTGACACCACTCCCAGACATTCCCGGTCATGTCGTACAACCCCAGACTGTTGGGCTGTTTTTGACCCGACGGATGTGCACTGCCGCCGGAGTTGGCGCTGTACCAGGCATATTTCCCAAGCTCGACATCGCTGCTTGTCCCCGCATACTTCTCTTTCTTTCCACCGCTCCGCGCAGCGTACTCCCATTCCGCCTCCGTAGGCAGACGATATTTCTTCCCTGTTTTCGCATTCAATTTCTTGATGAATTCCTGAATATCGTTCCAGCTGACCTGCTCCACCGGACATTTTTCTCCGCAATTTTTGAAAAACGAAGGGTTGTTCCCCATCACCGACTGCCACTGACCCTGGGTGACTTCATATTTCCCGATATAGTAATCATCGACACAGACCGCGTGGACCGGCTTTTCGTCTGCCTGGCCCTCCCCGAAGAGATCACCCATCTGGAAACAACCCCCTTTGATCAATACAAACTCGATGGCCTTTATGGGATCGGCCAAGGCCTCTTTGCGCTCCGAGGGTGTTTCTTCTCTCAGCGCTGTCTGGACGCGGAGGGCCACCTTGATCCGAACCATGTCTCCTTCACCGACAAAAGACAAGAGCTTTACCCCGACAATTCGGGTATCTGTGTCGGCCGGTTCCGCCTTCTTGTCAGTCATCAGGACCTGGGCCGCCTCCCTGGTAGTGCGGGAATACTGTGTCTTGGCGTCATTTTTCACCTCGGCCAGCTTATCCACAATCGCTTCGGCGGCGGCCTCAACCGGCGTCTGGGAACTCTTGAGGAAGGCTGCATCCCTCACAGGAATGATCGTTGCCTGAAAGCGCATCTTCTCCTGGAGAGCGGATTGGGCCTCTTTGAGTGACCGTTCCGCCGCTTCCATTTTTACGCGGATTTTATTAAGGTCCTGCCGGATAGGTTCGTAAAGGGACTCCTGCTTTTTCAGGGCAGCGGCCCAGGTTTCCCGATCATAACGGCTGTCGGCCATCTTCTTTTGAAGGTTGGCGTTTTTCTCCTGAAAGGACCGGATCTGCTCGTTCAATCTCTCCTCCGCCTGAATGTTCGTCCTTCCCCGTATCCCGAATGAGACCGTCTGCCTCATTTAAATCTTTACTGCTCAGAGAATAGTTGGCCTTTTTCAGGAATGCGTCCAGATCCTCGAGGGAATTCACCGCGACAGCCGGTAAGGCAATGGAATCGCCCTTTGTCGGAGTGGTCCACTTTTTGGCTTCTGGAAAGGAAAAAAGTCGTAGCGTTTCAGGCGAAGATAAGTCACGCCTCGTGTATCTTTCGCAAGCTCAATGAGTAAAGCCTTGTCTCCGCTCCCGACAAAGGCGCCATCGGTCAGGCTGCGAATGAAATCCTCCGATAGGACGTTGCCCAGGGCTTTTGCGAAGGACTGCATGTCAGTCCCCTTGCGTTCCGCCAGAAGCGATACGGATGTCCGATCGGCAAGAGAGTCAAGGGCATTCTGCGTGTCCTTTGCATCAACAGTGTACGTCACGGCAACCAAGGACTGAACCCTGATTCTCTGCGCCCAACCTGTTTCGAAGGATTTCTGGTGAGTCTTCAGGTCCTGATTCCAGCGAATAAGACTCTTATCGATGTTCTCAATCGTCGTGCGGATCGTCTTGATCTGATCGAGAGTGTCATCCGAATCTGTCGAAAGAGACCGAACCTGGGCGGCCAGATCATCGCGCATATTTTTGGCTTTGACAAAGGACTGCCGGGCTTTATCGACGTTTTCCCGATACACTTCATCCTCTCGGTTTTTCTCCTCCTCGATGAACGTCCAATTGGCTGTATCTTCCTGGGGGGTGGAGAAGACTCCAGGCTGCTTATTGAGTTCGTCGATCATGGCTTTGCGCACGACGTCGCGCGCATCGGACGGCAGATTCAGCCATGGGCTGCCTGGCCAGGCCTGTCCGTTTAAGACGAAGACCGACAGTGCGATGAGATATCAGTAAACCCTTTGCTCTCATGAACGCCTCATTCATTGGGGGAAGGTATGGTGTTTGTGTTGATGATCAATAAAAATCAAATTTTTGATAGGGACGGTCATTATGCTGAAAGTCTATATTGATTCATCCCTGGGTGTCAAGAATAAAAGGCTTTTCGCGACAACTGGCAGTACCACCGGAACCACTCATCGATCTGACCATGAAGGGTCCGTCGAGACGGATAACGATGGAACCCGTATAAATCACAAACATTTTTAACGGCGACCTCTTTTGTTCCCGCTGGCAGAGTCCCACTGGCAGAGTAGGCCATCGTCTGGCATCCTTTGCCGTAAAGTGACAATATGATGACCGGCAGCAAGTAAAAAGAAGTGACTGTCGGGATTGTTTACACATCGGAATAACCATCCTTTTTATTTCGTTTCAAGAATTTATCTATTGTTTATAAACAATTTACCCCTCATACTGTCGGTATTGTTTACAACTGCTGAAACGTCACGAAAAATGGAATTTTAAAATGACATATGAAGTCATAGTGTTATATATAAATTGCCTTGCTGGCATCTATTTTGCATGAAGATTGAGTTGATGATTCCCTGATGCTTTTTTTGCCCACGGAGATAAGCTTTTATTCCACAATCCAGATCATGGGTCATATGGGTGTTCACAGTCATGGTAACCGAGATGGAAAAAGACACGACCATCTGCTTCCAGACCACCTCCGATATCCGCGATGCCATCGAGGAGATTGCCGGGAAGGAAAACAGGAGCGTCTCTGCAGTCGTCGAATCCATCGTCTATCAACATCTTAAGGACAATAAAGCATTGAAGAGTGTCTCTCAGAATCGTCGTCGATCGGAACGGAAGCAGGTCAGTTTTCCCGCTTTCATCGGCGACCCTCGGTGGCAGCGTCGCGACTTTGTAGCGGCCACGATACAGGATATCTCTTTTGGGGGAATCCGGATATCGATCCCCAAAGGGACAAGGGTCAAGATCGATAACTATGGAGAAGAGGCTAAGTTCAGCGTCATCTTCACCGTACCCGACACCCTATGGCCGATCCATATGGAATGCCGTCCCAAGTGGGTCGCCGATTCCGAGGAGACCGTTCAGCTTGGGGCAGCCTTAGTGGACCCCAACTTAAACGCTTACAAAGTCATGCAAAAGTATCTGAACTGATTGACAGACTCCCCTTCCTTCCAATCATCTGAACAATTATGTGCCATTCTCCTGAAAGCAGACAATTATGTATGTTCTCACAGGGATATATCTCATAACTTATTATATATTATGATAATTTATTAATGGCAACATAATTGCATACGATTGATCCATTATCTGAGGAGAAGGGGGTATCATGGTCAATCAGATCAACGCGGGCGATACGGCCTGGATACTGGTTTGTTGTTCTCTGGTGTTATTGATGACGCCGGCCCTGGCGCTTTTTTACGGGGGGATGGTGCGCCGGAAGAACGTTCTTTCCACGCTGACCCTGAGTTATATCTTCATGGCCCTGATCGGCGTCCAGTGGGTGGTCTACGGCTATTCCCTTGCCTTCGGTTCGGACATCAAGGGACTGATCGGGGGGCTGAACTTCGTCGGGTTCAACGGGGTGGACGCGCTGCCAAACGGAAACTACAGCAAGACCATCCCGCACGGGCTCTTCGCCGCTTTCCAGATGATGTTCGCAGTCATCACGCCGGCGTTGATCACCGGCGCCTTTGTGGAGCGGGTAAAATTCAAGAGCTTTCTCCTGTTCAGCCTGCTCTGGGCGACGCTGGTCTATGATCCCCTGTGCCACTGGGTCTGGGGGCAGGGCGGCTGGTTGAAGGAGATGGGGGTTCTGGATTTCGCCGGCGGGACGGTGGTCCATATCGCCGCCGGTTTTTCGGCCCTCGCCTTTGCGCTGGTGATCGGTCCGCGCAAGGGATTCGGCAAGGTTCCCATGGAGCCGAACAACATACCGCTGACGGTCCTGGGGGCGGGACTCCTCTGGGTGGGCTGGTTCGGCTTCAACGCCGGCAGCGCCCTGGCCGCCAACGGCGTGGCGGTCAACGCCCTCCTGACCACCAACACCTCCGCCGCAACCGCCGGGCTCGTCTGGATGCTCCTCTCCTGGCTGGACGGCCGGCCCAGCACGCTGGGGATCGCCACGGGGATGGTCGTCGGTCTGGCGGCGGTGACACCGGCTTCCGGTTATGTAACGCCCCTGGCCGCCATGGTCATCGGAGCGGTCGCCGCGCCTCTCTCCTATTATACGATGCGTTTTCGGGACAGACGAAAACTCGACGAGTCCCTCGATGTCTGGGCCTGTCACGGGATATCCAGCACCTGGGGCATGCTGGCCACCGGTCTCTTTGCCACGACGGCGGTCAACAGCGACGGCGCCAACGGACTGTTTTTCGGTAATCCCGGACAGATCGGCGTTCAGCTTTTCGCGGTGATCGTCACGATAGTCTTTTGCTTCGGCGCTACCTATGTCTTGGCCAAGTTGCTCAACTGGAGCATCGGACTTGCGGGTCACCGTCATGGAAGAAGAGGTCGGTCTGGATATCAGTTCCCATGGAGAGCGATCCTACTCATGAACCGGTTGCTTTAGAAACATGTTCCATAGCAAGAATCTATCTCATACCTTGGAGATTTAGCCATGCTGAAAAAGATCGAAGCCATCATACGGGAAGATAAGGCCAACGATGTCAAGGAGGCCTTGGAGAAAATCGGCATCGTGGGGTTGAATATGTTTGAGATCCGGGGTCATGGCCGCCAGGGAGGCATCCAGCTTTTGGGCCGTGCCGGCACCTACCAGGTCAACATGCTGACCAAGATACAGATCAACATCGTCCTGAGCGACCGCAATCTTGAAGAGACGATTGAAACCATCCTCGATGCCGCCTACACCGGAGAACCCGGAGACGGGCTGCTCTTCGTCTATCCCGTGGAGGAGGTCATCCGCGTCCGGACCCGCGAACGGGGCCAGGATGCGGTGATGTATCCCGGCGACATCGATGAAAGAAAAAGACGAAAAAAAGCGGAGTGATCCGTCATCTACCCAGTATTGCCGGCCAGAACCTCCCAGACCTCATTGAAGCACCTCTCCGCCCTGCCGCGACCTGTCCGTCTCAGAACACACGTCCCTCAAAGCAGAACTTCCCGAATGTCTTCGGGGGCGTCAGGGGATAATCGCCGCTGTAACAGGCGAGGCAGAAATTCTCCCGGGGGATGCCCGTGGCCTCGACCATCCCATCGATGGAGAGGTAGTGGAGGCTGTCCAAGCCGATGAAGGAGGCGATGTCCGCCTCGTTCTCCATCTCGGCGGCGATGAGTTCCCCCTTGACCGAAAAATCGATCCCGTAGGGACAGGGGTGGCGGGTCGGCGGGCAGCTCACGACCATGTGGAGTTCCTTGGCGCCGCTCTCCCTGAGGCGGCGGACCCGGTTCCGGCTGGTCGTTCCCCGGATGATGGAATCCTCGACGATCACGATCCTTTTGTTTTCAATGAGCGGCTGTACGGGGTTCAGCTTCACCCGGACGCCGAAATCCCGCATCGCCTGGCTCGGCTGGATGAAGGTCCGTCCCACGTAGTGGTTCCGGATCATCCCCATCTCGAAGGGGAGTCCGCTCTCCTCGGCGTAGCCGAGGGCCGCGTAATTTCCCGAATCCGGGAAAGGCATGACGAAATCCACGTCGGGCCGGGATTCCCGCGCCAGGCTGTGGCCGAGCCTCTTGCGGCAGAGGTAGACGTTCTGGCCGAAGATCTGGCTGTCGGGTCGGGCGAAATAGATGAGCTCGAAGATGCAGTGAGAGGGCTTTTCCTTCGGGAAGGGCGTCAGGCTGTGCAATCCCGCCTCGTCGATGATGATGATCTCGCCCGGGCTGGACGTCCCGGATGTATTTCGCCCCCACGAGGTCGAAGGCGCAGGTCTCCGAGGCCACCACCCAGCCGCCGTTGAACCGGCCGAGGGCGAGCGGTCGGAATCCCCGTGGGTCGCGGATGGCGATGACGCGGTTCCGGGTCAGCATGACGATGCTGTAGGCGCCCTGCACCCGGGCGAGGGCCTTTGTCAGCGCCTCCTCCAGCCCCTCGTTCAGATGGGGGGCCATCAGGTGGACGATCACCTCGCTGTCCATCGTGGACTGGAAGATCGACCCCCGCTGTTCGAGCTCCGCCCGCAGTTCGAGGGCGTTGATCAGGTTTCCGTTGTGGGCGAGGGCGTAGTACTCGTCGGCATGGTGGACCAAAAAGGGCTGGGCGTTGGAGAGGACCGACGAGCCGGTCGTGGAATAGCGGACATGGCCGATCGCCAGGCGTCCGGGGAGCTTCGAGAGGATATCCTCGCGGAACACCTCCGAGGCGAGCCCCATCCCCTTGTGCTCCCAGACCTGGCAGCCGTCCGCCGAGGCGATTCCCGCGCTCTCCTGTCCCCGGTGCTGGAGCGCGAACAGGCCGAAGAAGGCCACCCGCGCCGCCTCTTCGTGGCCGTACACCGCAAAGACGCCGCACTCCTCACGCGGCCTGTCCTCATTCCTGTTTCCGTTCATGATCATACCCTCTTTACCCTCACCCTCTTAGCGGAATCACCCTCAGGGGACAGCGCCCCTATTCGCATCCTCTCAGCGAATGAAAGTAGAGGGCGAATCTATCCCTCATTTCCGTGATACGCCTGGAGCGGCATCACGTCCCACTGCTCCTTCCGGAGGGCGTCGATCGCCTCCGCAAGCGCCCGGGCGCCGGAGATCGTCGTCGTGTACAGCACGTTGTACAGAAGCGCCCCCCGGCGGATGTGGTAGGCGTCCCGGGAGGAGCGTCTGCCCAAGCTGACGTTGATGACCAGCTGGATGTCGCCGTTCTTGATGCGGTCAACCACGTTGGGTCTTCCTTCGCTCACCTTGAGGATCGTCTCCACCGCGATGCCATGCTCCCGGAGCCGGTCCGCCGTCCCCCCCGTGGCGGTGATCTGAAATCCCATCCCCGCAAAGGCCTCGGCCACGGGGACGATCCGGTCCTTGTACACGTCATGGACGCTGATGAAGACCCGCCCCGAGAGGGGCATTTTGAAGCCGGCGGCCATCTGCGACTTGGCAAAGGCCAGACCGAAGGAGTGGTCGATCCCCATCACCTCGCCGGTGGATTTCATCTCCGGACCCAGCAGGACGTCCACGTTGGGAAAGCGGTTGAACGGGAAGACCGCCTCCTTCACGGAGATGTGCTTCGGCCGGATGGGCGTCGTGAAACCCAGCTCCTGAAGGGTTTTCCCCAGCATCACCTTTGTGGCGAGTTTCGCCAGGGGAACCCCGATCGCCTTGCTGACGAAGGGGATGGTCCGCGAGGCGCGGGGATTGACCTCGAGGACGTAAAGCTCGCCGTCCTTGATCGCGTACTGGATGTTCATGAGGCCGACGACATGGAGCTCCTCGGCGATGAGCTTCGTCTGGCGCTCGATCGTCTCCAGGAGTTCCGGCCCGAAGGTGATCGTCGGCAGGACGCAGGCGCTGTCCCCGGAGTGGATCCCCGCCTCCTCGATGTGCTCCATGATCCCGGCGACGACCGTCGTCTTCCCGTCGCTGATGGCGTCCACGTCCACCTCGATCGCGTCCTCGAGAAACTTGTCGATCAGGATCGGGTGGCCGGGGGAGATCTCGAGGGCCCGGACCATGAAGGAGCGCAGGCTTTCCGTATCGTAGATGATCTCCATCGAGCGCCCTCCCAGGACATAGGAAGGGCGGACCAGGACGGGATAACCGATCCGTTCGGCCGCCCGGACGGCTTCTTCCGTATCCATCGCCGTGTCGTTGTCGGGCTGGCGGAGGTGAAGGCGGTTGACGATCTCCTGGAAGCGCTTCCGGTCCTCGGCCCGGTCGATCGCGTCGGGTGAGGTCCCGAGGATCGGCGCCCCCGCCGCTTCGAGTCCCCGGGCGAGGTTCAGGGGGGTCTGGCCTCCGAACTGGACGATGACGCCCATCGGCTTTTCCGTCTTGAGGATGTGGAGGACGTCCTCCAGGGTCACCGGCTCGAAGAAGAGCTTGTCGGAGGTGTCGTAGTCGGTGCTCACCGTCTCGGGGTTCGAGTTCACCATGATGCTCTCGACCCCCATCTCCCGCAGGGCAAAGGAGGCGTGGACGCAGCAGTAATCGAACTCGATCCCCTGGCCGATCCGGTTGGGGCCCCCGCCGATGATGACGACCTTCTGTTTTGTCGAAGGACGGGTTTCATCCTCCGTCTCGTAGGTGGAGTAGTAGTAGGGGGTGTAGGCCTCGAATTCCGCCGCGCAGGTGTCGACGAGCTTGTAGACGGGGACGATCCCCGCCTCATAGCGGCGGCGGCGGATCTCCTCCTCCGTCAGGTTCCAGAGACCGCCGAGGGTGCGGTCGGAAAAGCCGAGCCGCTTTGCCTCCAGAAGCAATCTCCGTCGAGGGCGTCGCATTTTTCAGCTCTTCCTCCGCCGTCAACCAGGGTCTGGATCTGATAGAGAAACCAGGGGTCGATCTGGGTCAGGCGCCGGATCTCCGTCAGCGTCATCCCGAAGCGGAAAGCCGCG
>CAWJHT010000006.1:0-21186 GCA_963842685.1 uncultured delta proteobacterium | reverse complement strand
CGATGATACAGCCGATCCCCGTCAGGACACCTCCGGCCGTCGCTACCCAGCGAGGTCCTATTTTGTCCTGCAGGCGGCCCGCGGGGACCGTCATGAGGGCAAAGGTGATACAGGCAATCGAGTATGGAAGCGCCTTATCCGCGTCGTCCATCCCCATTCGGCCGGGATCGCCTTTTTGATGACGCTCCAGCTGTACAACACACCGAGTGCCAAGTTAACACCCATACCTGCAAAAGTCACAGTCCAGCCTTTGTTCTTGACAACCATTTCCTTCATTTTCTCCTCGCCTTTCATGCCGTATTAAATTGGGAAACCATCTGCCGCTTATACCGATCGGGCTCGGCGATACCCGTCAATGGCGCGGCGTTTGCCGAAACAAGCGTATTTCAACAAAAAAGAGCGGAATAGTCCTTTCCTGAATCCGTCAAAGATAAACCTTAAATCGAATATGTTTTATATCGGTCTTGCTCGGCATCGGCGGTTGCTTATCGTTAGATCACAACCTGACCTATTGATGCCAAAGGATTGATGTAAGAATACAAAAAACAGCAGCCCAATTTTGTGCGTCTTCATATTCCGGGCAAAGCAAAATGTCAATCTGTATCTTTTTTATATACGCCTCAGCAAAACCTCTACATCACAATATTGTACAGTAGATAAACCGAAGACCATCTCTCCGGATTTTGAATTGATTCAAGGCTTCACTCTCGTAGCTGTCAAATACTACTTTTGCCTCAGCCTGTGATTCATCGAAAAAATAATGTGACTTCAGCATAATCTGTGCTATACTGTATCCCAGGTGAATAACGAAATTAAAGAAGGAGGTGCTTATGAAGATGAAAAGGAATCTTTTCCTTGTTCTAATTGTGTGCTTGTTTGTGAGCTTTGTATCATCCGCCTTTGCGGCCAGTGTCCTCAAGCGAGTCAACGCAAATCCTTTTTACCGTCCGCCGTTGACTTCCGAAGCGGACCTCAAGGAACTGGTAAAAAGCCAAAACACCCTTATAAAAAAAGGCTTTGCAAAGGTGGGCTATCCCAATCTATATAGGGCTTTTTCTCAGCAATTTCCATCCTCAACAATCGATTCCATCAAGGTCTCCCCCGGGGAAACGTTCAAGTGGATGTTCTTCAGAAAGAAAGGTACCGGACCGGTCATCGTTACAAAAGACGTGACCTGGGGCGGCGCCGGATCCTTGGACGCCTATCGTTTTTACATCGACATGAAGGGTAATCGTTATGAGTTTGTTGTCCTTCATGCTTGCGGCAACTTTGCGCTAAAAAACATTGCCAAAATACCGGCGGCGAAGGCACCTGCCACTTCAGGAAAAGCAGCAACGGTTGCTCCGGCGGCGAAGCCCTCCACTTCTGGAAAAGAAACGGCAGCGGCCTCAGCACCAACACCCGGAGCTGCGGGCATTGGAACAGCCGGTTCGACGGCGCCGATGCCCGGCACCGCGGCGGACAGTGCGGTAGCGGGTTCTAGAGCACCAATGCCCGGTACTGCGGGTAGTGGAGCGGCCGGTTCAACGGCGCCGATGCCCGGCACCGCGGCGGACAGTGCGGCAGCGGGTTCTGGAGCACCAATGCCCGGTACTGCGGGTAGTGGAGCAGCCGGCTGCGGGCGGCCGCACGCGGCGCCAACGCCGGCACTGCGGACAGTGGAACGGCCGCTTCTGCGATGACGACGTCGACCGCCAAGTTTCCAAGCGGTACCGTAGTGGATACGGGCTTCTCCTACCAAGTTGATCCTGCCAGCTACCTGTTTGCCCGCATAGGCTATGAATTCCCCTTATTCGACAAGCTCAGCCTGCTGGCCTATCGTGGCGGTTCACTTTCGCATCCACGGTAATGATGGCGGCAGTGCCGTCATCGCCGATGCCATACTGGATTACCATTGGTGGAACAGACTATCCTTCGGAATGGGCGCCGGGTACTGGTGGACCGGCAACGACGGTCAGATGGATCTGATTGCCAATCTGGGTATCCTTGTTTACGGGAAACCGGACAGCTTTAACAGTACGCTATTCCTTGAAGCGCGTTCCGAAATCGACGAGCTGGATAACCTGCATAATCTGGGCCGGTTCGGCCTTGGCATACGATTCAGGTTCTAGCCTGTAATGTCTTATTTTTGTTAAGACACTCTTCATATACAGCTCATCCAGAAAAGATCTGGATGAGCTGTATTTTTATTGCAGGGCCTTCCATCCTGTAAAAAGTAGACTTAGTAGTCACGCCACCTATGGTGAAGTTGAAGACCGATACTCTCTGTTTATTAGCTTATTTGGGCTTACTTTATTCCAGTTGCATTTTTGCGAAAAAGTGTCTCTTTGAGGACCAATCCGATCAGATGTGATGGGTGTATTATTGCCTAGAGACCCTTGAGCGGTAGGTGATATTGAAAATAAACGCCAGTCATCACGGCAGGGGGGCTTCAACAGCAACCTTCAAGGAAGTTGCTGCTCTCCATGGGATTGACCTACTGATCCAGCTGACGGTAAAATAAAAGGGTTTTAGGAACTATCATTTGGTGCCTGGGGCGGGAATCGAACCCGCACAGCCTCAAGGACCGAGGGATTTTAAGTCCCTTGCGTCTACCAATTCCGCCACCCAGGCCAGCATCATGATGCGGAATATCTATATGCTTTCCGAAAAACGGTGTCAAGAAATTCGTTCTTATCCCCATTCCGGCTGAGTTTTCCTGATCTATGTAACAGTGCTGGTACAGCTTGCTGATCGATCCGCTATTCACTCGCGATTTCTTATGGAAATTTCCCTTGAATCTGTGCAATCACTTTCGATAATAGCGAAGGGTATTTCAATGAACAGATCGGAGCAAAAACTCGACATCCTGATCACCGGCGGAACGCTTCTGACGATGGCGGCGCCTGCAGAGATCGTCGAGGAGCCGGTGATCGGCATCCGGAACGGAAAGATCCTCTTTGTCGAAAAAGGGAATCCTCCTTCAGGCCATTCCCCGGAGGCCCGCGAGATCATCGACGCCTCGGGCTGCCTCGTCATGCCGGGACTGGTGAACGCCCACACCCATCTTCCGATGATCCTCTTCCGGGGTCTGGCCGATGACCTTCCCCTGATGACCTGGCTCAACGACCACATCTTTCCCGCCGAGGGACGGTTCATCAACCGGGAGACCGTCTATGCCGGCTCCATGCTGGCCATCGCCGAGATGATCCTCTCCGGAACGACGACCTTCTGCGACGGCTATTTTTTCGAAGGCGAGCGTCGGCCGGGCGGCGATCGCGGCGGGAATGCGCGGCGTCGTCGCCCAGGGGTTCATCGATTTTCCGACGCCCGATCGGCCCGACACTTCCGAACATGCCGCCATTGCGGAACAGTTCGTGGAGCAATGGCACGACCGCTCGCCTCTCGTCACCCCGGCCCTGGTCTGTCATTCCCCCTACACCTGCTCGCCGGATACCCTGCGGACCATCAAGGCCGTGGCCCGGCGCGCCGGGGTCACTCTTTCAGATCCATCTGGCGGAGACCCGCGAGGAGGTCGCCCTGCTCCGGGAGCGTTACGGCAAGAAGCCGGTTCATCACCTGCGCGACCTCGATCTGCTCGACGAAGCCACCATCGCCGCCCACTGTATCTGGCTGGATGAGGACGAACTCGACCTTCTCGCGGCAATCCGGCGTCAAGGTGGCGCATGACCCGGAGAGCAACATGAAGCTCGGCGCCGGTGTCGCCCCCGTGCCGGAGATGCTGCGCCGGGGAATCGATGTCGGGCTGGGAACGGACGGCTGCGCCAGCAACAACAATCTCGATCTCTTCGGCGAGATGGGGATGTGCGCGAAACTCCACAAGGTCTTTTCGGCCGATCCGACCGTCCTGCCGGCGGAGAAGGTCGTCGAGATGGCCACGCATCGGCGGGGCGCGCGTCCTGGGAATGGCCGACCGGATCGGTTCCATCGCCCCGGGCAAAGGGGCGGACATCATCCTGGTGGACATGAAAAAACCGCACCTGACCCCCTTTATCACCCCTTTTCGCACCTCGTCTATGCCGCCTCGGGGGCCGATGTCGTCGACGAGCATCATCGGCGGGCAGGATCGTCATGCGGAATCGTCGCCTGCTGACCATCGATCTGAAAGAGGTCATGGGTGAGGTCCGAAGGATCGGCGAAGAGATCCATGGCGCAGATGATCGACGGGGTGAGCGTGCGTATTGATCATCTGAGAATTCGATATGACTTTACTTTGAGACTTTATTGGAACGAATATCATCCTCACATGAACGAATATCCTGGAGGCCAGATGGCGAGAACTGTTGATATCCTGATTACCGGCGGAACTGTTGTGACGCTGGATGAACAAGACACAAAATTTTCCCGGGCGCCCTGGCCGTCGACGGTGATACGATTGTCGCCGTGGGAAGGAATGAAGAGATTCTCGCGTCATTTCAGGGCAGGGAGACGATCGATGTCCCGGGTTCGATCATCATGCCCGGACTCGTCAACGCCCACACCCACGCGGCCATGACCTGCTTCCGCGGGATCGCCGACGACATGGAACTGATGGACTGGCTGAACCGACTACATCTTTCCCGCCGAGGCCCGGAATGTGAATCCGGAGCTGGCCTACTGGGGAAGCCTGCTGGCCTGCGCGGAGATGATCAAATCGGGGACGACGACCTTTTCCGACATGTACATCTTCGAGGAGGAGACGGCCAGGGCGGCGAAACAGGCGGGGATGCGCTGCCTTCTGGGCGAAGTCCTCTTCGACTTCCCTTCCCCCAATTTCAAGACGCCTGAGGAAGGTCTGGCCTATACGGAAAGACTCATTCAGACATGGGCCGATGACCCCCTCGTCAACATCATGGTGGAGCCCCATGCACTCTACACCTGTTCACCGGATCTCCTGAAAGCCTCCAAGATCCTGGCCGACCGTTATCGGGTCCCTCTGGCCACGCATTTTCTGGAAAACAAGGCAGAAGCGAAACAGCTGGAGGAAAAATTCGGCAAGCGGGCGACTCAATTCCTGATGGAGATCGGGTTTCTCGATGAACGATTCATCGCCTTTCATGGCGTTGAGATGGACGAGGAGGATATGCGCATTTTTGCCGATCACGGCTGCAAAGTGGTCCACAACCCGGAGAGCAACATGAAGCTGGCCTCCGGCGTGGCCCCCGTCTCCGCCATGCACAAGCAGGGAATCGTCGTCGGTCTGGGAACGGACGGCTGCGCCAGCAACAACGATCTCGACATGTTCCAGGAGATGGACACCGCAGCCAAACTGGGGAAAGCGGCTCTTCTCGATCCGACGGTCATGTCGGCGCGGACGGTCCTCCGGATGGCGACCTGCGACGGGGCGAAGGTTCTAGGGCTGGATGCGCTGATCGGCACTCTCGAAGCGGGAAAGAAGGCGGACATCTGTATCATCGACATGAACAAACCCCACCTGACGCCCCTGTACGACGAATACTCCCATCTGGTCTATGCCGTCGGACGGCGCTGATGTGGAGACGGTCCTCATCAACGGCAAACTCGTCATGAAGAACCGGCGACTTCTGACCATTGACGAGGAGGAAGCGATGCGGCGTGTCCGCGCGATAGCTCTGCGAGTGAAGAAGAGCCTTGGAAACGGATTCTGACGGTCTAAACCAGGGGTTTCCCGTTATTCAGCTTTTCATAGATCCGGATGTATTCGGCGACCATGTGGCCCAGGCTGTACCGTTCACGGGCTTCCCGCATGATCCGCCGTAACTGTCTTTCCCGGATCTCCGACGGCAGACGGTGAAAAGCCACACTCTTCTCCAGTGCGTACCAGAGGCCTCCGGCGTCATAATCGCGAAACAGAAAACCGTTCCCTACATCCTGAGGCGAACCGTCTTCTTTGAGCCTCAGTTCGCGGATCTTGTCATGGTATCCCCCCGTATCGCGGTTCGTGGCGGTCGCCCCGAAGATATTCCCCACCTGGTCGATCTGACCGCAGGGTTCGTAGAGGGATGCGCCGAAGACATCGCAGGCAGCGGCATATCCCAAAAGAGAAAGCTCCTCGTTAAAGGGCTGATAGGCGATCCGCCCGCCGGAATGATAGGCGATCCCGCCGAAGAGGTCCGCATGCGTCCGGTCATTGCCGATCCCGTCCGCTACGATAGCGATCTGGACATCGGGGTGCTTATCGACGAAAGGCTTGATGATCTGTTCGAGGAGTTCGACCCCTTTCTGGAAGGGATCGAGACGGGAAGGCCAGAAATAGAGAAGGGCGTCCGGATTCACGGTGAGCCCGGTCCTCTTCTGGAATTCGACGAGATTGTCGCGCTTCGCCTCCATGATCGGATCGTCAGGTCCGTACTTCCGGATCAGCGCCTCGCACCGCTCCGGATAGATCCGCGACGAAGGGGCGTTGATGATCGCCCGGGCTGCGTCATGGTAGTATTTCTCCTTTACTTCCTGACGGACGCTGGGCGGAACCAGATCCCTGTCCAGGAAGTAGTCCTCTACGACCTCCCGGAGAAACCGCTCGCCGACAAAGTTGATCATCGTGGCGTTTTTTATCGCCGTCGCCTGGCAGTCGATACAGGTTCTGCCTTCATGGTCGGAAAGAAAGAGACGATCGGTGATGCTCTTCAGGCCGATCCCTCCCAGAAGATCCAGCGGAAGGCAGGCCGTGAAAACGTTGTGCACCGTGTGGAGGACAGGCAGACCCGTTGCCGCGGCGTAGGCGGTGATCGCCCCTCCCGCCATCCAGTCGTGGCTGTGGATGATCAACCTTCCCTCGTGCCTGGCCCGGACCGTTTTGATGACATTGTTGACGATTTCCCTCTGGAATTCAACGGCCGTAAGGATCGGATCGCCGGAATAGGCGCTCAGATTGTCGGCAAAGACGGAAGAGCTGACCAGATGGATCATATCGGAATCGATCCGGTAGCGGACCTCCCGCCACTGCATTTCGTTCATCTGGGCCTCCCGCTGGAATCTCTTCTTGAGATTGAGGATCACCAGATGGACATCCAGTCCGCGTTCGCCGAGACCCTCGCACAGGGCCGAGACCACCTCCCCCTGACCGCCGCTCTTTCCGGAGATGAAACGGGCGAGAGCTCCCATGTCCTCCGGCAGTCGTCCCGTCTCGGGAGAAATGATCAGGATGGCCGTCTTTTCATGTTTCTTAAGGATCACGAAGCGTTTGACGGCTGCTTCCAGATCGTCGATCTTGCGAGTCAGGATATGCGTCGGGCGGGCGATGGACCCTTCGTAGGGGTTGAAATAGGCGTGGACCGCATGATCCTCTCCGATCCGCTCATGGAGAAAATAGACATGATCCGAGGTCGTCAGATGGCGCCAGCGGGTGAGCAGTTCTCCCCCCGCTCGGCGTGCCGCCGTTTCCATCCGTTCGATATCCCGAAAAAGCTCGTACTGAGTGGGATTTCCCAGCCATCCGAAGGTATTTCTTCCTGCATCCGCCCAGGAGGAGGTGGAAAGGCCGTGGATATCCAGAAAAGGGCATTCGGCTTCCCGAAACTGCATGGCCACCTCGGTCGGTGTCGCCATGACCAGGTTCGGATGCTTTTCGAGCGCCTCCGGCAGTCCCCTCCAGAACTCGAAAATCCCCTTCTCGCTCCAGATGTGTTCGCCGATGTGTTCGTAATCGTAACCGAGCAGAACGGCCTCTCCGTCGATCAGGGAGAGGTATTTGGCGTATTGCTCCGGCGTCAACGGACTGTGGGGAAATCGAAAGGCGATATCGTCGCTCAATTCCCGGTTCCGGGGGATGACGATCAGGTTCGCATTTCGCGCCCGGAAGACGGCATTGGGGGAGATTGCCGCCTCTTCCTTCGTGAACATGTCGTCCCGTTTTTCACAGAGGATCGACTGATAGCCCATGTCGGCGACGACCGCGGCGATGTCGTTATTGTACATCAGTTCGGTGTTGCGAAAAGAGGTCGGAAAAATCCCGAAGAGCCGTTTTATCATCTCCCGGTGCAGTGACACCTGCTCCCGGAATTCTGTTTTTTGGGGATCCTCGAACAGGCTGGTCAGCGAATGATAGTACGTCTCATCAAGATACTCGACCTGACGGTTCTTCTCACCCGCCGCGTATAGATCCCTGAGCAGCGTGATGAGCTCGGGCGTATAGAGTTCGGCCTGTTTGAGAAAGGTGCCTGACATGCCGAGGGTGATCTTGAAGGAGGGATGGGCTGCAACGAGTTCCGTGAACATCGTTGTCGCCGGCAGGTAGCATTTCTCGGCCACTTTGAGGAAAACGGACCGGTTCTTCTCCTCCCAGAGAAACTTTTCCCTCTCCGGATGGAGACGGAAGGGTTGGTGGAGCTGAAAATAAAAGGTGACGAGCGGCATACCCACCTCGCAGAAAGTAATTTTCTCTTGTTTTAAATATACTGGAACAAAACGAATAAAGCAACCTCGGAACCTTTGACATCCGCCAGTCCGGATGGGTATGATCCTTTCCTCGGACGGCCGCCTTTTCCCGCCGGCCGGTCCGCCGTGAGAATGATGAGAGGGTGATTCTTTGTCCAGATCCGATAGCATAATGAAAAAAATGGAAGCGCGCCGCGCCCGTCTTCCCCGGATTGCCTATCCGCCGTCCCTGCCGATCCTGGAGCGAAAGGATGATATCATCGCTGCCATCCGGAGACATCCCGTCGTCGTCATCACCGGGGAGACAGGCTCCGGGAAGACCACCCAGATCCCGAAGATGTGCCTGGAAGCCGGTCGCGGTCTCGGGGGACTGATCGGCTGTACCCAGCCGCGACGGATCGCGGCGACCACCGTCGCCCGTCGGATCGCCGAAGAGATGGGCGAAGAGATCGGCCGGTCGGTCGGTTACAAGATCCGCTTCGACGACCGGACCCCGCGCGATGCCTTCCTGAAGATTATGACCGACGGGATCCTCCTGATGGAGATCCATCACGATCCGCTGCTTCGCGCCTACGACACGATCATTGTCGACGAGGCCCACGAGCGGAGCCTCAATATCGATTTCATCCTCGGTATTCTGAAAACCCTCCTTGAGCGACGGCAAGATCTTCGCGTCATCATCACGTCGGCAACCATCGATACGGAGAAGTTCTCGCGGGCTTTCGGCGACGCACCGATCATCGAGGTCTCCGGGCGTCTCTATCCCGTCGAGGTCCGTTATGAACCCCTCGATCCCAAACTGGAAGAAAAGGGGGAAATCACCCCCGTCGAGGCGGCGGTACGGTCGGTTGAAGATCTCGTGGAACGGCGTGAGCGGGGCGACATCCTGATCTTCATGCCGACGGAACAGGACATCCGTGAAACCTGCGACCTCCTCGCCGGACGTTTCCGGGAAGGGGTTTCTGATCCTTCCCCTCTTCTCGAGACTGACCACAGCGCAGCAGCAGCGTGTCTTCAGACCGTCGACGGCCCGGAAGATCATCGTTGCAACCAACGTTGCGGAAACCTCGATCACCATCCCGAACATCCGTTTTGTGATCGACACGGGACTGGCCCGGATCGCTCAGTACAATCCCCGCTCGCGGACGGCCGGCCTTCCCGTCCGGCCGATATCGAGAAGCAGCGCCGATCAGCGGAAGGGTCGCTGCGGTCGCGTCCAGAACGGGATCTGCATCCGGCTTTTCAGCGAGGAGGACTATCCTCGGCCGCCCTCTTTACACCCCGCCGGAGATCCTCCGCTCCTCTCTCGCGGGCGTGATCCTCCGGATGCTCGCCCTCGATTTGGGCGATATCGACGCTTTCCCCTTCATCGACCGCCCTGCCCCGAAGAGCATCCGGGACGGGATCGATATCCTTCTTGAACTCGGCGCCATCGAAACCGAAGGACAAGGATAATGGCGGCGCCACCTCTCCCTACCGCCTGACGGAACGGGGGCGGATCATGGCGCAGCTTCCTCTTGATCCGCGGATTTCCCGGATGATTCTCGAGGCCCGCAAGGAGGGATGTCTCCCGGAGATCGTCGTCATCGCCGCAGCCCTCAGCATCCAGGATCCGCGGGAGAGGCCGGCCGATAAAGAGGCGCAGGCGGATCAGGCGCATGCCAAGTTCAAGGACCCCGCTTCCGATTTTTCCTCCCTCCTCGGTCTCTGGCAACGCTGTTACCACCGAGGCGAATCGCCTCAGACCCAGAACCGTCTGCGCCGTTTCTGCCGGGACCATTTTCTCTCCTACCGGAGGATGAGAGAATGGCGCGAGATCCATGACCAGATCCTCTCGATCCTGATCGAGAAGAAGCTCGTCACACAGAAAGGAAACGACACTGCAAAAGCGGGGAGCCGATCTCTATGCCGCTCTGCATCGTTCCATCCTGAGCGGTTATCTCGGCCATATCGCTCAAAAGAAGGAGAAAAACCTCTACACGGCCACCCAGGATCGACAGGCGATGATTTTTCCCGGTTCCGGCCTCTTCAACCGGGGAGGAAACTGGATCGTCGCCGCGGAGATGGTCGAAACCTCGCGACTCTTCGCCCGGACCGTGGCGAATATCGAGAGCGATTGGCTCGAAGAAATCGGCGGCCGTCTCTGCCGGCGCACCTATTCCGCGCCCCACTGGGAAAAGGACCGGGGCGAGGTCGTGGCCTCCGAACAGGTCACCCTTTTTGGCCTCGTCATCGTGCCCGGCCGGTCCGTTTCTTTCGGCCGCATCGATCCCGGCGAAGCCGCCCGTATTTTCATCCGCAGCGCCCTTGTCGAAGGAGAGGTCAAAAAACCTCTCCCCTTCCTCGTCCACAACCAGGCGCTGATCGCAAAGATCGAGGGACTGGAGGAAAAGATCCGCCGCCGGGATTTACTCGTCGATACGGAGACGATAGCGCAGTTCTACGAAAAGCGGCTTCCCGGGATCTGCGATATACGGACGCTGCAGCACCTGATCCGGGAAAAGGGAACGGACCTCTTTCTCCGGATGAAGGAAGAGGATCTTCTGGTCAAAGCCCCTGACTCCGATGAGATCGCCCTTTTTCCCGAAGCGGTTTCGGCCGGCGGCTGGCGGCTGGATTGCGTCTATCATTTCTCACCGGGAAAGCCGGAAGACGGGATCACCCTGAAGATCCCCGTGCAGGCCATCCCCTCCCTCCCGGCCGCCTCCCTGGATTGGACGGTCCCCGGTCTCCTGAAGGAAAAGATCATGGCCCTCCTCCGGGGCCTCCCGAAGGAATACCGGAAGCGGCTTCAGCCGTTCTCACACACCTGCAACGTCATCCTCAAGGAGATGGCGCAGGAAGGTCCGCTCCCCACGGCCCTCGGTCGCTTCATCTATGAAAAATTCGGTGTGGACATCCCGGCCGATCGCTGGCCGCTGGAGGAGTTGGACGATCATCTGAAGCTCCGCTATGCCGTCGTGGACGGAAAAGACCGAGAATTGGCCGCGGGACGGGATATCGGCATCCTCCGGCAGGAATTTGTCGAGGAGAAGGAATCTCAGGCCTTTGCCAAGGCGCGACGGACCTGGGAAAAGGACGGTGTGACCGTCTGGGATTTCGGCGAGCTTCCACGGCAAATCACACTGACAGGCAGAGGCCTCAACACCGCGGTTGCTTTCCCCGCCCTGGCCGCAGCGGAAACGGGGATCGGCATCCGGCTTTTTCGTTCCGAACCTGAGGCCGGCCTCGCCCACCGCAAAGGGGTAAGGGCGCTCCTGGCGCTGCGCTTCCGGGACGAACTGAAGCACCTGCGCAAGGGGATCGCCCCCACGGCCGATCTCAAACTCTGGGCGGCGGCGTTCGGGGGGGTCAAGATCCTGGAGAATGCACTCGTCGATAAGGTCCTGCACGATCTCTTCGAGACGGATGTAAGGACCGAATCAGACTTCGATGCCCTCGGCGAGAAGGTCCGCCCGCAGATCCTGCCCCGGGGGCAGGCGGTTCTTCGGATGGCCGGTCCCCCCCTCAAGGCCCTCTTCGAAGCGACGGAGCTGCTCCGCTCCCTGGAGCAGGCCAACCGGGGCAACGGCCCGGTCCTGGCTTTTCTTGCGGAGCTTCGGGAGGAGCTCTCCCGACTCCTTCCCGTCGATTTTCTCATCCGCTTCGCGGAAGATCGGCTGATCCACATCAGCCGCTATCTCCGCGCCCTGGCCATCCGCGCGGAGAGGGGCGCCCTTCATCTGGAAAAGGCCCTCGAACGGAGCAGGGAGATACGCGACCTCGCCGGTTGGCACGCAGAGATGCTCCGGGATCTTCCCCCTTACGCCTCGGAGGAGAAGCGTCAGGCCCTTGCAGAATTCGTCTGGATGATCGAGGAATACAAGGTTTCTCTGTTCGCCCAGGAGCTGAAGACCGCCATCCCCGTCTCGCGCAAACGGATCGATGCCCGGATGGGGGACATTCAGCGCATGCTGTAGCGGCAGTAGAAAATGGAATTCGTGAAGCCATGGAGGTGATATGGGACTCTACAATCTGATCAGTTTCATCGGGATCTTTGTTCTCATGGGAATTGCGTGGGTCTTCTCGACGAACCGCAGAGTGATCAACTGGCGGGTCGTCCTGTGGGGGACTTCGCTGCAACTGGCATTCGCAGCCTTTATCTTTGTCGTACCCGCCGGGCAGAAGGTATTCCTGTTTATCAACGGGCTCGTGCTCAAGCTGGTCGATGTGGCCGGCGAAGGGGCCAAGTTCCTCTTCGGCCCCTTGGCGCAACCTCCGGGGACTGATGGATCGATCGGCTTCATCCTCGCGTTCCAGGCATTGCCTACCATCATCTTTTTTGCGGCATTCCTTTCCCTTCTGTATCATTTCGGTTTTCTGCCCCGCCTGATCGAATCGTTCGGAAATCTTTTCGCCCGCTGGATGAGACTCTCCGGTGCAGAGTCGCTCTGCGTGACCTCGAACCTGTTCGTCGGCGTGGAATCGACGCTGACGGTCAGACCTTACCTGGAACGGATGACCCGCAGCGAACTATGCACCATCATGACGGCGATGATGGGAAACACTGCCTCGTCGGTGCTGGCCTTTTATGTCTTGATCCTCCTGCCGACCTTCCCGAACATCGCCGGCCATCTGGTATCGGCCACCCTCCTCTCCTGGCCGGCAGGGATCGTGATGGCCAAGCTGATATTCCCCGAAGAGGAAAAGCCGGAGACATTGGGCACCGATGTCAAGGCCTGGCATAACCCGTCGAGCAATGCCATCGAGTCGATTCTCAATGGGGCAACCGACGGCGGGAAGATGGTCTTCGGCATTGCGACCATGCTTCTGGCGGTGCTGGGGCTGGTGGGACTCTTGAATCTGATGACCACGCTGGTCGGCGACTGGATCAATCTTGCGCTAGGCACAAAGGTGGACTTTACGTTGCAGGCACTGCTCGGCTATCTCTTCTACCCCCTGACCCTCCTGATGGGCATCAACCCGCAGGATGCACCGGCAGTAGCACGGCTCATCGGCGAACGGGTGGTCGTGACCGAAGTGACCGCCTATCAGGATTTGGCCAAGATGCTGGCCCAGGGGCAAATCATCGATAAGCGCAGCGCCATCCTTGCCACCTATGCCCTATGCGGTTTT
The DNA here is from genome assembly GCA_963842685.1 of uncultured delta proteobacterium. Taxonomy (GTDB): domain Bacteria; phylum Desulfobacterota; class Syntrophia; order Syntrophales; family UBA5619; genus JAKAFS01. The sequence goes on along the minus strand of CAWJHT010000006.1, from coordinate 7,737 downwards.
GCCCATGTCGCCTCTCTGGGAATCTTCATCGGCGGGATTGCAGCCCTGGCGCCGAGCAGGGCGAAGGACATGGCGGCAGTCGGTTTCCGCGCGCTCTGGGCGGCGACACTGTCGCTGATGATGCTGGCCTGCGCCGCCGGAGTATTTCTGACACGGGGATCCGTGTTGTTCGGTTGATTTTCAGCCGAGAGCTCCAGTCACTCAGCCGTTTCCCGGAAGGTCCGTGTCCAGCGAACCGATCAATTCCGTGATCTTCCCGATCTTGTGGCGGCTCATATAATCGACGATGCCGTCCAGAATTTCCATCGTCGCCGCAGGCTGTATGAAATTGGCCGTACCGATCTCGACGGCCCTCGCTCCGGTGATGAGAAATTCGAGGGCGTCGGAGGCGGTCATGATCCCCCCGATGCCGATGACCGGGACCTTCACCGCTCGGACCACCTGCCAGACCATCCGAAGAGCGACCGGCCGGATCGCCGGCCCGGAGAGGCCGCCGGTGACGTTCGCCAGATGCGGCCGCCTCCGTTCGATATCCACCGACATCCCCGTCAGCGTGTTGATCAGGGATAGGGCGTCGGCCCCGGCCGCCTCCACCGCCAGAGCGATCTGGGCGATGTCGGTCACGTTCGGTGTCAATTTGACGATGAGAGGAAGATCGGTTTCGCTGCGGATCTTGCGCGTCACCTCGGCTGCCGCGTCGGGGGTGGCGCCGAAGGAGATCCCCCCCGCTTGACGTTCGGACAGGAGATATTGACCTCGAGCGCATGGATCCCTTCCGTGCCGCTGAGGATTTCCGTTACCCGCCGGTATTCGTCGACCGTTTCACCGAAGATGTTGGCGATAACCGCCGTGTCGTACCGCCTGAGAAAGGGCAATTTTCGGGCGATGAATTCCTTGACGCCGATATTCTGCAACCCCACGGCGTTGAGCATTCCGGAAGGAGTCTCCATGATCCGCGGCGGCGGATTGCCGGATCGGGGTTCGAGAGACAGGCCTTTGACGACCACCGCTCCAAGGCGGTTCAGATCGACGAAGGGGGTGTACTCCTCACCGTAACCGAAGGTCCCCGAGGCGGTCATCACGGGGTTCTTCAGGGTCAGGCCGCCGATGGCTACCGTAAGATCCGGGGGTGTGAAGCGGGTTTCTTCAGGGCTTGCATTCATAGGTGCTCCCCTTCGCCGCCGGGCGCGGTCTAGAAGGATCTCCCTCAGGTCAAAGACCGGACCCTCCTTACAGACCCTCACATATTCCCTTTTTTCCTCCGGGGACTCGGATCGCCACCGCGCATCCGAGACAGGCCCCGACGCCGCAGGCCATCCGCTCTTCGATAGAGACCTGGCAGGGGATGGGATGGTCTCTTGAGCAGCCGCCCCAGAGACCGGATCATCGGTGTCGGCCCGCAGGCAAACAGCACCGTCTCTTCGGGATCATATCCTTCGATGTCGCTCTTCAGCCGTTCCGTCACGGGGCCGTGATACCCCAGACTCCCGTCATCCGTGCAGAGCCTAAGATCGCATGATCCGTTCAGACGCTCCAGCCCGACCAGAAGCTTCGCGCTCCTCGCACCGAGGTAGAAGATCGGTTTCCTGCCTTTTTCTGTCTCCCCTTTGCGGAATCGGTCCTGGAGGAGGAAAATCAGGGGAGCCACGCCGATCCCTCCCGCCAGGAAAAGGACACGGCCGATTCCGGTGGGAACGGTGAACCCTTTTCCGAGGGGGCCGATCAGAGCCACTTCGTCACCCGGCTTCATTCCTGAAAATAGCTGTGTTCCCCGGCCGGTCAAGCGGTAGAGCAGCTCAAGAACGGCGTGATCGCTCTGCCTCTGAAATCCATAGACGCTCAGGGGGCGGGCGAGAAGCGGCTCTCTCCGATTTGCCTCATGAACCATGACGAACTGGCCGGGGGCCGGGATCGGGAAGGATTGCGGAAGAACGACGGTCATCAGGAAATGATCGGACGCCATCATGCGGTTTTCGTGAATCCTTCCCGTCATCATCGCTTGTGTCTCAGACATCTTCCTTCTCCCCACTCCCTGCGCTGGCGGACTCTCCCCGGGGGATCAGCCACAGATCGGCCCACATGATCAGGGCGTCTTCCTTTGTATCCGTGTAATAACCGGGACGAACACCGCTCACCGTAAAACCGAATTTTTCATACATCCTCTGTGCCGGTTGATTGGAGTGCCGCACCTCAAGGGTGATCCACCGCGCTCCCTCCGTCCGTGAGCAGCGGACAGCCTCCTCCAGCAGCCGGGAAGCAATTCCCTTTCTCCGCATGTCCCGCCGGACGGCAATATTATGGAGATGGATCTCATCATCCACCCGCCAGTAGACGATATAACCCACCACAGATCCCCTCTCCTCCCGGGTCGTCCTACCCACGAGCAACCTGGATATGGGAGAGGTCATCTCGCATCTGAAGAGATTCTCCGACCAGGGGGTTGGATAGGAATCTCTTTCGATGCGGATGATTTCATCAATATCCCCTTCCTCATATTCTCCGATCTTGAGTACACCGTTTTCCAAAATTCAAATATCCCTGATGAAGCGGATGATCACCGTCACTGCAAGAAAAACGGCGCAGAAGACGGGAACCGTTCCGCGAATGTTGATCGTGTTGAGCGCCACTGCGGTCCCGATAAACGGGAGGAGAGAATAGGTCAGAGTCAGCCCGCGGATCGTCCAATCCGAGAGTCGCGGGTAAGCCCAGGTCATGAGGGCAATTCCTATCGGCAATGTCACCAGGATAAAGGCGGCCGGATAAAGATAGGCCTTCAGGATTGCGGTGAGATGCCTGCGGGCAATCGACCGTACGTCGCCCCTGGCCGCGTCGGCTAGCGCCGCGTCGGCCAGTTTTTCGTTTCCCCGACAGAGCCATAATTCCATTTGCCTCGCGAGAACTCCCATCGGAAGAAAAAGAAGAACGGCCAAGACAATCAACCCCTGCGAAAGATTGCCGAGATAATGAGCGCTTTCGATCGAGGAGGCGGTGATCAGGATCGCCGCGATGGTATCATTGGGAGGGAAATAAGCGCCGATAGGGAGCCGATCGATCCAGAACAGCTCGATGAAGGCGCCGACAATCAGGCCGGTCGTGGGATCGCCCAGGATGAGGCCGATCACCGGGGCCGCTACAATCGGCCGGGAAATCATGGCCTGTAAAACGACACGGTCCAAACAGAGGATACCGCCGGCGACAGACACGATAATAATCTTCAATATCATAGTGTTCGCCTTAACGGTTTAACCATCGGTTAAGACTTTAACTTCTGGACGATCTCGTAAAAATCCACCGGTTTTTCCTTGGGGACACGCCTCACTTCAATCTGGACCCCTTCATCGTGCAGACTGGATTATATCAGCTGATATCCGTGTCGCTCAAGAGGACGGAAGGGGTGCAGCAAATACGGCAGTTCTCGTTGTAGACGTTGCCGATATTCAATTTCGCGAACCGGAACCCGAGACGGTAGACGGCCAGTGCAGCGGACACCGTGCTGAAAAGTACGATCGTTTTCTTACCATGGCCCTGGGTGAAGGAATACGTTTCCGCAAATTCCTTCAAGCCGCTGATGATGACCTGGACTTCACGGGGAACCGCCATGCGGATCACCGTCTCCTGGAAGAAATCGGAGGCCACCTGATCGTCGACGACGACGATGCAAGAGGCCCGCAGAAAGGGGACCCAAGCCTCCAGGATCTGACCGTGAACCAGCCTGTTGTCAACCCGCACAAGGGCTATGTCCATCAAATCCTGCAATCGACTATCCGCTGACTTTCTTGCTTAGAATTTCGCTGGCCAGAGAGATGTTCTTGATGCCGTAATCTTTAATGTACTGGGCGCATTCCTTGAGTGTCATCCCTTCCCGGATATCGGGGAGTTTCAGAAGCATGGGGAGGTTGACTCCGGTGATCACTTCCACCTTCCCTTCTTTCAGGAAGGAGAGAGAGAGGTTTGAGGGGGTCCCGCCGAAGAGGTCGGTCAGGATCATGACACCCTGCCCCTGATCGAGCTTCTTGATGGCGGTACTGATCTCTTTTTTCAAATCCTCGACCCCTTTGGTCTGGTCGACGGAGACGTGAATGATTCCCTTCAGACTGCCCCGGATCGACTCCGCCGCCTTGATCAACTCACCTCCCAGATTGCCGTGTGTGGTGATCAGCACACCTATCATGACTATTTCCTCCGTTATTTGATCGTCCGGGTAAGGTTATGGGTTATCGGTCATGGATGTTCGGATATTCTCTTTTTCCCGTGACCCATTACCCCTTTTTGGTTTTAATTGTCAAGGTGAATCGAAAGCCTCAACCCGCGTCTTGGGTTTGTTTTGAATCCCAGAGGGTTTCTCGCAGTCCTGAGGATCGTTCAATCCGCCTGGAAACAGCCCGGATGAACAGCTCTTCATCCGACCAGATCTAATACTCTTCCTTGCCCTGGTGATAGCGGTGAGACCCAGCGCTCCATAGCTCCGGTTCTGAACGATGACGATCTCAACTTTTCAGAGGTATGCTTCAAACAGGGTAGAATCTCAACCTTCAAATATGTTAATAGGTTTGCTATCAGAATCAATTATCACAATGAAGGCGGGGAAATATGAAAAAATTTCTTTTTGTGTTTATCGTCATCGGGCTCGTCTTTGGAATGGGATGGCCATCCTTCAGTGCCGAAAGTGCAATACCTCTTATCATCGATGTCAGGACGGAGGCCGAATGGAAAGGCGGCCATATCGAAGGCGCGATTTTGATTCCTTACGAAAAGATCGGGGAAAAGATCGGCGCCATTGCCAAAGACAAGTCTCAGCGGATTTATCTGTATTGTCGAACCGGCCGTCGTTCGAAAATAGCAGAGGAATCCCTCAACAAGCTCGGCTATAAAAACATTATCAATTTAAAGACACTGGAAAATGCGGCGGAGGCAATGAAGTTGAAAATCGTGAAGTAGCTCTATTCACAACGAACGGCTCTTGAACGGATCTGGCCGGGCGAGCGGGAAAGATGGTTTCGGGAAGGTCGAACACAGTGAATTACTCCGCACACAGGGCGGGGTAATTCACTACTTCTTGGGTTTCTTCCGGGCGATGATGGCCTTGATCTCCTCCACCGGGGCGCACTCCCCGATCGCCTTTTCCATCGCCTCCTCGACCGAGAAGATGACCTGCAGCTTCTCCAGCGTTGCCGCAAGGGCCTCGTCGGGGATGCAGACGACGCCGTCTTCATCCGCAATGATGATGTCACCCGCCCGAACCGTCACCCCGCCCACATGGACCGGCTCGTTGTAGCCGATGATCCGGATGTCCGATGGCTTGTCAATGGTGGCCGATCCGGTGCAGTAGAGGGGCATGCCCATGGCGCGATAGCCGGCGATGTCACGAGCCCCGCCGTAGACGACCATCGCCGCCAACCCCTGCCTCTTGGCGCACTCACCCTGGTTGTCGCCGGTGAAATGGGCATCGATCCCTTTGCCGTCTACCACAAAAACGCTGCCCGCGGGTGTGTCGCGGATCGCCTGGTACATGGTCAGGGCGGGGCTGTCGGTTCGCGGCGGGCCGAAGACGACCGTGGCAGCCCTCCCCAGAACCCGGAACCCCTCGCTCCCCCTTGCAGGGCGGACCCCTCGGATTCCCCCGTTTACGCCCACCAGTGCCAGGGCGTCATTGACCATACCGGTATTCGTCTTTTCCAGCAATTCCCGCACCTCCCGCGGGATGGAATTCCTATTTGTCATTGGACCATCTCCTTTCTGGTATCGAAGGTTCCTCAAAACGGGTGATCTGGCGCAGGTTCTTGGTAACCTGGTTGAGCCGGCGTCGATGAGTTCGGCCTATCCGCGCTGGTCGTTGATGATCGAATGGAATTCACCATGCAGCGGCTGCGGGGCCTCATGGTTTTCAGTCCGGAGGATATTAAGACCCATTCCCATTGTCAAGCATTTTCGGTACATCATTTTCGGCACGAATATCCGGCGCTGGAAAGATCATTGGATAAAATAGGGAGTAATGATCTGCTATGCGAAGATTTCTTACATTGCTTACTCTGACGCAGCTTTTGTTCCCATGGGTTCCTTCTTATGTGCGCTTGGTAAGACGCCGCCCGGAACGCCCTGGTGCGTGCCTAAAATCCCACGAACTCCAGTACAAATTCATTTCAGACGATGAGGAGGAGGTGGACGGTGAGACAGCCTTAAAGTTGGGAACGGCTTAAGAAGGTAAAGATAGATGAAGGCGCAGTGTTCTATTCACATTTCCGGCCGGCAGTAATGAAGCGTCCTGTAAGAACCAGACGTAATCGTTTTTTTATGATACATCATCTATTCCGAGGGCTTTTTTGACAGCGGGGGCAAGCCGATCCAGATGATTTTTGGAAACGTAATCACTACCCCCTCGGGAGAGGAATTCTCTGACCAAGTCCCCGTTTTCCACTGTGTTTAATACACCTGTAATCAAGATAAATGGAACTTCAGGGCAATGCTTCTTTGCCTCGAGCAAGGCTAACGCTCCATTATAATGATGAAGATCGAAGTCGGACAGAATCAGATCAGGGGAAAATTCCTCCAACGCCTGCCGAAATTCTTTCTCATTCACAGTCCGTTTGGGTGTAAAGGCGAGTCCTGCTTCCATCAATTCAAACTCCACCAAATCGGCATCGCTTGCCCTATCTTCCAGAATCAGAATGCGTATATTTTTAACCATCGTCGGACCTTCACTTTCTGATCAATTGTGGTATTGGTGTAAACCTTTATGGATCTTTTATTCTATATTAAGGTCATCATCTTCGGAAAAACAATAGTAGAAAAATGTAAGATTATTGGTGGTCCGGCACTATTGCCGTGCATCTCAGTTTTTTCTGTTTGCTGACCGAGACGCGCTTTCGAATAAGCGTCATTCTGCAACTGCGCTGCAGAATGACGCTTATTCGAAGTGTCGGATCTTGATCTCCGGATAATTTCATTGAATGCCGAAAGAGGTGACAATAAGAGGTGCAAAGTCTTGACAGCCTATTACCTGTTCCTGTAGAATCCGGCCACTCCTTACATTCTGACAAGCACATGACCTGGAGAATAAAACAACATTGAACAAGATAGCGATCATCGATATAGACAACACCCTCTGGCAATTCAGCGACGCTTTCTATCTGGAATTGACGAAAATCAACAGGAATTTTCCAACGCCCGATCGGTGGTGCACCTACGACATTTGGGAGGGATACTGTTCGGTAGAGGATTTTATAGCGGCGATCAACACGATTCACCATAATCAGGACAGCGACCGATACCAACCCTACCCGGAATCACGGGACTTTTTGTCGTCACTCAGAGAACATGGTTTTCATATCATCATTGCCAGCCACCGTACGCCGGAAACGAGTCAGCCGACCGAACGATGGCTTGCAAGGCATGGGCTCCTCTATGATGAACTTCACCTCTCTCTGGACAAGACCGTTCTCTTTCCAAAGGCTGACATCGTCGTGGACGATTCGCCTCTGACGCTTGAAAAAGCAATAGAAAGTGGAGCTCTGGGAGCCGGGTTGTTGTTCCCCTGGAACAGGGGTTATGCCAGCAACGGGTTCAGGCTTTTTCAAAACCTCAATGAGGTTCTGGACTACATTCTGATGTCATCATAAAAAATATGGGAAATAGTCAACCGCATTGCCGGCCCCTGCTGTTCGATATAAAATATCCATACAAGACATCCCATTGACAACGTGCCATTATAATCTTGAATTTGACATTGTCCTTCCCCGT
>CAWJHT010000005.1:0-12170 GCA_963842685.1 uncultured delta proteobacterium | reverse complement strand
CCTCCCGTCTCTTCGCGGCGCACCGCCGATCCAATGTCACCGATATAAGTCTTGAATCGATTGAGGCTGAAAAAAAGGATGACCCCGGCGAATGATCCGCGACACCCTCGTTGCGGAGGCCGTCCGGATCTGCGAGGAGGACATCACCGGGACCGCCGTCTCGGTGCGAACGGCAGAGACCTGATCCCCGACGACGCCCGGATCCTCACCCACTGCAACGCCGGTGCGCTCGCCACGGCCGGTTACGGGACGGCCCTCGGCGTGATCCGTGCGGCCCGCGAGGCAGGCAAAAGACTCCATGTCTATATCGATGAGACCCGGCCTGTCCTGCAAGGGGCGAGATTGACCGCCTGGGAGATGATGAAGGAAGATCCCCTGCACGCTGATCACGGACAACATGGCCGGATTCCTCATGCAGCAGGGGAAGATCGATCTGGTCATCGTCGGCGCTGACCGGATCGCCGCCAACGGCGATACGGCCAACAAGATCGGGACCTACACCCTGGCCGTCCTCGCCCGCGCCCACGGTATCCCTTTGGGACATCGCCGCCCCCCTGTCCACAATCGATCCGGCGCTTTCCGACGGCAGTGCGATCCCCATCGAGGAGCGGAAATCGGAAGAGGTCACCCATGTCGGTATGCATCCCGACCGCCCCGGAGGGAATCGCCGTCTGGAATCCCGCCTTCGATGTGACGCCCACGACCTCATCACAGCCATCATTACCGAGGCGGGAGTGATGAGACCGCCTTTCACCACAGAAATTCAAAAACTCTGTTCATAGTCCTATCTTGATGGACACCCTTAAATACATCCGGTTGAAACGCAATTTTGGCTTTAAAAAGAAGAGAAATGAGTCGCTGAAGACCGCTTGCGTTCAACTACTAGTTCGCGGTAGATAGCTGTAAAATCTAGGATTATCAACTGAAAAGCGAATAACTACGCAATTCACTTTCAACTACACTTCTTCACGTTCAGCCTTATTCCCTCATTGACACCAAACTTTTGATATCTTCTTCTCAATGCGTTCCTTGAGTCTTGCCTCAGCTATATCGCAGTAAGTGGCCTCTCTGTCGCTTGCCACATATCTCATTCCTGCATCATAGGCTGATATAACGGAAGTACCTGATCCTACGAATGGATCTACAAGCAGACCTTTCTTGTGTCCGCTTATTTGTATTACTCTGTTAGTAAGCTCCAAAGGTAGTTCATTTTCGGATCGTTTCTTGTATTTGGCGTGTCTTACTGGACTTAGGTCTTCCCATACATCGCTAAGGTTGATGCCTGATTCGATATAGCGTTTATATCCTCCATAGTCCTTCACAAACTGGCCGCAACTTCGGCATGTTGCGGCAGGCACTTTTGGGCGGTTAAACGTCTTAGGTGCTCCCTTCGTGAAGTATAGGAGTGCGTAATGAGCTGGATAGAGATTGTTTCCACGCACGAAACCGTTCTTCATAGAAACTGCTATCCAGTGTTTAAAACTCATTTCACCTTGTAGGAAGGTACCGAATCTCATTGCCCATTGTGGAAGATGATACAGGTATAGCGCGCCTCCGGGACTGAGGATTCTTACGGATTCACTTAGTATACTTTGCATGAACTGTTCGTACACTGACTCACTGTTTCTGTCAGCTTTGCCCTCACGGATACCGTATTTCTTGCCGAGATTAAACGGTGGGTCGAGGAAGACGATGTCTGCACACTCATTTCGTAGACTGCTCAATAAGTCGAGGGCATCACATTGAACAAGGTATCCTCTACATAATTTGTGTGCATTTAGGGGCTTTCCCGATCGCCAATATGAGCGGTTTGATGCCATTTTATAAACACCTTAACTGGATTATTTTATTTTAATATCACCATTATCTGTAATAACACCTGCACCGGAGAAGATATCCTTCAGTGCAGCACGGTAGAGTGCATCTGGTCTGTGAAGATCCACTTGAGCTCCAGGTGAACCTGACTATCCAGGTGACCATAGGGGCGCATCCCTCCTGACCATAGCTAAGATTTCGTTGTGTTGAGACTTTCCATCCTTCGATGTGAACCAATTTAGCTATCATCTTGGGAACCATCACCATGATGATCTTCTGCTGCCCTTCTCGATCAAGAGCGCAGAAGTCGATAGGATCGCAGTCTGTCACTTGGGCTACCAGCTCTTCGCCCAAGAATTCTCTACAAGCCTTGGCGAAATCAGGTTCCCGACGCAAGTTTTCTGCGAAAAAATTCTTCATCCATGTGTTCACTTCTTGTGGCCAGACTACTTCTCCATGGAGTGTTAGGCAAAGAGTCCAGTCATAACGAGGTGCTTCTGGAATGAAGTTGGCAGAGCTTTCTGATCCAAGATAATACGGGGAAATTAACGTCTCCACTACAGGCGATGCCTTTAAGGGGGTCGTTGAGATCAAGATTCACAATGTGGGCTCTGCAGTACTTTTCGTCATCGCCTTCAGGCCAAGCAAAGACGTCATTGCCACGTATGAGGCTTTGAAATGGTGCTCGTTTTATCTTAAGACCTGGGAGTTTCTTTTGAAGGTTCAGGATTGCCTCATTGCTATTCTCTACCGCTACTACCTTGTGCTGGTCCTTCTCTTGAATTGACCGTACCTCTGTTAGGGCGAGGAGTCCCTCATCTATTAAAAGTTGTATGTCATGAGCTTCCGCACCACTGAGCGTGAGATACCAGGGAACATCCGTTTCTGGATGCTCTTTGGCAACCTCTTTTACTGCTGCCAGCCATAAAGACCGGATTGTTTTTTTCTCTATACGTTCTGCTAACATTGCCAGATCAACGGGGCGTGTTCGTCTCATCACTTTTTAATCCGCTCCGTTAGCCGACTCAGAAATTTGTCGAGTTGCGCTGGTGAAAGGATTTCTTCTGCAATTTCAACCACAATCCGATATAGCTGATCCACAGTAAATTTTCTCAAAATCGACTTTTGATCTGTATCCGCTCGTGTGGTGTCTGACCATGCGGTCTTCATACTGTTGGCCGCTTTCGGGGAGATACTGGCAACCTCCTTCTCGGCTACTTCGATGATCTTCCGCGCAACAGCCGTTGCTTTCCCTACATTTCTTTCCTGGCTCCTCGTTCCATAGATCTCTAAACGTACCTGCTTGATTAGATCCACGATGTGCTTGTGAAGCGCCTTCTGGAGCTCGACGTATGCTGGATGTGAAATGCGTAGCGTGCGCCTGTCAATGTTCATGGCTTCTTCAAGTCGATCATCAGCCATGATTTCTCCAGAGATCCATGACTGGAACAGCGGCCCAATGCTGGATGTAAAGTTCAGAAAGCTTGGGTCATATTCACCCACAGCAGCATTTCTGATTCTTATGAGAACTCCTTGCAGCTCCTGAGGCTTAATTGCGCTATCTTGTGCATAGAAGTATCCACGTGCTGATACGTGCTTGCCCTCAAAATTGAACCTGCTGATCAGGTTCTTGGAGGAATGATTGTACACAATCGGCTTCCTGATTTCGCTCCCATCGATGTGCACTTTGAAATTCAGAGATGATGCTTCCTTCTCAACATCTCTGATCTTGGGCCTCAGGTTTTCTGGTATCCATTCTTTGAAGTATTGGACGGGAACGTTTAACCCAATTTCCAGGATATTTTTCGAGTAAGCGTCGAATTCGTTCCACGTCTTGATGTCCTTTTCCCTGAGAATCTTCGCTGTTGATTCGGCTGATAGACCATAAAGCGCCTTCTTGCCTGATACGAATTCATTGTCAGCAACACCAGCGAGTATAACTCGTGCTTCTCCGCGGATGCTTGTCAGGAAGATCTGCGTGAAAGTGACTTTCCTGATCGGTCCTTGGATACGGTTCCTTGATAGTCTCCTTTTGCGACTTCGCCTTGGTTGCGTCTGCGTTCTTCGATGTCCTTCCCATCAGATCGAAGCGGATGGAGACCTCAAGGAGCTCTGTGCTGCCTTTCTTGGTGGATCGGATTTCCATGACATCGCAGATCTCATTTGCTGCGATGAATCCGATGCCAATTTTACCGATCTTTGGCCGTCCAGACTCGGTCTTGTCTGACTCTTGCCGTTTGTAGGACTCGCTGATTCGTTTGAAATGCTTCTCGAAGTCAGCTCTGTCCATCCCACAACCATTGTCTTCGATGATGATCCGATCTGCATCGGGCTTTACGAATACATTCACTTCGGTCGCGTCAGCGTCATATGAATTATTGATAAGTTCTTTGAGGCAAGCAGCTGGCGATTTGTATAGCCCTGAGCTCAAGATAGTCTACGATGCGAGATGCGACAACAATTTCACCTGTAAACAAGTTCTGCTTCTCGCCTTGGAGTTGTTTCTGATCGGCCATGGGGACTCCCTACTTAGGGGATCATCAGTATGTACCGTTCGCGGCAATTTCATAAAATCTATATTATACAGATTACCGATAGTGAATACACCCTCTTATGAGGGATGTCAAATATGGACTTTAGGAAGAGCTTCGAGGGAAAATCGATCACACGCCTATGATCACAATTGCACCGGAGGCCCCATATAGTGTGATGGCAGTATAGAGCAACGTTTTCATGTATCAATGGGACGTGGGCCGTCAAAGTTACAGCGTTTGAATCGAGAATATGTTAGAATGTATCACCCAGTTGTCCTGGTGATGAAGAAACGTCTGGAGGCCTATATGAGCTCGGAAGAGCAGGTAGATAAGGATATAGCAGGTGAGTCGCACAGCACGGTTGAATTCCTGATGAGGCGGATGCGTCATAAAGGCGATCTTCCCGCCTTCTCTGAACATATCATCGAAATCAACAGCAAACTCTCTTCACTTACGGCGATCACCTTTTCTTCCGCGGGGGATCTGTCCAAAATCATCCTGAAGGACTTTTCTCTCACAAACAAGCTTCTTAAAGTGGTGAACTCCTCCCTTTATGCCACCCTGTCGGGCAAGGTGGTGACAGTGTCCAAGGCGGTGCTTCTCCTTGGTTTTGAAAAGATGCGCATGATAGCCGTGACGCTGATGATATTTGAGCATCTCCAGAACAAGACGCAGGCCACGGAGTTGAAAGAGGCGGCGATCGGCTCTTTCATGAGCGGTCAGATCGCAATGGATATCGCCGATAACATGAGACTTGGAGGAAGGGAAGAAGTCTTCATTTGCGCCATGCTTCACAGTCTGGGAAAGATGCTGGTCATCTGCTATTTACCGGAAGAGCATTCGGAGATTAAGAGCAGGATGACCAAGAGGGGATTCGATGAGGCCACGGCGGCACAATCCGTTTTGGGGATTACCTATAACGCGCTGGGAATGGCTGTATCGCGATCCTGGAATTTCCCCGATAAAATTGTGCGGAGTATGGAAGTCCCTCCTGCCGGGGTGATCCCACCGCCGAGGACGGAATATGAAACGTTGCGAAACCTCTCGAGCTATTCCAACGATATATTCAATCGTGTGATGAATACCCAAGAAGATGGCCGCACGGCGGCACTCACCGATCTGTCGATGCGCTATAATAACAGCATCCCCCTCTCCGTGCAACAGATGGAGTCCGTCCTTGCCTCGACCGCGAATAAGATTGATTCTTACTCCGATATCATCCGGATAGATCGGAAAAACAGTGCCTTCATGAAAAAGCAGCTTCAACCCGGCCAAAGCCACGGCCGGGAAACGAACGAGGAAAAAGACGCAGGAAACCTTCAACGCCAGACCGTTTCCGCCATACACCCTGCCGTTGCTTCTCAACCTTCCGGTGCGATCAAAGAGCGTCAGGCCGCCATCCTGGCCGACGGCCTTCATGAGATCACCGCCGTGATGACGGGTAGTTACAACCTGGGTGATGTGATTTACATGATCCTTGAGACGATGTACCGGGGTTTTGAATTCAACCGTGTCATTTTCTGTTTGATGGATGCAACGAAATCAAAGATGGCGGCGCGTTTCGGGCTTGGAGAGGATGTGGATGACATTCTAAAACATTTCCAGTTCCTGACCGGGCGCTCTACCGACATCTTCAATGTCGGAATCTCCCAGGCGAAAGGGATCATCATCGATGATGCGGCCGACCCTAAAATCTTCAGGAATATTCCCGAATGGTACCAGCAGATCGTCGGAGCGTCGTCGTTTTTGATCCTGCCTCTGGAGGTGAGAGGGGTATGCATCGGCATGTTTTACGCCGACAAGAAGGAGAAGGGACGCTTGCTGACGGAGGAACAACTGAATCATATGGAGAACCTGTGCGACATGGCCATCGAGGCGATAACGCAAAAACATCCACAGTAAAGAAGGGTGAGAATATCTAAGGATCTGTAATGAACTCCCTTTTTCTGTTCGACTTTGATGGCGTCCTTGTGGATTCGCTGGATCTCTATGCGGAGGCCGTAGCGCGCTGCCTGGAGCGCATCGGGACCCCGATCGTGAAAAACAGAGAAGATTACCTCGTCCTTTTCGATGGGAATTTCTACGAATCGATGGCGGCGAGGGGGGTCGATCTTGCTGCTTTCGGGGAGGCCGCCCGGGAGATAATGCCCCGGATCGATTATGACGCCATGAAACCCTTTGCCGGTCTGATTCCCGTCCTTGAGGCCCTGCAGAAGAACCATTCCCTCGCGGTCATTTCCTCCAACGGCTCCCGGACCATCCGGGCGATTCTCACCCGGGTCGGTTTTGATCCCTATTTCCGGGAGATCTTCGGCTCCGATTTCCACTTCAGCAAAAAAGAGAAGATCGACCACGCCATCGAGAAATACGCGATCCCACGGGAGAAGGCCTTCTATATCGGGGATACCGCCGGAGATATCCTGGAGGCGCGGGCGGCGGGCGTCCGGTCCGTGGCGGTGACCTGGGGCTGGCACGACAGGGAGAGGCTCGTCGCGGTCCATCCCGACTTTCTTATCGACTCCCCGGAAGGGCTCCTGACCATCCATCCGGTCGGGGTCTTGTGATTGCGGGGAGATGTACCGGCCTTATTAGGCAAGGATCACGGGTAATTTCACTCAGACCGGCTCGCCGGCAGGAATTGTCGGCAAGCTTTAAAGTACTCCGAGGATGGGCTTACAGGTCGTAGAGGGTTTCGTCCACGCGAGGTTTCGGTTTCCTGCTCCCCTTCCCTTTCCTTCCCTCGATGGTGAACGGATCTTCCCCTTCCAGGAGGTCGCCCATCTCCGCCTCGATCCGGTCGGGATCTTCCCCTTTTTCCAGACGGTGGAGCGCTTCCTCCATTCCGGCGCCCAGTGAAAGCCCGGTGGCGTCGGTCAGCTTCCGCATGAGCTGGGCGGCCTGGCGGGGGTCGTCCTCATTGATCTTCTCCGCCTCTCCGGCCAGCATCGCCATCGCCTTTTCCATCTTCGCCTCGTCGAGCGGAGGCATTCCGTCCTCCGCAGGCTCCTCTGTTCCCCGTGAGACCTTGGCAAACAGAGACATCTGACGCCTCAGCGCCTTCCGGCATTGCGGGCAGTTCGGGATTTTTGTCGTGTTGACGCCCCGGGAGAAGAAACTGAAGACCGTGTTGCATTTTTCACAGTAAAATTCATAAATGGGCATGGCATTTTCTCCGATGCGAAATGACCGCGGACGGGGTTGCGTCCGAGGTGCAATATAGAATATCTAACTTAATCATCCCTGCCGTAAAAATCAAGACACTTTCTTGCATTCCAATTCCTGGAGCCGGGCGATCCGCTCCGTGAGCGGTGGATGGGAGTAATAAAACCGGGCATAGAGGGGATGGGGGTGGAGGTTGGCGAGGTTGTCCCTGGCCAGTCTCTTGAGGGCGCCCATGAGAGGGGTTGTCGTCCCGGTGAGGCCGGAAACGAAGGCATCCGCCTCCCGTTCGAACCGCCTCTGGGTTGCCGAGACGAAGGGGGTAATGAGGATCGTCAGAGGGCCGAAGAGAGCGGCGGAAAGCAGGAGGCCGACAAAGGGGATGGGCCGGTTGAACCCGAATGTTTCGTAGAGGAGCGGCCAGGCGATCAGGTGCGAGGCGAGCCATAGAATGATCAGCGAGGTCGCTTCCATGAAGAGGAGCTGCTTGAGGATGTGCCGCCTTTTCCAGTGGCCGATCTCGTGGGCGAGGACGGCGGTGATCTCCTCCGTGGTGTGTGAGGCGATCAGCGTGTCGAAAAGAACGATCCGCTTCGTTTTTCCAAGCCCGGTGAAATAGGCGTTTGTATGGCGGCTCCGTTTTCCTGCGTCCACCTGATAGACCCCCTCCGTCTTCAGGCCGACCTTTGCCATGAGCGCGATGATCGCCTCCTTGAGGCCCTCGTCCCGGATCGGTTCATACCGGTTGAACAGGGGTGCGATCACGATGGGGTAGAGCCAGATCATCAATAGCTGGAAAGAGGCGAAGACGAGCCATGTCCAGAACCACCAGGAATGGGGGGCAAAGTGCAGGAGCATAAGGAAGGCGCTGAGGAGCAGTCCCATCAGGACGGCGGAGACGGCGATCCCTTTGAGAAGATCGATGATCCAGAGGCGAAGGGTGATCGTGCTGAAACCGTGGCGTTTCTCGATGACGAATGTCCTGTAAAGGTCGAAAGGGAGGCCGATCAGCCCGCTGGCGAGTCCAAGAATCCCGAAAAAGAGGAGGCCCGTCAGGAGGAAGTGCTCTTCCCAGGCGGGCAGGCGGTCGATGAGCCAGGGGAGTAGGCCGCCGAGAAGGACGGCGAGGGTGAGAGCGTCGTCAAGGAGGCTCTCAATGGTTCCGAACCGATGGGAATCGAGAGTGTAGCGGGAGATCTTCGTGAGCGTCTCGCCGTCGATCTCTCCCCGGAACACGTCCGGGATCTCATGGCCGTGAAGGCGGAGGTGGCGGATGTTAAGCCACTTCAGCGCCCCGCGCACCAGGAAGGAGGCGATAAATACCGTCAGGAAAAAGACCATGAGACCGTTCCACTGTATCATCGGTTCGTTTCCCTCCCGTCGTTCCCGAGAACGGTCTGCCGGCAGTGGGTTTCTGTGGTGAATCCGATCGACAGGACCGTCAGTAAACTGAAACCGATGAGCAGGACAAATCCCGACCGATATGCGGCCAGGTCATAGATCCGGACGTCACCGACGAGCGCCCCCTGCCAGTTGCGGTCAAGCATCCAGCCGATGGCCGGTTGGAGAATCATCGCCCCGAGAATCGAACCCATATTGTAGATTCCGGTGGCTGTGCCTGCAAATCTGGGTGGTACGGACTCCTTTACGAAGGCGAATCCGATGGTCACGGACCCTGAGGCAAAGCCCACGAGGATAGCCAGAGAGACGAGCAGCCAGAGGGGAATTCCGGGGAAGAAGAGGATCGGAATCCAGGCGAGAAGAGCAACAATCGAGCCGATAAATAGAACGGGTTTGCGCAGGCCGATCCGGTCCGACAGGACTCCCAGCAGGGTGGCCCCCACCGCGTAACAGAGCAGCAAGGTCGATGTGATCGTCGAGCTTGCTGCTGTCGATATCCCATGGAGGGTAGTAAAAAAAGGGACACCCCAGAGCCCTGCAAAGGCGAGAACCGGACCCGTCAGACCGCAGCCGACGAGGGAAAGGCGCCAGACGTTTTTGTAGCGGAGGACCGTCATCAGGTCGGCGATCAGCGTCTTCATTGAAAAAACGTTTTCCGGGTCGGGGGGTGCAAAGCTCCGATAGCCCCTCTGGGCGGGATCATCGCTGACGATCCGCCAGATCGCCGCCCCGATGAGGAGCAGGACTGCCGCGGCGACAAACATCACGGGTCGCCAGCCGAAGCGCTCGACGAGGAATCGCAGCGGAGCGCCGGCCGCGACGGCGCCGCCGACGCCGCAGAAAAGTGTGAGACCGCTGACCGTGGCAAAGAATCGGGGAGGAAACCAGCGTGACACTAAAGTGAGCAGGGCGACGTAGCCGACCCCGGCGGATCCTCCGATCAGGAGTCTTCCCAAGTTGGCCGGGATGATGGAAGTGGCGGAGGCGAACAGAAAGGTCCCACAGGCGGCGACAAACGATCCGGCCGTCAGGAGTTTCCTGGGGCCCCAGTGGTCGGCGAGGATGCCGGTAGGGACCTGCATAAGAAAGTAACTGTAGAAATAAAAAGCGGTGAAATTGCCCAGCCCCGCGGCGCCGATGCGGAAATCGGCCATCAGTTGGTCGGTCATGACGGCGGGCGCCACACGGTGGTAAAAGCCGCTAAAGTAAAAGGCCGCGCCAAGACCCCAGACGAGCCAGGCCAGCGCGGCCGGCGGATAGTTTTTTTGATCCATCATCGTTTCCATGATCGGGAGCGGCTGCCTGCCGCAAGCCCCCTCCGCTTAACAAATCGGTGGCATGACTTCAAGGAGAAATTGCCCCGAAGAGGGGTTTCTGTAAGGCCGAGTGGTTGCCGGATTATAAATATTTGACGATATTCGGTAACTTAGCGAGTAAATGCCTTGACAAGACGAGTTTTCCGGCGTATTCTACTTCTCATAAAGCGCAGGAAGAATTCGCATCCCTCCGGTTCACAGTGTGTCACCCTTGGACGCTTACGGAAGATCAATCCCTGTAAAAAATAGTTTCGGAAAAGAGGCAGCATGGAAGAGGATCGTATAGAGAATGACGGACCGGCCGAGTCGGTAGAGCCGCCGGTGACCAGAGAGAGCACAACCTGCAGAAACCGGTCGGAGAGCGGGTGATCGAACCGGAGAATGCCCTGCCCGAGGTGACCCTGCAAGGATTGCCGGAGTCGCTGCAGGCGGCCTGCGCTGCGGGCGGGATGGACGAAACTCCTGCCGGTCCAGGCCCGGGCGATTCCCTACGTGCTGGCGGGGCGCAACGTGATGGTCCAGTCGCAGACGGGCAGCGGCAAGACCGGCGCCTTCATCCTGCCGATCCTCGAGCGGATCGATGTGGCGAAGAGGGCCTGCCAGGCCCTGGTCCTCGTTCCGACCCGCGAATTGGCCCAGCAGGTCGCCCGCGAGGCGGAGCTCCTCCGCGGCGATCGCGGGGTACGGACGGCCGTGGTCTATGGCGGCGTGAAGTACGGCCCCCAGCTCGACGCCTTCCGCGACGGGGCGCAGATCGTCGTGGGGACGCCGGGGCGTATTCTCGACCACCTCCTCAAGGGGACGCTCAATCTCGACGCCCTGCAAGATCCTCGTTTTCGACGAGGCCGACCGGATGCTCTCGATGGGATTCTATCCCGACATGAAGCGGGTCCAGCAGTTCCTGCCCCGCCGGCCGATCAACGGCTACATGTTCTCCGCGACCTTTCCGTCCTTCGTGATGCGGCTGGCCGGCGAATTCCTGCGCAATCCGGAGTTTCTGAGTCTGAGCCAGGATCATGTCCATGTGGCCGGGACCGATCACGTCTTTTATCTCGTCCCGGGGATGCAGCGGGAGCGCTCGCTCGTCCGGATCATCGAAATGGAAAATCCCGTTTCGGCGATCATCTTCTGCAACATGAAATCGACGGTGCACTTCGTGACGGTCGTCCTCAAGCGCTTCGGCTACGACGCCGACGAGCTGAGCTCCGACCTCGCCCAGGGGGCGCGGGAGCGGGTCATGGGGCGGGTGCGCAAAGGGGCGCTTGCGCTTCCTCGTGGCGACCGATGTGGCGGCCCGCGGGATCGACATTCCCGACCTGTCGCACGTGATCCAGTATGAACCGCCGGAAGACCCGGAGCTCTACATCCACCGGGCGGGGCGAACGGGACGCGTCGGGGCGAGCGGCGCGGCCATCACGATGGTGGCCGGCATGGAGCAGTTCAATCTCCGGGCGATCGCCCGGAACTTCAATATCAATCTGCACGAGAAAGCGATGCCCACCGATGAGGATGTCGAGGCGATCGTCTCCCAGCGGGTGATCGCCTCGCTGGAGGCGGATCTGCGGTCGCGCGATGGTCTGGAGAACGAGCGGATGCGGCGGTTCATCCCCCTGGGCCGGAGCCTGGCCGAGGCGGAGGAGGATTCCCCGCTGATTGCCATGCTGCTGGACGACTACTACCAGCGGACCCTCCAGGCCGCGCCCCAGTCCCCCACGGGGGAACCGGTGGAAGAGACGCCGGAGCCGCCGGCGGGTGAACGGATGGAGATAACCGGGGGCGACAAGGGCAAGAATCGGAAGCGCCCCCGGAAACGGGGACCCCGCCGTCGCGGCGAGGGGGGTTCCAGCGGCCCACCGGCCGCCGGCGAGCAATCATAGTAAGGGGTAATAGGGGAAGCGCCCTAGTTATTTTTATAAAACAAAATAACTTTTTCATGCCTCGCGCC
>CAWJHT010000004.1:0-50335 GCA_963842685.1 uncultured delta proteobacterium | reverse complement strand
TCCGGGATCTCATGGCCGTGAAGGCGGAGGTGGCGGATGTTAAGCCACTTCAGCGCCCCGCGCACCAGGAAGGAGGCGATAAATACCGTCAGGAAAAAGACCATGAGACCGTTCCACTGTATCATCGGTTCGTTTCCCTCCCGTCGTTCCCGAGAACGGTCTGCCGGCAGTGGGTTTCTGTGGTGAATCCGATCGACAGGACCGTCAGTAAACTGAAACCGATGAGCAGGACAAATCCCGACCGATAAGCGGCCAGGTCATAGATCCGGACGTCACCGACGAGCGCCCCCTGCCAGTTGCGGTCAAGCATCCAGCCGATGGCCGGTTGGAGAATCATCGCCCCGAGAATCGAACCCATATTGTAGATTCCGGTGGCTGTGCCTGCAAATCTGGGCGGTACGGACTCCTTTACGAAGGCGAATCCGATGGTCACGGACCCTGAGGCAAAGCCCACGAGGATAGCCAGAGAGACGAGCAGCCAGAGGGGAATTCCGGGGAAGAAGAGGATCGGAATCCAGGCGAGCAGAGCAACAATCGAGCCGATAAAGAGAACGGGTTTGCGCAGGCCGATCCGGTCCGACAGGACTCCCAGCAGGGTGGCCCCCACCGCGTAACAGATCAGCAAGGTCGATGTGATCGTCGAGCTTGCGGCTGTCGATATCCCATGGAGGGTAGTAAAAAAGGGGACACCCCAGAGCCCTGCAAAGGCGAGAACCGGTCCCGTCAGACCGCAGCCGACGAGGGAAAGGCGCCAGACGTTTTTGTAGCGGAGGACCGTCATCAGGTCGGCGATCAGCGTCTTTATTGAAAAAACGTTTTCCGGATCGGGGGGTGCAAAGCTCCGATAGCCCCTCTGGGCGGGATCGTCGCTGACGATCCGCCAGATCGCCGCCCCGATGAGGAGCAGGACTGCCGCCGCGACGAACATCACGGGTCGCCAGCCGAAGCGCTCGACGAGGAATCGCAGCGGAGCGCCGGCCGCGACGGCGCCGCCGACGCCGCAGAAAAGCGTGAGACCGCTGACCGTGGCAAAGAATCGGGGAGGAAACCAGCGTGACACTAAAGTGAGCAGGGCGACGTAGCCGACCCCGGCCGATCCTCCGATCAGGAGTCTTCCCAGGTTGGCCGGGATGATGGAAGTGGCGGAGGCGAACAGGAAGGTCCCGCAGGCGGCGACGAACGATCCGGCCGTCAGGAGTTTCCGGGGGCCCCAGTGGTCGGCGAGGATGCCGGTAGGGACCTGCATGAGGAAGTAACTGTAGAAATAAAAAGCGGTGAAATTGCCCAGCCCCGCGGCGCCGATGCGGAAATCGGCCATCAATTGGTCGGTCATGACGGCGGGGGCCACACGGTGGTAAAAGCCGCTAAAGTAAAAGGCCGCGCCAAGACCCCAGACGAGCCAGGCCAGCGCGGCCGGCGGATAGTTTTTTTGATCCATCATCGTTTCCTTGATCGGGAGCGGCTGCCTGCCGCGAGCCCCCTCCGCTTAACAAATCGGTGGCATGACTTCAAGGAGAAATTGCCCCGAAGAGAGGTTCCTGTAAGGCCGAGCGGTTGCCGGATTATAAATATTTAACGATATTCGGTAACTTAGCGAGTAAATGCCTTGACAAGACGAGTTTTCCGGCGTATTCTACTTCTCATAAAGCACAGGAAGAATTCGCATCCCTCCGGTTCACAGTGTGTCACCCTTGGACGCTTACGGAAGATCAATCCCTGTCAAAAATAGTTTCGGAAAAGAGGAAGCATGGAAGAGGATCGCATAGAGAATGACGGACCGGCCGAGTCGGAAGAGCAGCCGGTGACCGACAGAGCACAACCCGCAGAAGGCCGGACGGAGAGCGGGTGATCGAACCGGAGAATGCCCTGCCGGAGGTGACCCTGCAAGGATTGCCGGAGTCGCTGCAGGCGGCCTGCGCGCGGGCGGGATGGACGAAACTCCTGCCGGTCCAGGCCCGGGCGATCCCCTACGTGCTGGCGGGGCGGAATCTGATGGTCCAGTCGCAGACGGGGAGCGGGAAGACCGGCGCCTTCATCCTGCCGATCCTCGAGCGGATCGATGTGGCGAAGAGCGCCTGCCAGGCCCTGGTCCTCGTTCCCACCCGCGAATTGGCCCAGCAGGTCGCCCGCGAGGCGGAGCTCCTCCGGGGAGACCGCGGGGTGCGGACGGCCGTGGTCTACGGCGGCGTGAAGTACGGCCCCCAGCTCGACGCCTTCCGCGACGGGGCGCAGATCGTCGTGGGGACGCCGGGGCGGATACTCGACCACCTCCTCAAGGGGACGCTCAATCTCGACGCCCTGCAGATCCTCGTTTTCGACGAGGCGGACCGGATGCTCTCGATGGGGTTCTATCCCGACATGAAGCGGGTCCAACAGTTTCTGCCCCGCCGGTCGATCAACGGCTACATGTTCTCCGCGACCTTTCCGTCCTTCGTGATCCGGCTCGCCGGCGAATTCCTCCGCAATCCGGAGTTCCTGAGCCTGAGCCAGGATCAGGTCCATGTGGCCGGGACCGATCACGTCTTTTATCTCGTCCCGGGGATGCAGCGGGAGCGCTCCCTCGTCCGGATCATCGAGATGGAAAATCCCGTCTCGGCGATCATCTTCTGCAACATGAAATCGACCGTGCACTATGTAACGGTCGTCCTCAAGCGCTTCGGCTACGACGCCGACGAACTCAGCTCCGACCTCGCCCAGGGGGCGCGGGAGCGGGTGATGGGGCGGGTGCGCAAAGGGGCGCTGCGCTTCCTCGTGGCGACCGATGTGGCGGCCCGCGGGATCGATATCCCCGATCTGTCGCACGTGATCCAGTACGAACCGCCGGATGACCCGGAGCTCTACATCCACCGCGCGGGGCGAACGGGACGCGTCGGGGCGAGCGGCACGGCCATCACGCTGGTGGCCGGCATGGAGCAGTTCAATCTCCGGTCGATCGCCCGGAACTTCAATATCAATCTGCACGAGAAAGCGATGCCCACCGACGAGGATGTCGAGGCGATCGTCGCCCAGCGGATCATCGCCTCCCTGGAGGCGAATCTCCGGTCGCGCGACGGTCTGGAGAACGAGCGGATGCGGCGGTTCATCCCGCTGGGCCGGAGCCTGGCCGAGGCGGAGGAGGATTCCCCCCTGATCGCCATGCTCCTGGACGACTACTATCAGCGGACCCTCCAGGCCGCGCCCCAGTCGCCCACGGGGGAACCGGTGGAAGAGACGCCGGAGCCGCCGGCGGGTGAGCGGATGGAGATAACCGGCGGCGACAAGGGCAAGAAGCGGAAGCGCCCCCGGAAACGGGGACCCCGCCGCCGCGGCGAGGGGGGCTCCAGCGGCCCACCGGCCGCCGGCGAGCAATCATAATAGGGGAATAGCGCCCTTCGAGTAACTTCAAAGTTACTCCTTGATAAAGCGCACCCTGGTGCGTGGGTCGCATAGAAACAAAATAACTTTTTCATGCCTCGCGCCACCCCTCCGGGGCGGTTTTCAGCGAGGGCATCTAAGGATAAGGACAGGTCAAAAAGCGTATGCGCAAAACGAATATCCGGAATATCGCCATCATCTCCCACGTCGACCACGGCAAGACGACGCTCGTGGACGGGATGCTCAGGCAGACGGGGACCTTCAACGACCACCAGGTCCTGGAGGACCGCGTGATGGATTCGCTCGATCTCGAACGGGAGCGGGGCATCACGATCATGGCCAAGAACACGGCCATCCTCTATGCGGGGACGAAGATCAACATCTGCGACACCCCGGGCCACGCCGATTTCGGCGGAGAGGTCGAGCGGAGCCTCAACATGGTGGACGGGGCGATGCTCCTGGTCGACGCGAGCGAAGGGCCGCTGCCGCAGACGCGCTTCGTCCTGAAGAAGGCGCTCGCCCGGCGGATCCCCATCGTCCTGGTCATCAACAAGATCGACCGTCCCGACGCCCGGATCGAGGAGGTGATCAACGAGGTCTACGACCTCTTCATCGACCTCGACGCGACGGAGGAGCAGATCGAGTTTCCCATCCTCTACACGAACGCCAAGATCGGCGTCGCCCACCGGAAGCCGGGGGACGAATCGACGGATTTCAAGCCGCTCTTCGAGACGATCCTCACGGCGATCCCCGGACCGGAGGGGGACGACGAGGCGACGCCGCAGTTTCTCGTGACGAACCTCGACTACGATTCCTATGTCGGCCAGATCGCCATCGGGCGCCTGATGAACGGCGTCCTGGAGATGCGCCAGGCCTACAGCCTCTGCGGCGAGAAGGCGGTCACCCCGGGGATCAAGTTCTCCGCCATCTACACCTTCGCGGGCCTCAAGAAGGTCCCGGTGGAGCGGGTCGAGGCGGGCGACATCGTCGCCTTTGCCGGCGTCTCGAACCTCAACATCGGCGATACGGTCTCCTCCCTGGAAAACCCGCAGCCCCTGCCCAGGATCCGCGTGGACGAACCGACCGTGTCGATGCTCTTCTTCGTCAACAACGGCCCGATGGCCGGCCGGGAGGGGCGCTACCTCACCTCCCGCCACATCCGCGATCGCCTGGAGCGGGAGATCCTCCGGAACGTGGCGCTCCGGGTGAAGCCGACGGAGAGGGCCGACTCCTTCGAGGTGTGCGGGCGGGGGGAGCTGCAGATGGCGATCCTCATCGAGACGATGCGCCGGGAGGGGTATGAGTTCATGGTCTCCAAGCCCCACGTGATCACCAGGACGGAGGGCGACAAGATCCTCGAACCGGTCGAGCGCCTCTTCCTCGACATCCCCGAGGCGTTCGTCGGGGTC
Source organism: uncultured delta proteobacterium (assembly GCA_963842685.1). GTDB lineage: Bacteria > Desulfobacterota > Syntrophia > Syntrophales > UBA5619 > JAKAFS01. Next base: position 45,572 of record CAWJHT010000004.1, on the reverse strand, counting down.
CTCACGGAGAAGCTCGCCGTGAGAAAAGGGAGGATGGTCAACCTGGTCAACAAGGGGAGCGGCCGGGTGAACATGGAGTTCATCATTCCGGCGCGCGGCCTGATCGGCTTTCGGAGCCACTTCCTCACGGACACGAAGGGCTCCGGCGTGATGAACACCCTCTTCGAGGGGTACGAACCCTGGTTCGGCGCGATCCCGCAGCGGGTGACGGGGGCGCTCGTGGCCGACCGGCCGGGAAAGGTCACCGCCTATGCCGCCCATCGCGATGGCGGACCGCGGCGAGCTGCTGGTGACGCCGGGGACGGAGGTCTACGGCGGGATGGTCGTCGGGGAGCGGAACCGCTCCATCGACTGAACGTCAACATCGTCAAGGAGAAGAAGCTCACGAACATGCGGAGCTCCACCTCGGACCAGACGGTGATCCTCCGGCCCGCGCGGCCCATGTCGCTCGACCAGTGCATCGAGTTCATCGCCGAGGACGAACTCGTCGAGGTGACCCCGGAGAGCATCCGCCTCCGGAAGCGGGATCTGGACCCCCAGGTCCGGATGGCCCACTACCGCGAGGAGAAGTACGCGTAGCGATCACTCCTGCTACTCAGTTTCGTGTTTGTGCTGCCTTCAAAATATCTGCTGACAGTTTTCTTCCGGCCGGCCATTCCGATCGTAACGCTCATCGGTATATCCAAGTGCAATGACTGCATGGACATGTTCGCTGTCCGGGATGCCCAGAAAGCGTTTTGCCCGGATGTCTTTGATCAGCGGGATAACTGCAAACCCGATAAGGCATTCCTACCCCATGCGTGGGCTGCAACAGCATATTCTGGTCGCCAACAGGGCGTCCTCTCTGGGGGTGCAATCACCGTTGAAACCGTACGGTCGATCATTGTTCACCCCCTATGGTATGAAATCGTTTGCAATCGATTCAGGACTGACCTACATTACCATAAAGAGCGTCAGGTGTGGGCTACTATTTAACCTCTTACGGGAATGCAAAGCCAATGACTTCCGATCACTACCTTGCAGACCTTCGTGGACAGGTCGAGCGGATCACCTACTCCAACGACGAGAACAGCTATACCGTCGCCCGGGTTAAGGTCTATGGCCGCAAGGAACTGGTCACGGTCATCGGAAATATCGTCAATCCCACCCCCGGCGAGATCATCTCCATGAAAGGAGAATGGGGTAATCATCCCAAATACGGCGAGCAGTTCAAGATCGCCTATTGTGAAAGCGCTGCCCCCGCCACGGTCCATGGGATCGAGAAATACCTCGGTTCGGGCCTGGTCAAGGGAATCGGTCCGGTCATGGCCAAGCGGATCGTCAAGCGGTTCAAGGAGGAGACCCTTAACGTCATCGAACGGGATATCGAACAACTGACCGCGATCGACGGGATCGGTCCGAAGCGGATCGCCATGATCAAAAAGGCATGGGATGAACAGAAGGAAATCAGGTCCATCATGATTTTCCTTCAGTCCCACGGCGTCGGTCCCGGCTATTCCGCGCAGGATCTATAAACAGTACGGGAATGCATCCATTGAAATCGTCAAGGAGAATCCCTACCGACTGGCCACGGACGTTTTCGGCATCGGATTTGTCACCGCCGACAAGATCGCCGAGAAACTGGGATTTGCCAAGGATTCGGAACTCCGTGCGGAAGCGGGTATTCTTTACGTCCTTCATGAACTGACCGACGAAGGCCACGTCTATTATCCTTATGACCCTTTGATTGACAAGTGCAAAGAGATACTCGATATCGATCGGGAGATCGTCGTCAGAGCGATCGGAACCATCGCCGGGGACAAGCGGATCGTCATCGAAGAGATCGACAGGAATACGGACGCCATTGGCGAGAACCACAAGGCGGTCTATCTGGCCGGTTATCATACCGCAGAAACCCAGCTCGCCGCCCGCCTCAAAGTCCTGATCCGGACCCCTCAGGCCCTCCGGAGGATCGAAGCGGAAAAGGCCATTTCATGGATACAGGAAAAGCTTGCCATTACGCTTGCCGAACAGCAGATCGAGGCCGTCCGCTGCGTGACCGGCAACAAGGTCATGGTCATCACGGGCGGTCCCGGGACGGGCAAAACGACACTCATCAACGCGATCATCCGGATCTGCTCCGTCATTAAGACGAAGATCATGCTGGCCGCCCCCACCGGGCGGGCCGCCAAGCGTATGACGGAAGCCACGGGGCACGAAGCGAAAACGATCCATCGGCTGCTCGAATACAGCCTGCAGAAGGGAGGATTTCAGAAAAACGAGAATGCGCCGCTCGATTGCGAGCTTCTGATCGTCGATGAAGCCTCGATGATCGACACCCTCTTGATGCATCACCTGCTGAAGGCCGTTCCCGCCAGGGCGACCCTCGTCATGGTGGGCGATGTCAACCAACTGCCCTCCGTAGGGGCCGGGAACGTCCTGAAAGACATCATCGAATCGCGGGCTGTACCGGTAGTTGAGTTGAACGAGATTTTCCGCCAGGCGAGGGAAAGTTCGATCATCGTCACCGCCCATATGATCAACGAGGGACGGATGCCGAACCTCAAGAGTTCCCAGGATAAGCTCGACGATTTCTATTTCATCGAGCAGGAAGATCCCCAGAAGGTCATGGAACTGATCATCACCTTGGTCAAAGAGAGGATCCCTCGGCGATTCGGATTCGATCCGCTCGACGATATCCAGGTGCTCACCCCCATGCACCGGGGTATCGTCGGAGGGACCAACCTGAATAGGGAGCTTCAGAAGGCGCTCAATCCCGGCGATGAGGGTGTGACCCGGATGGGGAGGCTCTACAAGGTCGGCGACAAGGTCATGCAGATTTCGAACAATTACGACAAAGAGGTCTATAACGGGGATATCGGCCGGATTCTCTCGATCGATGCGGAGGCGCAGGAGATCATCGTATCGATCGACAACCGGGAGATTCCCTACGACTATTCGGAGATGGACGAACTCGTCCATGCCTATGCGGTTTCCATTCATAAATCCCAAGGATCCGAATATCCGGCCGTGGTCATCCCGATCCTGACCCAACATTACATTTTACTCCAAAGGAATTTGCTCTATACTGGGGTAACCAGGGGAAAGAAACTTGTCGTGATTGTTGGAACCAGGAAGGCGATGGCCATTGCGGTCAGGAATAATAAAACGGAGAAGCGATACACGTTATTGAGCGAGAGAATGAAGCATTGAAGAGGAGACGGAAACTTCATTGATCGAAGAAAGGGGTGTGATTATGGAAAAAAGACGGTTATGGGCGGGACTGGTTACTCTGGTTCTATGCCTTTCGGTGACATTTCCGACCGGTTGCGCCAAGAAGGGTGATATAACGAACCGTTTGCACGTGAACCCAGCGCAGGAACCGATCGCCAATACGGTGACGGAAACAGCCGATGAGCAGGCGGCAAGGGAGCGGACGTTACAGAAGCAGGGGGCTTTGCAGGAGCAGACGCTTCAGGAGCAGACACTGCGGCAGCAAGCCCTGGGTAAAACGGGCGCGCAGGCGACACAAGGAGCGACCGAGAAGACAAAGGGAGAGATGTCTACGAAGGAAGCGGCCCTCAAAGAACTTCAGATTCCGGATATCACTTTTGAGTATGACAAGTATAGCCTCACACCCGAAGCGCAAGCGCTCCTGAGGAGCCATGTTCCTGCGTTTTTGAAATACAAGGAGTATAAACTCTTGGTGGAAGGACACTGCGACGAGAGAGGCACGGTGGAATACAACCTGGCGCTCGGTGAGGAGCGTGCTGCGCAAACGTCGAAATACCTTGTGAACCTGGGCATCGAGAAGGAAAGGCTCAAAACGATCAGCTACGGTAAAGAAAAACCCCTGGATCCGGACCATAACGAAGCAGCCTGGGCAAAGAACAGAAGGGTGCATTTTGTCGTTGTCCCGCCGGTCGATTAGCAGTGTTCGCACCGCTTAAAGGCGGTTATTCGCTAATATGACGGAAAGAGTTAAGAACATAACATTTGCCTGGGCTTGGCCAGTGAGGCTGGATTTACCCTTCCAGGTCGATCTGGTACTCACCGTCCTTCACTATGCATTTGCCGTCCAGGTATACCGAGACGTTTAAAAAAACGATGTCGATATGATAGGTCCCCTTGCTTTTTCCCCCCAGGGAAATGTTGTCGCCGATCGCGACGTGGGCGGTCCCCAGCTTTTTTGAAATTTCCCGGGTGTTGGGGATCACTCTGCATGCGGGATTCGTCCCAAGGGCGAACTGTGAGGCGGCGTTGTAACCCGCGTCATCCCGCGCCTCCAGGATGCGTTTCAGATCCAGGGCCTGTTTTCCGCCCGTGATACTGGTAATTCTTCCCTTGACGATCTCCATCCGGAACGGTTCGGTGATCTGTCCGATCTGATCGGCGATATAGGGAGAAACGATCACTCCCTCGGTGACGCCTTCCAGAGGCGCCAGGGTCGCCTCGCCGTCCGGCAGTCCGGACAGTTCTCCCGGCTTGGTCACGAATCCCGACTGGGCGATTGCCGAACGTCCGGCGGTCCGCATGGTGAAGTCCGTTCCCTCAGGGGTCGTCAGACGGATCACGTCCGCCTCTGTCAGGAGTCGGGCCAGCTTTTCCGTTATCCTCTTCACCTGTTGATAATCCGCGGTGATCCCGCCGCTGACCATCATCTCCTCTGTCACATTGCGGAGATTGGCGACCCGGGCTCCCTTCTTCATCGCCTCCCGGACAGCCACCGTGTGGGTGATGCTGTAGGTGGACTGGTTGATCACCACCTGTGCGGCGGCCATTGCAGCCGCAACCGGCGCCGGCAATTCCGCCCCCCCGATCTCCTGGGGCTCCATCGTTACCACGACCACTTTCCCGCCCGCCGAAATCGCACTGTACGCTAATGCCTGGGTAATGATCCGAGGCCGGTCGGTATCGGTCACGATGACGACCATTTCCCCTTTTTTCACCTGGACGACCTGGTTGATCAAGTCTGTTTGCCGCAAAGGCCATTCTGGTTATTTCCATCAGAAACCTCCTGTTGATGTAAGTTGAATACGTATAGAACTTCGATCCCTATAACAAAAATAGAAAAGAATTGCACGGGTTCTTTGTGGAACCAAAATCTCCTTGACATACAGGGGCGCTTTTCTTATTCTCTGCGCACATATAAGGTAAGTTCTTTTCAGACTTATTTTCTCTTGTAAAAGGATTTCGGTCGGCGCTGGTAGTGCGAATCCACACAGTCTGCTTCTAAGGATGTAAATACCTGAAAATGAATGATCATAAGATGGATCAAGGCGCCATCGGCAAAGTTACCTTTCTGGAAAGCCCCCAGAATGAAGAAGCGTCGCTGCCGCCCTGGATGTTCCGTCACAATGATCTGATCAGTGCACTGGCTTCCGCAGGAAATATAGACAAAAAGAAGCTGACAAACATACTCAACTATCTGCATTTTAAAGGAAACCATATCTATGCTCTCCTTAACCATCCCCTGTATGAAGAGGGGATACTGGTCAAGGTTCATCCGAAACCCTGTTCAGGCGATGAATTGATCTGTCATTGGGATCAAGCCTATTCCACTTACAAACTGGAGCGTTATCATTTCCAATATTTGATTGTCTCCCATGATCAATCAGTGATTCTCGTCCCGGCCCAGATGCTTGTGATGAACGGTGACGGACTGACCATTACGCTGCCGGACACAAGTCTTACGATCAGCAAAAGACAAAGCCCCCGTTTTGCATGTCACGATGTCAAAGCAGAACTATGGCAAAGCGGTTTTCAGGCGGTGGGAGAATTAATCGATTTCAATCCCCATACCTTTCGCATACGCGTTCAATCAACTCCTCTTTCTTCGTTTCACTGGTTTAATGTCGAGGCGCCGGTCACCATCCGTCTGTCCAACGATAAAAATGTTTTTTATTCGGGTAATTGCTCCTGTATGTATCAGAAACAAAATGGGCAAAGCCGAGAGATTGTTGTGGCCCCCATACAGACTCAGATACAACGCTTCAAGGCGAAGGTTTTGCGGAACCCCCGCAGGCAGATCTCACCGCCCTTATACGCTGTATTTGAACATCCGTTTATGAGGAAGGTCGTGCAACGCGAGATCTTCGATGTTTCCACGACAGGTTTTTCCGTTTGCGATAGAACCGATGAAGCGGTCTTGATGCCGGGGATGATCATCCCCGGCATGACTATATCTTATGCCGGTATTCTCAAGATTCACTGTCAGGTTCAGGTGATTTACCAGAAAGTGGAAAATTCCGTCCGTTTCGGTATGGCAATCCTGGATATGGATTTAAAAAACTATAACAACTTAAATAAGTTACTTGATAGTATTCCCGGCGTGGGTCAGGGCATGACCAATGAGATCAATCTCGATGAGCTATGGGACCTATTTTTCGACACTAATTTTATGTATCCCGCAAAATACCAGCACATCGAGGCATTTCGGGAGGATTTTCAAGAGACCTATCGAAAACTCTATGGTGATGCCTCGGAGATCGCAAAGCATTTCACCTTTCAGAAAAACGGCCGTATCTACAGTCATGTTTCTCTACTGAGGGCCTATGATAAGGCTTGGATGATTCATCATCACGCCGCCCGGCCGATGAACGACAAATATATGGGATTTATTGTCATTAAACAATTGATATTATATTTGAATGGTGCACATCTGCTTCCATCCGCTCACATGGACTATGCCTTTTGTTATATGCGTCCGGAAAATAAGTTCAACGAACGGATTTTCGCGGGTTTTACACAAGAGCAAAACAATGCACATATCACCTCTCTTGATCTATTCAGCTACCATACCTATGCAACTGAAGCGCAGCCGGCGCCTCTGCCCAGCGGATGGTCGTTACAGGAGTGCTCCACCTCGGACCTGTGGGAATTAAAACAGTTCTATAACCATCACTCCGGGGGCCTTCTTTGGGACATGTTATGCCTGGATTCTCATCCGCAGGAGGAATCTCTGGAAAAGGTTTACGCCGGCATGGGTTTTATCCGGCGGTGGAAGCCCTTGGCTTTGCGCTGTTGCGGTGATCTGAGGGCGGTGATCATTGCTGAAGAATCGGACGTTGCCATTAATTTATCGGATCTATTGAACGGCTTTAAGGTGCTCGTCATCGATCCCAAGACACCACCGGAAATCATTATTAGCGCTATTGGCAATCTGACAATGGCCTCCGGGGTAAAATCCGTCCCCTTGATGATTTATCCAAGTACCTATGCGAAAAACAATGGTCTTTATAACGAAAAAGAGTATTACCTGTGGATTCTTGATGTCCAACATGGGAACGCCTATATGAAATACCTGGCACGCACATATCGGATTAAACTAGAGTAAAACTGATCGCCTCAGACTTCCGCCCTCCCCTCCATCATGATAGTTTCCTAACTATCCGTTCAGAACGCATCGCCGTATCGCGTTTCAGGTAGTGGCTTTCCTGCCTCGATTGTCCAGTACCTCTCGTATTTTCTTTGAGAATTCCTGCAGCTTGAAAGGCTTTTGGATGAAGCCCCAGCAGCCACGGTTGATGATCTTTCTTGCCTCACCTTCGGCGCTGTAGCCGCTGGCCAGGATCACGCCCACATCCGGATTGATCTCCCGCAGGAGGTCGAATGTACGCCCCCCACTGATTCCGGGCATGACCATATCCAGGATGACGATGTCGATCTCTTTTTGCTTTACCATGTAGACTGCAACGGCTTCCTGACCGCTCCCTGCCAGTAGCACGCGATAGTGAAGCATCTCCAACATCTCCTGCATGACGGCGATATTGATCGGTTCGTCATCCACAACAAGGATGGTTTCCCCGCCGGTAAAGACTTCTTCCTTTTTCTCCTCACTGACGTCCGGTTGATGATCCGTCGCGGGAAGATAGATATGGAAGGTTGTCCCTTTTCCAGGTTCGCTGAAGACGTGGATGCTGCCGCCGTGGTTTTTGATGATGCCATAGGCCGAGGCCAAGCCTAGACCGGTACCGGTTCCTTTTTGTTTGGTCGTGAAGAAGGGTTCGAAAATCCTCTCTAGAATTATGCTGTCCATCCCCACGCCATTATCCGTCACGGAGATCCTGACGTACCTGCCTGTAGTTACACCGACCGGTTTTTCATCCGCCTCACTGAAAAAGACATTTTCCGTTTGAAGATCGAGATCTCCCCCTCCGGGCATCGCCTGGGAAGCGTTGATGAAGAGATTGAGAAACACCTGATCTATCTGCCCCTGATCGACATCCACGGTCCATGCGTCTTCGGCAAAGTTCCTGTAGATGGAGATCTCCTTTCGCGTCCGGCCGAACAGATCCACGCTTTTCCCGACGAGTTCGTTGATGTTGGTCGGCTTCACATCGTATTTTCCCCCTCGGGCAAATCCCAGGAGCTGCCTTGTCAGATCGGAGCCTCGACGGACGTAATTATCCATATTTTCAAGCTTCGTCCGGTACGGATGATCCGGACTCATGTCATAGAGCAACATGGAGAGATAGCCCTGCAAACCCATGAGGATATTATTGAAATCATGGGCAACCCCGCCTGCAAGCGTACCGACCGCCTCCATTTTCTGGATCTGGATGAGCTGATTCTGGAGTTTATTCTTCTCCTCTTCCGCTTCCTTCAGGTGTGTGATGTTCGTGCTTACGGTGAGAATCCTGCTGCAGACATCATCTTGATCGACCAGAGGAACCTTGTGGGTAGAGAGCCATTTGACCGAAGGATCGGGATATGTGGATATCTCGTCGGGAATGATGATTTCCTTCCGGTTCTGAATCACATCGAGGTTGTCGGCGTGGACTTTCTTGACGATGTCATCATTCGGATTGAAATTCGCCAGCGTCTTGCCGATGAGTCGATCCGGTGTCGTCCCGCAGGCTTTCGCCAGGGATTTATTGGCCAACTGGAATCTGCCTTCGGCGTCCCTGACTGAGATGAATGAGGGAACGGCGTCAACCACCTGTCGGAGGAAGGCCCTTTCTCCCTCCAATTTTACCTCGGCGAGCTTTCGCTCGGTGACGTCTTTGAAGGTTCCCACAACGCCCGTCATCCGGCCCTCCGAATCGAGGACAGGGGCGCCGCTGATACTGAAAAATCGGTCCGTTCCATCTTTATTGATGAGCGTTCCGATCTGATCCCGGACCGTAATCCCCTCGTCGCGGATGGATTTGAACATTCTGATATATAAAGGGATCTCGTCTTTTCGGACAAAATCGATGAAATGTCTTCCTATGACTTCTTCGCTGTTGTAACCCAGAATCCTCTCCCAGGCGGGATTAACATAGGTGAAAACGCCTTTTGTATCGATTGTATAGATGATGTCTGGGGTGCTTTCGCTGAGGGACCGGAATTTTTTTTCGCTTTCCGCGATTTTCCGGTAGGCCATGGCGTTGTTGATGCTGATTGCGATTTGGGGGGCGATTCCCATCAGCATGCTCATGTCGCTCTGACTTAGCAGACGTTTGGATCGTGTGTTGTCGACGACAAGAACCCCCATGGATTCTCCCTTGAAAACGATGGGGACGCAGATAAAGGAATGGGTCCCCATCATTTTAGCAAATTCGACACTTCGCGGAGAAAAATCTTTTGTTATTTCATCGATATTATTAATCAGCAAGGGAGTCTGGTTCCGGAAAGAAAGAACGAAGGCCCCCCGAGAATTGGGGTTGTCCAGATGAAACTCGATATTCTCTAAATATTCACGATGTTCCTGATTGTATCCGTAGCCGATGGTGTACATCAGGCGTGTTTTTTCCCGATTCGCTAACAGGATCACTCCCCGGTCGAAATCGAGGCGCTTCTCCAAGGCCTCCATGATGAAGGCGAGTAACTGATTGATCTCCAGGATCATGGACGTGGCCTGTCCGATCTCCTGGACGAGGAGGGCGTTGTTGTAGCTGGTGTTGATCTGTTCGATAAGACGGTCAGCCGCATCCCCCTGGTCGCGGATGGTTGTCGATCAATTCTTTCTTTTCCCTGTGTTCGGTATAGAGTGTCGTGCCAATCACTATGAGGAGAAAGGATAAAACCAGGACATCCCAATAAGCGGGTGGCATAAAACTCACGGATAGAACACAGGCAATAAAGCCGACGATGTAAGAAGAATTACGAATCAGTTTCCAGACATAGACACGTGTCTTTTCCCAGGAGATGGTATACAAGCAGCAGTCCCCGCCTTTGTGAAGGCAGATCGGATGTTCTATTTTGGCAAATTTCCCTGTGAAGATTTTTGCTACAGCTTCCAATGTACCAAGCCGGTTAAGACACTGATAAGGCTTTTCAACCACATTGGGCATCAGCGTATATTTTCACCTCAATCTTATCTGTCCCGATGGATCTAGTTTTCAACTATTGTCGCCCGAGTGAATCTGGCAGTTAAGCTTTTCTACGACGGCATAAGCCGTTGCCGGACTAATGAATCCCAGAAGGTACTGTCTCACAGCTCCGGAAGCTTGGGAAGTGACGGAAAAACGTCCCACTTCTCTGGCGATGTCCGGATTATTCGTTTTTTCCGCAAGCATCTCGTGAAAACGATCAACCTGCTCCTGAGTCAACCAGTGACCCTCATCATCCAACTGGTAAGTTTCAATACCTGCATACTTCAGAAGAGAGGCAATATCGATATTCGGATAGTAACTTTTCAGATACTCAACGTAGTTCTTGATGATACGGCTGTTATAAAGAGGGGTTGTTGTCCGTTCATATTTTCCGATAATTTCTTTATGAGAGACATGGATGAGTAATGAAGGCTCGCAGCTTTGTACTTCCATCAGGTACTCACCATATTCCGTTCGTAATACACTATCGTAAAGATTATAACGTTTTTTAAAAGAAACTCAAGCAGTTTCTTTAAAGTGACTGAAAATCGAAAGCAGTATTATTGACAATCGTATAAAAGCCGTTCATCGAGAAATGTCGCAGATAAAATCTTTGAGCAGTTCGCTCACATCTTGGATAGAATTAGTACAAGTCGGATGTTATTACAGAGATATGGAGTCTTTATAATAATGGGAACCTTGCCAACTCTTTTTTAGGGCTTGATTTAGTTTGTATACAGCATAGATGTTGGCCAGATTCTTAATACGAAACGCTGAATTTAACAGGCGGTATTGGTAGAAAGGGAAAGAGTATATTTTATTTTTGATATAATTATTGCCTGCATAGATGGTATTTTCTTCCACCCCCCGTGGTTGGTGAACCACGTAAGAGAAACGATATTTGTCCCAATCTTTGGGTAAATCCTGATAAATCAACCTTCCTTCTTTCTGCAGTTGTTCCATCAAGTCGGTGCCAGGAAGGGGCGTCAGTATGCTGATCTGAACAACTGTCAATACCAGAGTTGACCAGGAAATCAGCTAATTCTTTATAGTATTCCGGGGACTCATAATCATTTCCGATGACGAATGATCCCAATACTCCTATTCCATATTTATGAAATCTATCTACCACCTTTTTATAATTTTCTACACCGATCTTCAGGTTAATGCCTTTTTTCATATCTTTAAGCGTTTTCTTGTTGAGAGTTTCAAAGCCGATAAACACGTACATGCAACCAGCCTGAGCTGCCAGTTTGATCACATGCTCATCATCAGCTGCGTTTATAGAAGTCTGCATCCACCATCTTCTTGCGTAGACCGCGACTAATCATACCCTCAAACAATTCTATAGCCCTGTTTATGTTTTCTGGACTATGGCCGATTAGGTTGTCATCAACAAAGGCTATATATTTACCTTTTATTTCTTCTAACTCATCCAGCACATCTTTTGCTCTTCGTTGACGATACTCTTTACCCAGGTATCTGGATACTGAACAGAAATTGCAGTTAAAGGGGCAGCCGCGAGAGGTTTGGACAGAGTTCCAAAAATAGTTTGGATGCAGCAGATCGTGCCGGGGGATGATTTTGGTTTGGGAAAGGTCGATTCGAGGACCGTTATATTTGGGTAACAGGTGGTTGTTTTCGAAATCTTCTGATGACCTGATTCCAGATACCTTCCACTTCTCCTATCACAACAGAATCAGCGTACTGCAAGGCCTCATCGGGAAGCATGGAGATATGGATTCCTCCCATAATCACTTTTATCTTTTTTTTGCGGTACATCTGCGCAATTTCATAGGCCCTGTTGATATTGCTGGTAAATGCTGTAATGCCTACCAGGTCAGCTTCTTCGAACTTAAATTCATCGATATTCTCATCTACTATTTTGATCTCCCAGTGAGATGGGGTGACTGCAGCAATATAAGCCAGACTTAAGGGTTGGAATGTGGAAAATTTACTCAATAAATAACCGCTTTTACGGCCAACGGGATTTATTAGCAAAAGTTTTTTCATTGAGTTGCCTGAGTCCTATTGAAAATGCTTCATCGAAAAAGTTACTTTTGTTCATCTTTAATCAAGATATCGTACTATCCCACCTGAAATACAGCGCAATATCTGGTGTCAGGTCTGTCTGTGTCTGTGCCCATTTATTGATTTTCCGAATAAAATTTATCATTTCAGTAGCCACTTCCTTCGGTCTTTCAAACTGTATGGCATGGCCGCTTTTCAGTGAGATCAAGCCGGTTCTGATTTTCATCCGGGTAAATAGATGGCCAATAAACTGCAGGACCTTGTTGTTGTCCACCATCCGATCATTTTCTGCCATGATTGCAAGCACCGGAAGGTTGATCTGCAGCATTGCAAACCAGGAAAGCTCCTGAACCTCATCCATGATGCTTACGGATTTTAATGTAATCATGGTTGTTTTAAGATCATCATTGTCAATAAAATCAAGCCATTCATCGACCAGTGTGAAATCGGTTGCCTCCATGGGGATGGGGATGCAGGCACGGTTCCGTTCGGGTTTCAGTTTGAATTCGAAAATCATCTTTAAAACGATTTTCTCTGCGCTCCTTAAGACCGACCTGAACCGCTCGTTCCAGAAAAAACTCGGGAGTCAGCAGGATAAGGCTGGAGAGTGTATCGCCCAGTCTGGCCGCAGCAATAGAAGCGTATTGTGAACCCTGGCACCAGCCTGCGAGATGAACCCGCGTAAAGGATCTTTTCAGAAATTCAACGTGCTTTACCACATCTTCAATGAGAGATTGAACGGAACCCAGGTCACCGCGGTTCTCATTTAATCCGCAACCCCGCCGGTCAGGTGCGACAACGGTTATATCCGGTGACATGGAACGCAGCTGCTTTGCCAGCGGTGCCTGCCAGCCTGAATGGCCCATACCCCCATGTAAAATCAATCACTGCATCTTCCCCTTCGGTTTTACCCCAGACGCGGTAATGGATTTTATACCTATCGGACATTTCGAGAAAATGTACTTTCGGTGAGCCGTCGTCCGGAACAACGGGCATACGACCCTGCAATCCAAATCCGATGTTCCAGTTGTCAGTCGGAATGACCTTAAGCCCCTGGACTGTTTTAAAGTAATAGGGATAACTCAAATTCAACAGACCATCGCGGCCGAATTTCAATATCGGTTCCACCGGTTCCCGTTCCATGAGATAGTCGCCGAATGCCCCTTCTTGGGCAATAAGACTCTCTCCGGCAGCAGAGGCGGCTACAAGTGCGGCCCGGGTGAGCAAAGAGGTTTCACCCGTGTGGCAGCCGATGATCATCGGCCAGCCCATCTTTTTGAGCTCTTTAATCAATCTCAAGGCTCGTATAAGACCGCCCACTCGAGATATCTTGATATTCGCTATAAATTTTCCCGGTATATTTCTAAAGAGCGATAAATCATCCAGGGTGCACAGGCTTTCATCCAGAATAACAGGCAGCCCCGTGGCCATGCTGATCTTGCTTATGTCTACGGTATTGCGTGATCCCACGGGTTCTTCCAGGGCGAATACCTGCCCGCCCAGTGCTGTGATATACGCGATGGCTTCGTCACATCGATCCTTCCATAAATTATTCGCGTCAAAACGAATACGTATGTCTTTGACGTGATACTGAATACATAAATCATTCTAGAATATGCGAGCTTTTCCCTATCGCGATCGAGGTTGCCGTTCAGCTTGATTTTAAAATCCGAAAGTCCGCGGATCAGATATTGATCTACCAGCGTCGTATATTTCCATTTTTTATCGTCACCCAGAACGGCAGTGTAGCGACCACAGAGTTTGTATTCATCAAGTCCAAGCAACGTTTCAACACTACAACCTTTCTCCCGGGAAAAAAGATCAAGCAATGCCATTTCTATAGCGCACCATGCCGATGGGTACTTGTCGATGACCGTGCCGTTATTCTCGACCCATCGTTTCAGGTCATCCAGGGATTCGAAATCCACTTTCCCGGTAGAAAAATTTTCCTTTACCCATTTGAGGCTCGACTCAAGATCATCACCCGCCACGTAGACTCTCGGACAACCCTCACCATATCCCTTGTTTCCGTTTCTTTTTGCCTGAACCCAGATGCTCTCTCCCTCATACCTGGTTGCCGCGGCATGGCGGAATGTGGTTTTCAATTTTACCTTTAATGGCACTGCTTCTATATGAATTGTATCTTTACTCATCCGGTGTTTTCCTTCATATCGTGTGCGAATAATGTTTTCAGGCTCGGAAGAATGGCAGAAGTTCGACGCCGGTGTGCATTCCCTATCGAGGCCTGAAACCCTCCATCAAGCCATCCATACGGGTGTCCGGGTGGATGATCCTCACGCCGGTGAAGCCTGCCTGTTCCAGTGCGTCGCGGATCTCGGTCTCCGTATAAGAGTTGCCGCCTTCCGTGCCGACCAGCATATTTACCGCAAACAGGGCGCCGGACCTGGGATGCGTCCGGTCGGGACTCAATATATGATCGCGTACTACAATCCGTCCTCCGGGTTCTATAGCGTTGAAAATCTTGCGGAACATCATCACATTCTCGGCGGGCGAATTCTGGTGGATGATCGCCGAGACAAACGCGAGGTCGTGCCCCGCAGGCAGGGGGTCTTTTCTGTAGTCGCCCGCGACCAGCGTCACTCGGTCCAGCATCCCGGCCGCGCTCACCCTTTCGCGTGCCATTTCGATCACCGGAGGCAGATCGAAAAGCGTCGCCCGCATCCGAGGCTCTGCTTCCAGAAAGGCGATCGTGTAGGTGCCGGTCGCACCGCCCACGTCGAGGAGTCGCCGCGCGTCTGAAATACCAACCAGAGATACGATGCGCGGGGCAAGCGTATGTCCGACGACGTGCATCGCACCAATGAAGGCCCGCATTGACTTTTCTTTCTCCCGTGGCCCTGCGACTCGATGGGTCAGTTGCCCCCAGCGATCCCACAGATCGGAGCTGTGCCGGATCATCGGCAGGATCGAGGCGGGGCTGTCTGCGGAGAGCATGCGCGCGGCGGAAGGCTCGGTTTGGTATGTGTCGTTCTCCTTGATCAGAAGTCCCATCGCCGCCAGTGCATCGAGCACAATCGTCAGCGCCCGCAGATCGGCACCGATCCGCCCGGCCATCTGTTCAGCCGATAGCGGCTTCGCCAGCCGCCAAAGTGAACAGGTCGAGCTCCGCCCCGGTCAGAAGAACGCGGCTTTCCATAAAGGCCCGGCCCATGCCCAGCAGCGTTTCCTGACTCCATTCCGTCTGACCTTTTTCTTTTTTGGTCATGATGATGATCCTATCCGGTGGTTCAATTGATCACGTGTAAAAGGGGTTATTCCCGGTCCCGCCACTGCCGGTAGGCGTGCATCCGGGCCAGGGCCTTGACGGCTCGCTCCGGCGTCAGAAAGGAAACCGCTTTGTAAGGACTCCCCTCGATATCCATGACGGTGCGGGCATTCTCATCGGGCAGCAGGTTGACGCCGAGGATCGGCTTGCCATACTGCTCCATGAGGCGGGCTGTATGGGCAAGGTAACTTTTTTCGAACTCCATGAGCGTCCCGGGAATCGCCTCCAGGATGTTCCGGTCCATCGCCGGATCGACCGTGTAGATCGAGGCGATCATCTGCTTCATAAAAACCTGCAATCCCAGGATGCCCAGATGGATGACCGCGTCGCACCCCTCCCACTTCATCAGCTCCTCGATGACCTGTTTTGGGATGATCGAACCCACTTCGCCGACGAGGTCGATGGGATTGGAACGGCTCCAGTAAGGGGGAAGGATCTGATCGATCCGTGCGATCAGCTCGGGATGGAGATCGGGGATCGCAAGACCATTCTCGACGCAGAGGTCGGAGGCGACAACTCCCCAGCCGCCGCCGAGGGTCATCACGGCGACCCGGTTACCGCGGGGGAGAGGGAGGGAAGAAAAAGCGGCGGACAGGTCGAGGAGATCCATCGGCTGCTCCACAACGACGATCCCCGCCTGGCGGGCCGCGGCCTCGAAGACCCGGATGTTCGAGGCGAGCGCCCCCGTGTGGCTTGCTGCGGCGCGATTCCCCGCCTGGGTGCGGCCCCCCTTGAGCATGACGACCGGCTTCTTTTTGCCCACGCGCCGGGCGGACTCGAAGAAGCGTCTCCCGTTCTTGATGCTTTCCAGGTAGAGCACCACCGTCCGCGTCAGCTCATCGACCTCGAACGCCTCCATGTAATCCTCGATCGTGATCATCGCCTCATTGCCCGATCCGCCGAAGGCGCGGATCCCCACGCCCTCGTGCTCGGCAAAGTCGAGGAGTTGCACCCCGAGATTCCCCGACTGGGAAACGATCGTGGTGGCGCCCGGTTTGGGCCGGACGTTCGATCCGCAGCAGAAGAGGGTCGCGTAGGGATTGCAGATCCCCATCGTGTTCGGACCGAGGATCAGGATGTCCGCCTCCCGCGCCGCCTGGACCAGTTCCTCCTCCAGGCGCCTCCCTTCGGCGCCGGTCTCGGCGAATCCGGAGGTGATCAGAAGCATGTTCCTGATCTTCTTTTCCTTGAATTGGGGGATCAGGTCCCGGACTTTCGCCGCCGGGATGGTCACGACAGCCAGATCGACCGGCCCCGGGATCTCCACCACCGATTTGAAGACCGGCCGGCCGGCGATCTCACCCCCCTTGGGATTGACGAGGTAGATCGGCCCCTCGAATCCCCCCGCGGCCACATTGCAGAAAAGCCGGTACCCCCACTTGCCTAATGTCCCGGAGGCGCCGACGAAGGCGATGGAGCGGGGATAGAAGAGCATCGCGATTGCCCGAGGATCGATCGGCGGGTGCAGGGTTTTTGCCGGTGGCCGCCGGCCCAGGATGATCAGGGCATCCACCGCGGTGACCCGGCCGTCCGGGCTTACGAGAAGGGGATTGATGTCCACTTCGGTCACGTCCGGCAGTTCCAGACCGATCCGCGAGAGGCCAACCAGGGTTTGGATGAGCTGTTCACTGTTTACCGCCTGTTCACCGCGGAACGGTCCGAGGAGCTTCTTGGCACGCAACTCTTCGAGCATCTGCCCGGCATGGTTCTGGTCGAGGGGAGCGATTCTGAAGACGACATCGTCGAGGGCCTCCGTAAAGATCCCGCCGAGACCGAACATGACAACCGGGCCGAACTGGGCGTCATGGAATAGGCCGGCAACAAATTCCCGGCGGCCGGAGAGCATCGGCTGGATGAGGATTCCCTCGAGATCCGCTCCGGCGGCAGAGGCGACCTGAGCCGCCGCCCTGCGGACGGCTTCCGCATCGTTGAGATTCAGGCGGACGAGGCCCCGTTCTGTTTTGTGTGTCAGTTTTGTCCCAAGGCCCTTGAGGACGACGGGGAATCCGATCTTCTCCGCAGCGGCCACTGCCTCATCGGGCGTCGCGGCGATCGATTCCGGCACAACCGGCACGCCGTATCCCTTCAGCACCTCTTTGGACTCCGCCTCGGTCAGTGCGGTGCGGCCTTCCGCTTTTGCCCTGCGGATCAGTTCCGCTGCCTCCATATCGTCGTCTCCTTCATTGCCGACCAGACCTTACGGGGGTCAATCTTCGCTGGGGCGGACTCTATCACAGGTCAAAAGGGTGTGCAACCCCGCGCCGTCTCTTTGTGCCGAATGTCGACCATCATTTTCATTTTTCCGTTTTCAATGGGGAGTGAGAACTGAATCTATTCAGGTGTTCCTGATAAAGAGCCTGCCGTCCTGATCGGGACGGCAGGCTCTTATCGTCCTTACTTTAGTTCCCGTGGGATTTCTCCCTTGGTGATGGGAGGGACGATGGGAGGTTGGCCGGTCGCTTCCAGGATCTTGCGGCCCTCATCGGAGAGAATGAACCGGACAAAGGAGAGGGCCGTAGCCGGCTCCTTTGCCGTCGACGGGATGGTGGCGGCGTTGCGTATCTGGCTGCTGAGGTTGACCTCGGAGGGAAACCTCAGACTGTCCACGTTTTCTTTTGCCTCCACGGCGGCGGAGTAATAGACAACCCCGGCGTCGGCCTTTCCCGTGGCGATGTCACGGATCGTTTCCGGAACCGTATGGGGTTTCGACGGATCCGTAACGGCGCCGCCGATGATCCCCTGGGCCAGGTGCGGATTGCCTTCCAGGGTAGTGACGTTCTTTACAAAATCGATGGTGCGCTGGGTGGCCATGTCCTTTTCCCCCGTCACGCGGGTGAAGCGCACACCGGCTTTTGCCAGATCGCTCATTTTTTTGATTCCCAGAGGATTGCCCTTGGCTGTGATGACGACCATTTCGTTGGCGGAGAAGATCACAGACCAGGAAGCCCCGGTGCGGTCCATTCCGGCGACCTTCTTCGTCATCAGGTCCTTCTCAATCACGGCCGGGGCCGAGGGGGTGAAGACGTCGCAGACATCCCCCTTCAGAATCCTTTCCGCCAGTTCCTGGGAGCGGCCTGTCGTGAGATTCACCTGGGCGCCCGGATTCCTGGTTTCGAAGGCCCCCTTGAGGGCCTTCATGGGACCGGCCAGCGAATCGGCGTGAAAGACCTCGATGGCGGCTGCGATGGCCGTACCTCCGGAAAAAACGAGACACAGGGCCAGACTCCCCGCCATGAGCGAATAAAGACCATAACTTCTCTGGTGCAATGCAATCATGTTTTCCTCCTCCTTCTTCACAGTTTTTGTAACAGATGATTTACTGTCGCTATCTCGCTTTGTCGCATTTTTTTGTCAAGATGATTTTGACCGGCTTGACAGAGGTGTCACTTTTTGTCATAAGCGAACAGGCCGTTTCTTCCTTCTCCCTCTGCCGCCGGAAGGGTGCTGATGGAAATGGGTATGGGAATCCGCTCCGGCCGCGGCCACCGTGTCGGACGGGATTTGAGGACAGGATCATGATTACGATCAACAGCTTTCTTCATCGGGAGGCGCTCAGCGACATCATCCGCCGCTGGATGTACGACGAGTCGCGCCCGGCGGATGCAGACCTGATCACCCGTCTGGTCCACTTCAATCACGTCTATGTCTTTCGCTACCTTGAGTTTTTTTCCGAGCTGATCTTCCGTGAGCTGCATCAGGACAAACTCTTCTGCCGTTCCGTTCAGGTCAAGGGCGAGCTGAAGGACGCCCTTGTTTCCCAGATCCCCTATCGTAATGATCGAATCGACGAGCTGATCCGCGATTACCACCTGAATCCCGGTCGTTTCTATCGGGAGACCCCTTTCCACGGGATTCTCTGCTTCCGCTACCGCAATGGGAGTCCGGAATATTGCGGATCGAGCAGGATCAAACGGGTCCGCCGTCTGGCGGAAAAATCGGCTCGGCGGATCATTGACCGCATCTTTGCCACGATCAAGCGGCACGCCGAAACCATGGCGGATGAGCGGGCCCGGCTTTTAGGCGTCCCTCGGGAACGGCTTCTGACGGCGCCCGAGGACATGACGGAGGAGTTCCTTCATGCGGAGAAACGCCTGCTCGATGATCTGCGCGAAAAAAGGCCGATTGCGGACGCGGGAGAAAAACTCGTCATCAACGACGTTGCCGGTGTGAAGGTCATCTTGGAGGAGTCCGAACAACGGCGGCTGACGGAGCTCCTCGATCGTCTGCCCAACTGTGAGATCGTGGAAGAGGAAAAGCACACCGGACAGTACAACGCAACCAATCTCATCGTTCGCTACCGGCCGCCCAGGGAAGAGATCATCGCCCGTCCTTTCGGACCGGGGTTTCTGAACGTCATGCAGAAGCGGGGTCTGTCCCCTGATGAAGCCGGACAGGCCTTTGGCGAATTTGTCCGCTCCGGTGAAGAGGATATCCTCCTGGAGATCATCCTTTCCACCTATCAGGAGATGCTGGAGAGCGAGATCGGCCGCTGCATGCACGAGGACCGGATCATCGAGCAGCGCCTCTGCCAGCAATACCGGGGGCCGCTCGCGCAGAACATCCAGTATTTGCTGGAATATCTTTTCGCCTTCCCCGCTTCGGACAAGCGCGATCTGGGCGAACTGCCGATCCGACTCTGGAACCGCTACCTGCCGGATTACTTCGATGAGGTCCTAAAGCAGCTCTTCCACCTTCCGACAGGCAACCTTCTGGATTAGCCCTTCTGCTGCCCGAGTCCGACCAGCCGGAAGCCCTCGTCGAGGAGTTGTTCCGTCTCTCTGGTCCGAATGTTCGGATTCTTCGCCCCCATGACGACCGCGATCAGGCGAGTGTTACCGCGTCTGGCTGTGGCGATGATGTGGTATCCCGCCTTATGGACCCAGCCGGTTTTGAGACCGTCCGCATTGGGGTAGCGCTTCAGGAGGGTGTTCCGGTTGTGCTGGGTGATTTCCCGGTACGTGAAGTATTGCTGGGAATGGAGGTTCAGCGATTCCGGAAAACTCCGGAGGTACTCACGGGCCAGGATCAGTACGTCCCGTGCCGTCGTGACCTGGCCTTTGGCGGGGAGGCCGTTGGGATTTCTGAAGACGCTTCTGGTCATGCCGAGCTCTTTGGCCTTGCGGTTCATCAGCTCCACAAAAACATCGACGTCGCCTCCGATGTATTCGGCAACGGCTACGGAGGCGTCATTGGCCGAAACCACCGCCATGCCCTTGAGGAGTTCCTCGAGGGGAATCTCGCTGCCGGCTTCGACGAACATCTTTGATCCGCCCGTCCGCCCGGCCTTCCGGCTGATCTTTACCGGATCTCCCGAGTGGACCCTGCCTTCACGGATCGCCTCGTCGGCGAGATAGAGGGAGAGAATTTTAGTGATCGAGGCCGGCTGGATGGCTCTATCCTCATTATGCGAATAGAGGATCCGGCCGGTCGTCATGTCCATCAGGATCGCCGAATGGGCGGTGAGCTTGAGCGCCTCGGCCTCCGGAAGATTCGCAGAGAGTAACAAGATGATCAGTATGACAAAAAAACCACAGAACCGTTTGGCGATCGTCATTTCCAGGCTCCTGTTATAAAAACTAAGCTGGCGCCCCGTTTCCGGGGCGCCAGTGATCATTCCACTTGGCTGATGGCCGAGAGCTTCCAGGGGTGATCCCCTACCGGACGGGTGAATGTCCAGTACTCGTTGAATTTTACGGGCTCCGTTCTGCTGCCGGAAACGACCTGTCCGGTCTGCTCGTCGATGGTGTAATCGAGAAGGTTGGCGTAGAGCTTCACGGTGATAAAATCCTCCCCTCCCTCCTGCCAGAGCTCCACGATCTCGACCGAGCGGACGGCGATGTTCTCCAGACGGTTGATCTGCTTTTTAGCCCTCAGATTATCGGCATCCTCACTGAGTGTCTTGAGCATTCCATCGGTCAGGATGTTCCTGACGCCTGACATGTCACGGTTCCCCCACGCCCCCTGGATCAGGAAGAACTGGTCCATACAGCCGTCGGTAAAGCGTTTTTCATCAAACTGGGGATCCATCTGACGGATGTGACGGAGACCTGACGCCACATCATTTTCCTGTCCTCCCGATTCATATACCTGCATCGGTGGGGCCGTCTGTCTGGCGTCCGCCGCCGGTAATTCCCGGTAGTAGGTTCCAGCGGGAGTCTCTGCAGGCGCTGCGCTACGCCGCCGTTTGATAAACCAGTAGATCCCATACAAGAGTGCTCCGATCAGGAGGATATCCATCATCCCGATGCCGCCTCCGGTGCCTCCGACGCCACCGCCGGCAAACCCGAGGCTCCGAAAGAGCATCCCGCCGAGCATCCCCCCGACGATCCCGCCGGCCATACTCCTGAGAAAACCGCCGCCGCCGAAGGGAGATGGCGCGGGTGCAGAGGGCGAATTGAACTGTTTTGAACCCTGGGAAGGGTTGGCAGGTGCAGGCGCAGGTGTCGAACGCGGAGTGGAGTAAGAGCGTGAACCCCGGCTGCCCATAGACCTCCCGCCTCCGGCTCTGGCCCAGGCGTCGATCTCCAGGACCGACAACAAGAAGAACAGTGTAAATACTATAAGGCCGCTTAAAGCCCACCGGTTTTTTAACATCGTTTCCTCCTCAACTTATTTGATTTGCCGAAGGATACGGTTTAGGTTGCACCTTGTCAATCTCTTTCTCAAGAGCGAATTGCCTCAAATAAAATGTTACCGAAGGAGGTAGTAAAAAGGAGATCTTCCAGGCTTTTATTCATTTTATGGAGGATTTATTCTTGACAAACCAGAAACCCTTCCGCATGAAGGATCTTGCCCGGAAGGTTCGCGAAGCGCTCGGTGAGAAGTGATCCGGGGTCGACGTGGTTTTAAGCAGTGGCAGCGGTGTGGGAAAAGCCGGGACGGCGATCGGCGGCAGAACCAGACCCTTGAAACGCATTTTATGGTGGGAAAACCTACCGCGGGTTTTGTTGATCGATGCCTTTGGAAGCCTCCGGTGGCGTGACGTTCTCCTTTGTCCGTAACGGCTTTTCCTTGATGATCTCTTCCTTCTTTATTCTTTTCTCGCTTGCTTCGGACATGTTCTCGATATATTCCCCGGACGCTTCCCTGGCGTCTTTCTGATTTTTGATCACACGGGGCGTCAGCAGGATAATGATTTCCTGTCTTGATTGGCCGCCATTCCATTCGCCGAAGAGCCAACCTAAAAACGGGATCTTGTAAAGGAGCGGTATGCCCTCACGGGCTTTTGTCGTGTCCTCCCTGATGAGACCGCCAATCACGATTGTCTGACCATCCTGAACGACCAGATTGGTTGTTGCTTCGGTCTTATTGAGGAGGAGCTCTTCCGTACCGCCCAGGGTGATTTTGTCGGCAGTGGAAATCTCCTGGGAGATTTCCAGCGAAACCAGACCGCCTTCGTTGATCCGGGGCTTGACCTTCAGAATGATGCCGATGTCTTTGTATTGATAATTTCTCTGGGGGGAAACGCCGGCCGTTCCGTAGGTTTCCGATGTCATGAGGGGAACCTGCTGCCCGACTTGGATCCTTGCATCCCGGTTGTCGGAAACCAGGATATGCGGAGATGCCAGCACCTTGGCATTCGAATCCGACGCCAGGGCCGTAACCAGCGCTTTGACCACTCCGGCGCTGTCGGTGGCCAAAAAGGAAAATCCCGCCGAAATCAGTTCTGAGGGGAGGACATTCGTATTCAGACCGGTGCTGGTGTCAAATCCGGATACTCTCCCTTTAAAAAGGCTGGCGACACCGAGGCTGAGATTGTCAGTCAGGTTTACAGACGCGATCATCCCCTCGATGATCACCTGTCGGGGAATGATATCGATCTTCTCGATGGCCTTTGTAATGATGGCATAGTCTTCCGGTGTGGAGAGAATAATGATGGTATTTGTGATTTCATCGGCAATGATCCTTGTGAGATCGGAAATGAGGGTTTCCCCGTTGAGAGATATCGTTGAGATACTGGACGGTAAAGAGACCGCGGTGCCGGAGCCTGACTGCATCGGGGTGACGGGACTCCCCACGCCGGTCTTGGCGGCGCCGGAACCCGGCTGCGTCGGATCGGCAGGACTCCCCATACCGGCCGTGGCGTAACCGGCAGGGGCGCGTTCCGTCGTGCCGCCTTCCTTCCCGCCCTTAAAGAGCTGCTGTAAAAGGGTGACGATATCCTTGGCCTTGCTGTTCTGGACTTGATAAGCAAAGATCTGCGGCTTTTGCTTTTGCTGCGTTTGCTGCGTGAGTTTGTCATTGTCGAGAACCTCGATCAGTTTGAGCAGTCGTCTGACATTGGCATCGGTATCGACAATGATGATCTGGTTGCCCTTCGGCACGTTGACCAGGACGGCGTTGTTCGAGGCAAAGGGTGCGATCAGTTTCATGGCTTCGGAGGATTGAACATAGATGATCGGTACCACCTGGAGCAGGGCCCTTCCCGTGATCCGGATCTTTTCCGGATCCCGGCCATAACTGATGGGCGAAGGTTCCCTCGCAATGTCGCCGATTGGGACGATCCTGTAGAGGCCGCTTTCCTCCACAATTCCGATCCCGTTGAGCCTCAGGATGACCTCCATGATGGGAAGCACATTTTCAGCGGCAACGGGGGCAATGGCCCTGAAAGTGACTCTTCCTTTGACGCGGGAATCGATCACGTAATTGACCTTCAGAATCTCACCGAAGACGGTCTGAATGATCGTATACACATCGGCATCATCGAAATTCAGCGTGAACTGACCTCTGCGGGAAGCCGGAGCGGGCGGTTGCTGTAACTGGGGAGGAGAGGGTTGCAAGCCCGGCGTAGGACTTGCATCCACCGGGAATGTCGGACCTTGAGGCGTCTGCTGATCCGGCAATTCGGCGGCATTCGAGGGCACGCTTCCAACGGGAAGGAGCAGGCATGTCAGAAAAAATGCAAGGATCACCACCCTAACGACATGAAACCCGGTACGTTTCATCATGGGGGTACAATCAGTAAGCAAAATGCCTCCAAGAATTATTTCTATCCAGGCACGGAAGTCCTGACTTCAATTGTTTCCAGCTCTCAATGTCTTGGTCTTCTCCGTCTCCACCTGCGGCGTCATCCCTGCTGTATGAAAAAATCGTATTCCCCGCGTGCCCGGACAGCCGCCATTGTCGCTGAATTATGGCGGCTGTCCCGTTTGTTATCGATCTGAACGGTCCTTTAGGGTATTGTAATGATTACAGCACCCGTATAGGTAGTGCCGTTGATTGTCGCGCTTGCCTGAACGACAACCATTCCTGTAGCCGCGCCGGTAAACACGGCATTTGCGTTGCCGGTAGCACCCGTCGTCGCTGATGCGGTTGCCGGTTGTAAAACTCCTGCACCCGACGTGCTAAACCTGACCGCGATGCCAGAGGCCGCAATGCCTGTATTGTCCCTCACATTTGCCGTGACGATGCTCGATCCCGTTAGAGAGGTCAGAGTTGACGGATTGGCGGTGACTGTGACCACATATCCTGAAACACCGGCACTCCTTGTGATCTCCACGGAGGTTGATGAACCGTTCGTCAATGCAGCCCGGACGGTGTCATATACATTGATACCCGGTGAATTGCCGCCGCCGAGATAGACCGCCACTGCTTTGCCGCCGGCATCGGTAGTGACCGAAATCGACGGCACATTGACCCCGGAGGCGTCGACAAAGCTGGCCCCACTGGCATTGATCGGAATGGTGAAGGTGACCACTTCCCCACTAAGGGGTTTTGTTCCATCAGTGACATTCACCGTGATGATGCTGGACCGGCCCTCAACAACCGACGTCGGCGAAGCCGCAATGGAAGCAATCCGGGCAATGCCTGAATCACTCCTTGTGATCTCCACGGAGGTAGATGAACCGTTCGTCAATGCAGCCCGGACGGTGTCATATACATCGATACCCGGTGAATTGCCGCCGCCGAGATAGATCGCCACTGCTTCGCCACCGGCATCGGTAGTGACCGAAATCGACGGCACGCTGACCCCGGAGGCGTTGACAAAGCCGGCTCCACTGGCATTGATCGGAATGGTGAAGGTGACCACTTCCCCATCGAGAGGTTTTGTTCCATCAGTGACGTTCGCCGTGATGAAGCTGGTCCGGCCCTTTGCAACCGACGTTGGCGAGGCCGCGATGGAAGCAATCCTGGCACTGCCTGTTTTTGTGAGGGTAACCGTCGCAATGGCGTCGTTGCTTATGGACGCCTGAATGATATCGGCACTCTTTGAGGAGGACGCCGTGTACAGGGTGCGGGCCTCTCCGTTGCTGTCCGTCTCCCGTTCCCGCGGAGAGAAGCTGCCGCCATTGGGCGTCAGAACGGTAAAAGTGACTTTTTGCCCCCAGGCAGGGCCTCCGTCCGTCCTTGGTCACCTTTGCCGTAAGGGTCACGATCTGCCCGGGTTCAACATTCGTCGTTGAATCGGCTTCAAGGCTGACAACCAATGAAGAATATTTACTCAATTCATCGCCGCTACAGGATAAAGCAGCCAGTAAAAAAATAAGAGGGCAGGTGAGGCGTACCATTCGCAGGAATATCTTTTTCATTCGACTCCTCATCAATCGGTGGTTAAAGGATAATTCGAACAACCGGGCGTTGTCAAGCCCCTTTTGAAGATTTTCTAGTTCCCAATGTTCATTTTATCGGATCCAGATCGATGCGTATCTCCTTTTTCCCCAGAGAGAGGATAATGGTTCCTCCGGTCATGCCTCCAATAGGATGGAAGACGATGGGATATTTCCCCCGAACGATCTCGTCGCCCGAGAAGGGATCGATCACCTTGACAAGGGTATCGGGCGGAAAATGTTTCGTTCCCAGACCTTCGATGCCATAGGTTCGGTTGTCCAGATCGATTGTAAAGGTCCGGCTTTCCATATTCATGCGGGCGAGGGATCTGGCATGCCGGATCATGCCCGTGATCTCCCGTGCTGAAGCATTGATTTTGGCCGAAGGCAGGAAGCCGGCAAAGAAAACCGCGGTCAAACCCACGATCAGGGTGATAAAAAAGAGGACAAGGAGTATCTCCAGAAGTGTGAAGCCGTTCTTATTTATTTTGGAAAGGGACCTCATTCTCACACTGTCCACCCCATCGTACCCTCAACTCCTTCCTGCCTTTTCAACCTCAATTCCACCCCATTCCTCCCTTGCAGGAAGTGAATCATGGGAACTGCCTCCCTCTATTTACAGCGGAATGTCGGATATGCTGAAGACCGCAAGGAGCATGGAGATCACGATGAAACCGATGATCAGCCCCATGACCAGAATCATGATCGGCTCCAGCAGGGCCATGAATCTTTTGACGGCCTGCTTCAGGCTCTTTTCATAAATGACGGCGACCCGGAGCAGCATTTGATCGAGCGTTCCCGTCTCCTCGCCGACCTTGATCATCGAGAGCGCCATCGGCGGGAAAACGCCCGCCCGTGAAAGGGGATCGGAGATCGCCTCTTCCCTCCTTGGCCCCCTTGGATACGGCTTCGATCGCCCCGGCAATGACGCGGTTGCCGATCACATCCCGGGCATTGTTCAGGGCCTGAAGCAGAGAGCACCCCGCCGGCCAGAAGCGTTCCCAGGGTTCTGCAGAATCTGGCCGTCTCCAGTTTCCGGATCACATCGTCCATCAGGCGGAGCTTCAGGCCGTCCCACCAGTACCTTCCCCGCTCCGAGGCGATATACCGCCTGAGCGACCACCACACCGCAACAATCCCAATGAGAAAAATCCATCCGTATGACTTCAGCAGCTCACTTGCCGCAAGGAGAATCTGCGTCGAAATGGGAAGGGAGCTTCCGAGTTCGGCAAAAATGACGGAAAAGCGGGGCAGGACGAAGGTGAGAAGGATGATGATCGAAACCCCGCCCGTCACCACCAGGATCGTCGGATAGATCATCGCGGAAACCACATGATCCCTTCAATTCCTTCGATGATTCGAGAAATTCGTTGAGCCGCTCCAATACCACGTCCAGAACGCCGCCGGCCTCGCCGGCCCGGACCATGTTGACATAAAAACGGGGGAAGATGCGCGGGTGTTTCTGGAGCGCTTCGGAGAAGGAAATACCGCCCCGGATCGATTTGAGCAGGGACTGAACGATCGTCTTTCATGCCCCGGTGCTCGGAGATCTCGGAGAGGATGTTGAGACCCTGGTCGAGGGGCAGCCCCGCCGCCAGCAGCGTGGAGAGCTCGGTTGTGAATACCGTCAGATCTCCCTTGTCGGTTTTAAAACCGATCCGTCTTCGGAAACCGCGGTCCGCCGGGGACTTGACTTCCAGCGGAATCACCCCGGTGTTTCTGAGCCTTTCGATAGCGGCCTTTTGATCGGCGGCCTCGATAACCCCTTCCGCAATGGTCCCGTCCATGGTGATCGACCGGTATTCAAAGATCGGCATTTACTCCTCCTGCGTCACCCGGAACACCTCGCTCAGGGTTGTGATGCCCAGCCTGACCTTTCTGGCGCCATCCTCGAGAATCGTCTTCATCCCGAGTTTTCTCGCCGTTTGCCGAAGCTCGTTCGCATCGGCATTCCGGAGTATCAGCCTGCGAATCTCATCGTCTACGATCAGCAGTTCGAAGACGCCCGACCTGCCGAGGTAACCGGTAAAGGTGCATTTCTCGCATCCCTTTCCCCGGAAAAGATCGACATCGGCGCCGATGCCAAGGAGGGCCAACTCCTCCCGGTTCGCCCCGGAGGAATCCTTTTCCTTGCAGTGCGGGCAGATGACCCGGACGAGGCGCTGCGCCAGGATTCCCCGGATCGTGGAGGACAGCAGAAATCTCTCCACACCCAGATCGAGGAGCCGCGTGATGGCGCTGGGGGCGTCGTTGGTATGAAGCGTCGAAAAGACCAGATGCCCCGTGAGGGCCGACTGGACGGCAATCTCCGCCGTTTCCAGGTCCCGGATCTCGCCGATCATGATCACATCGGGGTCCTGCCGGACGATATGGCGCAGCGTGTTGGCGAAATTGAGGCCGATCTGGGGTTTGATCTGGATCTGGTTGACGCCTTTGAGCTGGTATTCGACGGGGTCCTCGACGGTGATGATCTTTCTCTCCGGCGAATTGATCTTGTCCAGCGCGCCGTAGAGGGTGGTGGTCTTTCCGCTCCCCGTGGGCCCGGTGACCAGGATGATGCCGTTGGGCTTCTCGATCAGCTTGTAGAACTGCGAGAGCGTGTCGTCGGGAAATCCCAGCAGAGCCGAGGTCGATGACGATGCTCTCCTTGTCGAGGATTCTCATGACGACGCTTTCGCCGTAAATCACCGGGATGGTTGAAACGCGCAGGTCGATTTCCCTGTCGCTGACCTTGATCCGGATGCGGCCGTCCTGGGGGAGGCGCCTTTCGGCGATGTTGAGTTTCGCCATGACCTTGATCCGGGAGACGATGGCCGCCTGGAGTTTCTTCGGCGCCGTCTCGACGTTATGGAGCACGCCGTCGATCCGGTAGCGGATTTTCAGCTCATCGTCGAAGGGCTCGATATGGATGTCGCTTGCCCTGCTCTCCACGGCCCGTGCGATGAGAAGGTTGACCAGCTTGATGATGGGCGCTTCCGACGCCAGATCCTTCAGATGCCCGACGTCCTCACCCTCTTCGTCGGTGAACGCGAACCCCTTGTCGTCGATATTCTCGATCATCTTGTTGATGTCCTGGGTCTCCTGGCCGTAGTACCGGGAGATGTAATCGTCGATCACCTTTCCGTCGCCCTCGATAGGCCTGCACATCGGCATCCAGGGCGACCCTCAGGGCGTCGATGACCTCCTCGTCAACCGGATCGGCCATGAGGACCTTCAGGACGTCGTTCTTCAGCTCCAGGGGAACAATCCGGTTTTCACGGATGAATCTGGAGGACAGACCGTCCAGGACGAGGGGAACCTTGGGGAGCTCTTCCATTTCTTGATACCTCACAACCGGTTTGAGATGATATAGTATCTCCGCTCAAATCAATTTTCCATCAATTTATCAATCTAAAAAAAATCTTGTTTCTCCCATTTCCAGTGATTGTTAGTTTTTGCCTACCAGTCAACTTACTATAAACCAATATTACTTTTTCTGCCTTATACTATTAGCCTATTATACCATGGAAGAAGAAATAGGTGTTCATGAGTGAAGCCGTTGCTTCAAGCAATTTGCCGATAGGGGGAAAACAAACACATGCTTGTAAATAGTATAAAGCTTCCGTCATGGCATGACGTTTTTCTTGGCTTCTTGGTCTCGTTTCTGCTTCTGCTGTTCCCGGTTTGCTCGGTGGCCGACGTGTACCGGTTTGTCGACGAGAACGGGGTAACCCATCTGACCAATATCCCCATGGGGCCCCAGTTCAGAGTCCTGATTCGGGAAGGGGAACAGGATTTGGACCCGGCGTCCGACGTAAAGTTGAAGCCCGCCTTGCCGTTGGCGCCCTACGATGCACTGATCGCAGAGACGGCCGAAAAATACGGCGTGGATTCAGCCCTAGTGAAGGCAGTCATCAGGGCCGAATCCAATTTTAACCAGAGAGCAGTTTCGAAAAAGGGTGCGAGGGGGCTGATGCAACTCATGCCGGAGACCGCTCTAGCGCTCGGAGTGGGTGACTGTTATCGTCCCGAAGACAACATCGACGGAGGCATACGTCACCTCTCCCGCCTGATCGGTCTCTACAGCGGCGATCTGCGTTTAGCGCTGGCCGCCTACAATGCCGGCGAAGGCGCAGTGGCCCGATACTCGGGTATACCGCCTTTCTCCGAGACGCGAAGCTATGTAAGGCAGGTGCTCGATCATTATGCGGGTTATCGCAAACAGTCAGCGATCTCGGCCGCGGCATCCCATCCGTAAAACAGCTTCGATCAATAATATTTTTTCTATGGAAAAATAAAACAAAAAATGTCATCATTTCTCTAGAATGTGCGCTCAGGACCCTTACGCGAGACTGCGCCCGTGAGACACGGATGATTTAATGAGAAAGCAGCCGGAAGCAGAGGGCTTCACCCTACTGGAGGTTTTGGTGTCTCTTGCCGTCATGGCCATTGCCATGACGCTGGTCATGCAGCTTTTTTCGGCCAATCTGCGGGCGGTTGTCCGGTCCGGAGACATGACCTCGGCCATCATCAAGGGCGAATCCAGGTTGAGGGAAATCCTGGCCGAACCGTTTCTGACGGAGACGGCTTGGAACGAGGTCACGGATGACGGTTATCGCATTGATGTTGCCGTATCCGAGGCGATGAGAGAGAGAACGGACAACTTGCCGGTCAAGCTGATGGAAATCGTGCTCACCGTCCACTGGATAGACGGGTTCAAGAGAAAAAAGCCTTCGCCTGAAGACGATGAAGGTGGTCGATAAGGCGCCGACCTGATGAAGCGGGAGGATAGAGGAGACGGATGGGATTATATGACGGAGCAGAGTCGTGCGGAGACGGAAATTGATGGGGTTGATGAAGAATAGGGGTCAAAGAGAGACGATCCGGGCTGGGAACCAAAAACGGTTTCCCGCCTCCGGAAGGGGGTTTACTCTTTTGGAACTCCTGATTTCCATGACCTTGCTCGTCCTGATTGTGGTCATCACGATGGGCGCCATGAGGATCGGATACCGATCCGTCGCGGCCGGTGAAAAAAAAATGGAAGATCAGGAGCGGCTCAGAACGGTTCTTTCCATGATCGATGCCCAGATTCAGTCTCAGGTTCCCCTCACCTATGAAGAGGAGGGAAACAGTAAATACTATTTCCGGGGCGACGCCAAGACCCTCCGTTTTTCGACAAACTACTCCATCTGGGGCGGCCAGAGGGGGTACGTCATCGTCGAGTACAAGGTCGAGGTCGACGACTCGGGGAAGGATGTTCTCCATGTCTCCGAGCAGATCCCGGGAATGGAGGGCCAATGGAACGCACGGCTCATCGACGCAAACGGGATCTCCTTCGACTACTTTTATCGAAACCCGACCGAGGAAGAGGGAATGTGGCTGGAAACCTTGTCCGAGGAGACCTTCCCCGAAAAAGTGAGGATTCGCATGGCGCGCAAGGCGGGGAATGTCTCCCTGGTGCTTCCCGTCCGGGTCAAACGGGAAATGGCGTCGGTCCAGGCAGGGGCTCGCAAATGAATGAATCGCAGAGAGGCATTGCGCTGCTGATTGTCATATGGGTCATGACCATTCTTATGGTGATCGCATTTTCCTTCTCCGTCGATGACACGCGCTGAGAGCTTCGGAACCATCGCTTTCAAGGAGGGGGTCAAGAAAAAGCTTCTTGCCGAGGCGGGGATCGAACGGGGCATCATGGAGATGATCTACCGGTCTTTCAACCGCGAGCAAACCGTGACGCTGGAGGGAAGGGAACTCTGGAAGCCGGACGGAACGGCCTACACCGTCGACATGGGAGAGGGCGGCTGCGTTGTGCGTGTGATCGACGAATCGGGGAAGATATCGCTCAATGGCTTGACCGATGCCTCCGGCATCATCTTGAAAAATCTGCTGATCCACCAAGGGACATCCCCCGAAAACGCCGCGATCATCGTCGATTCGATACTGGACTGGAAGGACGCCGACGATCTGCACCGCCTGAGCGGGGCTGAAAACGATTATTACAAAACGCTTTCAAAACCGTACAAGGCCGCGGATAAGGACTTTGAGACGCTGGAGCAGCTGATCCTGGTCCGGGGGGTGACCTCCGGGATTCTCTACGGCACCGGCCAAACGAAAGGGATCATGCCCTTCCTGACGGCTTACGGCAAGACAAACCGGATCAATATCAATGCGGCGCCGAAGGAGATCCTGGCGGCCCTTCCGGGCATGGACGCCGGGGCTCTGGAAAGGATCATGGAGTTCAGGGCATCGTCCGTGATCCCGGCTGAGGGTGCGTTCAAGGAGCTGCTCGGCGCCGCTTACTCCCAGATGGCGTCCTATATCGATTTCGCCTCGAATGAACAGGGCGTCTTCAGCGTGGAGGCTACCGGCTATACGGAGACTCCGAAAAAGGGTTATTCCATCCTGGCGACGGTCGTCTTCGACGGCCCCAGCCAACATCGGTACGTGTATTACAAAAGCCCCGTGGAAGTCATCCGATGACAACTGCTGAAATCATCGAAATTACGTCATCTTTCATCTCGGACACCGCCGGGAAAATGTCCGGGTGGAGCCGACGCCTATGGTATTTCCTCACATTGAGTCTCGCCGACGATCGCATTGCGCCCAGGCGATGCCTGTCGGTCGTGATGGAGACCGGGGGCGTCTCCGTCGTTTACCGATCGCGGTTTTTGTCGCGCACGAACATCAAGGGAACTCGGCATTACCCGATCGAGGAAGGAAAATTTCCGGCGCCGGGGAGCCTTGCCTCTGTTGTGGCGCTGGCCACGGGCGATCTGAAGGCCGCCGGGGCGCAGGTGACGCTGGTCGTTCCCGAGGCCTGGGCCATTCTGAAAACCGTCGAGTTCCCCCTTGGCGTCAAGGAGAACCTCTCCAATGTCATTGGCTATGAGCTGGACCGGCTTACGCCGCTTTCATCCGAAAGTGCTCTCTACGATTACCTGATGATCGGTGAGGATGAAAACCGGATCCGGGTCATGATTGCGGCGATGAAAACCGATAAACTCCAGCCCTACGTGGAAGCCCTCGAGGAAAAAGGGATCGCCGTCAGCAGGGTCGAACTCGCCATGCCTGATGACCTCGGCCGGGATCCGGGCGGAATGGAAAGCATCGACACCGGAAGAATGAACCTGCTGGAGAGAGGCGTTCACAAACCTGAGAAAACCCCCGCGGCCTTGACCCTTGTCTTGCTGACCGTCCTGATCGCTTCGGGTCTGTTCTGGCTGGTGTCACCGCTTCAGATCGAAGAGAAGCGGGTCGAGGCGATCGACCAGGCGATCTCGGTCCGCCGTGACGAGGTCAAAAAGATTGAGGCGTTGAAAAAGGATCTGGAAAAGGTGGGGAAGGAAAGGGCTGCCATCGATGACTTTAAAGCCTTCCGGCTCCCCATGCGCGACCTGCTCATGGAACTGACCCGGATTTTACCGGACAAGGCCTGGCTCTCGCGGGTGCGGTGTACTGAGAACACGGTTGAAATCGATGGTTATGCCGCCTCGGCAACAGATATCCTACCGAAGCTGGAAACCTCCCGCTATTTCAGAAAAGTCGAGTTTGCATCCCCCACGATCCGGGATGTTCGGCTGAATGCGGACCACTTCATCATCAAGATGGAAATCGAAGGGCTGCCCGAGGAAAAGGCAAACAATGAAAAAAAACAGTAATATTCTCCTGATCTCCATTCCTCTGTTGATTGTCCTTGCCGGTGCGGTCGTTTACGAATATGGCTACCAGGGAGTCCAGGCGGAATTGAACGAAATAGAAAACGCGACGTCCGTCAAATCGAAGACCCTCAAGAACTATATCGCCCTGATCGCCGACAAACCCCGCATCGAAGCGCAACTGGCTGCCCTGAAGGAAGGCAGAAAGGAGGACAATGCAAAAATGATCGAGGGGCAGACCGCACCTCTCGCCGCCGCCACCCTCCAGAGCACCGTGAAGGCGATCATTACGTCCAGGGGAGGGAGCATATCCAGTGAACGGGTCGAAAAACCGGAGGATGTGGGCAATTTCAAGATGGTCACGGTGACGGTTGACGCGATTCTGCCCGATATCCGCTCCCTGAGCGATACCCTGCATTCCATAGAGACGCAGACTCCCTATCTTGCCATCAGGGAAATGGATGTCAGAATCAGAAATCTCAGAGAACCGAGGGATCTGACCATAAAACTGAAAGTGTCGGGGCTGACGGGAGGCAGGTGATAAAATAATTATAACAACCCCAGAGTAAAGTCCGTACTGACCATGCGGTAAATCGACGATCCCTGCAAAAAGAAGATAGGCGACAAGGCACAGGAGCGTGAGTCTCTTCTGGATCAGGGGCAGGGTGCCGGCAAGACTGCCGATACCCGCGAAAGGCATCAAAACGCCCACGCCAAGCCCCGAAACAACGCCCGTAAGAAGGGTGGCATAGAGCAGATACCCGATATAGCCATACTCCCGCTGCAACACGCAAAAAGGGCAGTGGTGGGTCGGAAGCTCATAGAAATAGAGTGAGATGAACGAGATGAACGAGACGCAGGCGACCAGGAAAAAGAGGCCGCTTGCGAAAGAGAAAAGCCCCCCCAGTTTTCCCTTGAGCCAATAGACGACGCCCGACAAAAAGGTCAGCGCAAAGACGAGATAAAAGCCCGCCCATCGCCGCCTTCGCCGGCACGGCCGCAATGTCCGAACTGACGCCGCTTCCCTCGGAGCTGAAGAGGCTTCCGCAGCAGGAGGTGATCACATCCGCCTTCATCTGGGTGAAATAGAGCGTCTGAACGACCGACTCCGCCAGGATCAGCGGCGCCAGGATGAGCAGCAGGGCATATTTCTTCCGGATCAGAGGATAGTCATAGGCCTGGTTGTCCACGTAGTTGACGATCAGCCACAGGCCGGCCAGGATGACGTTGAGTATCTTCAAGAGAAACGTCGGATAGCCGTAGGGATCGACGTACAGGGCGCCGGCGGCGCACATGGCCCCGACAAAGAGGGTGTGAAGGCTGTCCGCCGTGTAGATGAAAAGAAAGAGCGAACCGATCTCAAAGACGAAGACATAGGAGAGGATCGTCGAGATGAGGTAGGTCCGCCTCTCCAGAGCAAGCTGCTCCTCGCTGCCGCTGGTGAGATCCCACCGCCGGATGATGCGGATCCCGAAAAATGCGCCGGAGAGGCTCATCGCGGTCATGAGAAAAGAGACGATGACCAGGGCGACGATGGCCGGATGGAGGATCATTGCCCGTCACCGTCGAGCAGGCCGTCCCGGACGGCGATCACCCGGTCGACCATCGGTCGCGCCGAAGACGAGCGGGTCGTGGCTGGCGATGATGGCCGTCTTCCCCTGCTCCTTGAGCCGGGCGATGATCTCCATGAATTCCACGGAGAGCTTGCTGTCGAGGTGGGCCGTCGGTTCATCGGCGATGATGACCGGGGGATCGTTCATCAGCGCCCGGGCGATGGCCACCCGCTGGGCCTCCCCGCCGGAGAGCCATTCCACCTTCGCGGCGGCCCGCTCCCCGAGGCCGAACATCTCCAGGAGGGCAAGCGCCCGCTTCCTGACGACCCCGTGTTTTTCTCCCAGGGGATAGGCCGGGAGCATGACATTTTCCAGGACGGTGATCCCCTTCACCAGGTTGAACTGCTGGAAGATAAACCCGAAGGTCCGCCTGCGGATCTCCGTCAGAAACCGCTCGGGAAGACTCGTCACCTCCACCTCGGGGGCATCTCCGCTTCCCGGCAAAACTCCTTCCGCCCAGGAGTCCGCTCTGAAGGGTGATCCGGCCCGAGGTCGGCCTCGCCATGCAGCCGATGAGGCTCAGGAGCGTCGTCTTCCCCGAGCCGCTCGGCCCCTTCAGGACCGTGATCCGGTTTGCCTCCATCGACAGCGTGACCCCGCCGACGGCAATAAATTCATTCGCCTTGCCGAGATTGAATCCCTTTCGCACGTTGAGCAGCTTGATCATCGCTATGACCTCATCACCGAGTCGGGATCTATGATGGCCGCCCGCCAGGAGGGAACGATGGTGGCGACGGTATAGGGCACGACGGTCAGGAAAAACAGGACCGCCACCTGATAGGGGTCGATGAAGGGGGTGATCCGGAAGTCCGGGTAGAGCACCGACCACCCCTTCAGGGCCGGCACGAACAGGAAGGCCGAGAAAAAAAACACATGCCCGTAGGCGGCAAGGATGCCGATCGTGAACGAGAAGAAGGAGACGAGCAGCCCCTCGTACGCCTTGACGGCAATCACGTCGGAGGTCTCCCAGCCGATCGCCTTGAGAATCCCGATCTCCCGTTTTTCATCGGCGCTGAGGCCCGACGCCTTTTCCCAGGCGAAAATGACGAAGGCCAGAAGCGCCATCATCAGAAGAACGACCACGATGCCGCCCCGCCAGTCGAAAACCGAATCGTAGGTCCGCACCATTTCGTCCCGGATGATCGGCCGTGTATCGGGGAGCAGTTCCGCCACCTTCCTGGCAATGGTGAGCAGCTCTTTCTGATTCCGGACCGTGACCACGATATCCGTTGCCTGCGCGGCGGGAAAACCGAAGAGCCCCCGGAAGTCGGCCTCCGCCATCAGGATCAGGTCGGATGAGACGAGCTCCGATTCCGGGGAGATCTCGCCCTCGACGGTGAAGTTCCGGGCAATGCCGTCGTATCCCCGAAAGGAGAGGATGTCTCCCCGATAGACCATCCTGCTTCGTGATATCCCGTTTCCGATGATGATTTTTTCGGGCGCGGGGGCGCCGTTTCGGGGAACCATGAGCGTATAGTTGGCGCCGATGACGGGATCATAGTAGTATCCCCACAGCCGCGGACCGGCGGAGATGACCCCCCGGATCGTCCTGATTTTTTCGACGTAATCCACCGGTATCGGGTCGTAGCGCCCCCCCAGCAGCCGCTGGACGACCATTTCCGGGGCGTCCTTCAGGATGAGCGAGGCCTCCCGCTTCATCGCCTGCGTGAGAAACATGGCCGATCCCAGCATGAATACCACCAGGGTATAGACGACAAAGAGACTGAGGTTCTTCCCTTTCCTTCTCAGCAGCGAAGAGAGGGTGAAATCCAGGATGCTCCTGTTCTTTTCAATCCAGCTTGCCATTGAACCTCCGCAAGCCCGCGGGAGGGCCCGCAATGGAACCCGTCGGGAAAATGTTCCAGGGCGACCGGGTGATCCTGAAAGGCCGAGTGGAGATCGGCCTGGGAGGGGTGGCGGGTGTAGCGCGCCTCCGTGAAAAGCGCAAGATCCGTCAGCTCCAGGTTCGCGACGACCCCGGCAACGGCGATCGATCGACGGGGAGATCGGCCTGCCGCTGCAGCAGGGCATGGGTGAACATCAGGCCGATGAGCAGCACGCCGATACCCGCCAGGGTCAGGGCCAGGCTCGATTTTCTCAGGAAAATCGAGCCCGGCCCTTTTTATTCCGGAAGAGTCCTCTAATCAAGGGTCTTGATCACCTCCGGCGTCGCTTCGGAGAATCTGATGATTTTTATCCCCTTGTGATCCTTCATGAACTCCCGCGCATCGGCTTCCCTCTCCAGGGGAATCAGCTCCCTGCCCATGGGGCCGTACACATCGCTGCCCAGGACATACCAGGCCTTCCGTGCATCGATCCAGGAGAGCCCGTAGTAATCCATGAC
The DNA here is from genome assembly GCA_963842685.1 of uncultured delta proteobacterium. Lineage (GTDB taxonomy): Bacteria > Desulfobacterota > Syntrophia > Syntrophales > UBA5619 > JAKAFS01. Next base: position 7,840 of record CAWJHT010000004.1, on the reverse strand, counting down.
CGTGACGGCCTGGATATCCTCCGGCTTCCGTGCGGGGTCGTACTTTTTCGGATCATGCAGGTACTTGAACATGTCCTTTGCCCCGTCAAAGAAGACGTGAGAGCCGTCCCGGAAGCGAACGGCGGTCAGCCAGTCGGGATACTTTGCCACGAACATGCCGCATACCGGGCACTTGTCCTTGGCCGTCGGCTTCGGCACCCCGATTTCGGCTGCGCCCAGGGAGAGACGGCAGCAGAAAACCGAGGAGGCAGAGCGCCGACAGGATCAGGAAACATCTCGACGGGAACCCTGCCGTCCGCGTCATGGTTTCTGCTCCATCATTTTCATTTTTCTCATTTTTCGCCGCTCCCGGATCATCTTGGTGTCTTCGGCGAGATCCTTGTAGGCGGCTTCGAGGGCCTCATCGAACCTGGCAATGCGGCCGCCGTTTTCCTTCTGGAACTTTTCCGCATCCGCCTTGTTCGCAAAGGCCCACTTGGCGTTCTTGGTCATCACCCCCGGTTTGCTCCCCCCGATGACCCAGAAGGCCGTTTCCGCGTTGATCAACCCCTTCGTGCCGTAATCCCCCACCTGAATCGTCTTCGGCGTCTTGTCCAGGTTCAGGGCGAGATCGACGGCGGCGCAGTGAAGACTGCACGTGCCCTTCCTTCGTGCCGTCGCTGTATTCGATGAGCATCCTGCTGTGGGCAAAGGTTTCCCGGTTCATCCCGCAATACTTGCACGACGGGATCTCCTTCACATCATTGTCGAGCGCCCAGAGCGCGCTCCCCAAGGACAGGCAGAAAACTGCCAGTATGCAGCATAAAACCATCTTCTTCATGGCGTCTCCTTTCGTATCGTTTATATGAATGCCCCCCTTTACCCCTCCCCTCGACGGGGGAGGGCGGGGTGGGGGTGATGGACAGGGTCTCCCTCCCGCGACCGAGGCTGCAGAGGGACGGCTCCTCTTTCCGGATAGATTGGATCGTTCAGACGCTTTTGGGGGGCTTGTCCGGAACTTCAAGGTAGACGGTTTCCGGCGATCGGATGGCTTCCCCGTTGCCGTAAACGATCTTCAATGGGGATTATTGCTGGAAAAGATTCCGGAATCATCTCGGGTGACCAGCGGTCGGCGGAAGCGCCGGCATGGGCGCCGCAACAACCCGAACAGGAGATCATGGTGCAGTTCTCTCCCCTATCGGAACAGCAGTAGCAGAGAAGTCCCCCGCGCGGGTCGGAATCGCACAGCGGCCCGAAACCGAAGGGGCCGCCCACCAGGATGACAAGGGCAATGATCGCCGGGATCAGGGTGCGTATTTTCATCGCTGATCTCGGGCACCCGCTGAATCGACTCATCCGTCATGTAATCAGCGCGACATGACGATACAAACCAATTCATGAAATCGTAATATATACTGGCTCTTACGAAGGGAATAGTAAAGAGGGGCATTATGATAATAAAATGGTAGGTTGAACCTACCAAAGGCTGCTGCTTCCAATATGAATTCTTCCCATATTCGAATCGCGCTCCATCTCCTCACTGACCCGTGGAGGGGAGTGAGTGCACATTCACCCCTCCTGTTGAGAGATACAGCGGGGATCACAACAGCGACCTGACAATCTTTTCCAATCCTTCCGGGTCGGCTTTACCGAGAATTCTGTGCCGGATCACGCCTTCGCGATCGAGCACGAAGTAGGTGGGGATGCCGGCAACGCCGAAGGGCTTTCTTGTAGACGAGTCCGGGTCAAGGAGAACCGGATAGGAGATGGTCATGTTCTTCAGGTACGATACGGCCGTCTCCCTCTTCTCCCCGATGCCGATGGAGCAGGGAGTCACCCCTTTTCCTCCGTATTTGCCGTAGAGGGAGTCAAGGGCGATCATCTCCCCGCGGCAGGTGGGGCACCAGCTTGCCCAGAAGTGGATCAATACCACCCGTCCCTTGAAATCGGATGGGATGACGACGCTGTTCCCCCTGAGGTCGCTCAGGGGAATCCTTGACGGCACATCCCCCACCCGGAAAGCCGCTTCCCCACGGCACGACAACCACCAGGGGATCGTGAGGCCGGCTCCCGCAGCCGCAAGCATCCTTAAGAAAAGCTCTCCTGGAGGTTTCAGCCGGCACTTGGATCTCTCCCTGCATGGGATTAGAGAAGACTGAGGATCAGTTTTTTCAGTGTTTCGGGTGTCGCGCCGCCGAGGATTCGGTATCTGACGACACCGTTGCGGTCGATCACGTAGGTCCTGGGCACATCCGTCACGCCGAATAAACGGGCGCCCTTTTCGTCCGGATCGATCAGAAGCGGATAGGAGACCCCCAGCTCGGCGGCAAAGGTCTTCACGGTCTCTTTTTTCTGGCCGACGTTGACGGCCAGGACCTCCAGCCCTTTTCTCCGGTACTGTTTGTACAGGGTATCCATGGCGGGCATCTCCAGCTTGCAGGACTGAACAGCCGATCTGCCAGAAGTGGAGAATGACCACCTTTCCCCTTGACGCTTTCGGGAATCCTGACCGGCGCTCCGTCGATTCCCGAAAGGGTGACCGGCGGCAGCGTGCTTCCGATGCGCAGTGCGGCTTCCGCGGGATACGCGGCGGCCGGCAAAGCAAGGAGAAGAAGGGAAAGCCATAATAACGATACTGACCTTTCCGCCGTCCGCTTCCTTTTCCGGTCTCCGCATTCCGTTTCATGTCGCCTGCCTCTACCCCATCCGCCGGGCACCGTCCGCCTGCCGGGATGCGCCCCTTTTTCATCTCGAAGTTCCATTTCCAGATCTCGTAGATCGCCGGGTAGACCATCAGTTCCATGAGAAAGGAGGTCACGAATCCCCCCCACCATCGGCGCCGCGATGTGCTTCATCACATCGGCCCCCGTCCCCGTGGACCACATGATGGGAACGAGCCCGAGCATCGTGGTGGCCACGGTCATGAATTTCGGCCGGATACGCTTGGCGGCCCCCTCCATGATGGCCGCCCGCAGGTCGGCAAGGGTGCTCAGGCGCCCCTCCTTTCGGGCCTTTTCGTAGGCCAGATCCAGGTAGAGGAGCATGAAGACGCCGGTTTCGGCATCCACCCCGAGCAGGGCGATGAGCCCCACCCAGACGCCGATGCTCATGTTGTAGCCGAGCAGATAGAGGAACCAGACGGCCCCCACCGCCGAAAAGGGAACCGCCAACAGGACGATGGACGTCTTCACCAGGGAGCGGGTGCTGAGATAGAGCAGCAGGATGATCAGCAGGAGCGTCACGGGCACCACCACCGTCAGGCGCTCCCGGACCCGCTGCATCGCCTCGTACTGCCCGCTCCAGGCTGACCGCGTAGCCGGCCGGCAGCTCCAGCTTTCCGCGGAGCAGGCGGTCCGCCTCTTCGATGTAGCCGCCCGGATCCTGCCCGGCGATGTCCACGTAGACATAGCCGGTCAGCAGGCCGTCTTCGTCGCGGATCATGGCCGGCCCGCTCGGCCACGCTCACCTCCGCGAGTTGGGAGAGGGAGATCTGCTTCTGGCCTCCGGCGACCGGCACCAGGACGCGGCCGATCGCCTCCAGGTTGCTGCGGAAGTCGCGCTGGTAGCGGACGTTCACGGAATACCGTTCGCGCCCCTGGACGGTGGTGGCGATGTTCTCCCCGCCGATGGCGTTCTGGACCGCCTCCTGCGCCTGGTCGATGGAAAGGCCGTAGCGGGCCAGTTCATCGCGGTTCCAGTCGATGTCGAGAAAATAGCCGCCGCCGGTCCGCTCGGCAAAGACGCTCCGGGTCCCCTTCATCTGGCGCAGCGCCGCCTCCACCTGTCCCCCGATCTGCTCGATCTGCACCAGGTTCGCGCCGGAGATCTTGAGCCCCACGGGGGTGCGGATGCCGGTCGTCAGCATGTCGATCCGTCCCTTGATCGGCATGGTCCAGGCGTTGGAGAGGCCGGGAAGCCTGCAGCGCCTCGTTCATCAGGCCGACCAGTTCCTCCGACGAGAGGGTGTCGGGCGAGATCGGCCGAAAGACGGGCTTGAGCCACTCCGGCGCCCAGGAGGAGTACCAGGTGTCGACTTTGCGCCACTGGCTTTTCGGCTTGAGGATGATCAGGGTCTCGAGCATCGAGAAGGGCGCCGGGTCCGTCGACGTCTCGGCCCGTCCCGCCTTCCCGAGCACCTGGTCGACCTCCGGGAACCCCTTGATGATCCGGTCGGTGACCTGGAGGAGCTTCTGCGCCTCGGTGACGGAGATCCCCGGCATGGTGGTGGGCATGTAGAAGAGCGACCCTTCGTCCAGGGGGGGCATGAACTCGGAGCCGAGCTTCTGGAACACGGGCACCGTTGCCAGCACCAGGATGGCGGCGACGGCGATGACCGTCCACTTCCAGCGCAGCGACCACGCCACCGCCGGTTCGTAGATGCGGATCAGAAAGCGGCTGACGGGGTGGCGCTGCTCGGAGCGGATGGTTCCCACCAGGACGGCGTTCGCCGCCCGGCAGAGCCAGAGCGGCCGGAAGCGGAAGTTGCGGAGATGGGTGAACAGGAGCCTCAGGGCCGGGTCCAGGGTGATGGCCAGGAATGCGGCGACGACCATGGAGAAGGTCTTGGTGTAGGCCAGCGGCTTGAACAGACGCCCCTCCTGGGCCTCCAGGGTCAGAACGGGAAGAAACGACACCGCGATGACCAGAAGGGCGAAGAAACTGGCCCCCCCGACCTCCTTGACGGCCCCGATGATCACCTCCCGGTAATCGCCTTTTCTTCCCTCCTGCTCCCAAAGCTCCAGCTTCTTGTGCGTCTGCTCCACGACCACGATGGCACGAATCGACCAGGGCGCCGATGGCGATGGCGATCCCCGCCAGCGACATGATGTTGGCCGTGACCCCCATCATCCGAAAGGGGATGAACGAGATCAGGACCGCCAGGGGGATGGTGATGATGGGGATGACGGCGCTCGGGAAATGCCAGAGAAACAGGAGCACCACCAGCGAAACGGTGATCATCACCTCGACGATGGTCCATTTCAGGTTGTCGATCGCGCGGTTGATCAGCTCCGACCGGTCGTAGACGGGGACGATCTTGACGCCGGGAGGAAGGCCCGGTTCGATCTCCCGGATCTTCTTCTTGACCCGCTCGATCACCTCCAGGGCGTTTTGCCCCTGGCGCATGACGACGATGCCGGAGACCACATCGCCTTCGCCGTTGAGGTCGGCGATGCCCCGCCGATAGTCGGGTCCGAGGACCACCTCGCCCACGTCCCGGACGCGGATCGGCGAGCCGCTGTCGCTCACCGCCAGGGCGATATTCCCGAAATCCTGGACCGATCGGGCATACCCCCGGCCGCGGACCATGTACTCGGTCCCGCCGAACTCGATCGAGCCGCCCCCCCGCGTCGTTGTTGCTCCCCCGGATCGCCTCCACCACCCGGCTGACGGGGATGTTGTAGAACTGCAGCCGGTTGGGGTCGAGATTGACCTGGTACTGCTGGCGGAAACCGCCGACGGGCGCCACTTCGGCCACCCCCGGCACCGACTTGAGATAGTAGCGCAGGTACCAGTCCTGGTAGGAGCGGAGCTCCGCCAGGCTCTGCTGTCCGGTCGTATCGACGAGCACGTACTGGAACACCCAGCCCAGGCCCGTGGCATCGGGTCCCAGCTCCGTCTGGACCCCCTGGGGGAGCCGCGGCAGAACCGCCGACAGGTACTCCTGGGTCCGCGAACGGGCCCAGTAGATGTCGGTCCCCTCATCGAAGATGACATAGACGAAGGAATAGCCGAAGTCGGAGAAGCCGCGCACGGTCCTGACCCCCGGAGCGCCCAGCATGGCCGTGACGATCGGATAGGTGACCTGATCCTCGAGGATGTCGGGGCTGCGGTCCCACCGGGAGTAGATGATCACCTGGGTCTCGGAGAGATCCGGAATGGCGTCGAGCGGGACGTTCTTCATGGACCACCACCCCATGACGGCGGCGGCGGCGACGAGCAGAAAAACGATCAGCTTGTTGTTGGCGGAAAAATCGATGATCCGGTTAATCATGGGCATGTCCGCCGTCGGAGGGTTTCATCGGTTACCGTTTCACCTCGGGAGCGCCGGTTCGGGGCGGGGAATGTCCCCCGGCTTTCATCCCGGAGCCGGCGAGGCGTCCGGCGACCCGGGCATCGGCATGTCCCCCGCCCCGGGCAGCCATTTCCGGCATCGCCGCGGGGGGTGTTCCGCGGGCATCGTCATCCCTCGTGCGCTTCAGGCGCCGTTTTCGCGCCGCGCGGCTGGGAAGCCTTCGCGGGACCAGGGGAGGCGTTCGCCGCGGCATCCCGCGAACCGGCCGGCGGCATGGCCCCCTGCGCCGGGGAGCTTTCAGGTACCGCTCCGGGTCCTTGCCGAAATCGTCCCGACACTCGGGCGAGCAGAAGAAATAGGTCTTGCCCTTGTATTCCAGAAAGTTGCCCTCCGCCTTGGCGCGGTCCTCATCGATGTTCATGCCGCAAACCGGGTCGCGGCCGATCTTTCCGGTGATCCCGGCGGCGGCCTGCTGCATCCGCGCCTCGGAGTCGATCAGGAAATTTCCGGACACGACGATCTTTTCACCGGGCATGAGTCCCCGGGCGATCTCGACCCGTTCTCCCAGCGAGCGTCCCGTTTCCACCTGCCGCGGTTCGAAAAAACCGTTGCCCCGATCGACAAAGACCGTCTTTTTCAGCCCCGAATCGAGGACCGCATCCACCGGAACGATGATGGCCGGCGGACCGCTCACGGGGAGCTCCACGTTGACGAACATATCGGGGCGCATGACGTAGCCGGGGTTGTCCGCCTCCAGGCGCACCTTGAGGGTGCGCGTGGCGGGGTCGAACTGGGGCAGCACGGGGCTGACCTCCGCATAGAGGGTCTTTTTCTGGTAGGGGAGCTCCATCTTGACCCGCATCCCCGGTTTGAAATAGGACGCCTCGGTTTCGAAGATGTCGGCCAGGATCCAGACCCGGGAGAGATCGGCAATCCGGAAGAATTCGGTCCCCCGGTCGAAGCGCAGGCCGGGAGAGACATTCCGATAGAGGATGAATCCCGCAATCGGCGCCCGGATTTCGACGACGCTCCGGAATCGTCCGGGTGCGTTCCATTTCTTCCACCTGGTAGGGGCTCATCCCGAAGTTGTAAAGGTTCTTCCGGTAATATTCGATTTGCGAGCTTTCCGAGCCTGACCTGTATCACCGGCCGCTTCTCTCAGTTGCCTGAGCTGGCCCGCGCTGTACTGGGATGGTCGGGTCACGGCCTTCTCGCCCGGGGAGCCTTCCTTGCTGATGTTGATCAGGTTAAAATAATTCTGGACCAGATTGCGGTATTCCAGGGAATAGAATGTGGCCAGCATCTCGTTTTCCTTGACCAGGCTGCCGGTCGTGACGGGAAGGACCTCCTCGATCCAGCCGTTGACGGCGGCGTTGATCCGGTAGACGCGCGTCTCGTCCGGCGTCACCCGCCCCAGCACCCGCAAGGTATGGCTCCAGGGGGCTTTTTCGACGGTCATCGTTTTGACGCCGATCAACTGCTGCTTTTCCGGGGAGATCCGGATCGTTCCCGGCGGCATGGATGCCCGGAGATCGGCTCCCCCGGCGGCAGCGTCGCCCTGGTCGGCATAGACCGGTTCGAGCGGCATGCCGCAGGGGGCGATGCCCGGCTTATCGGACTTGAAGGCGGGATTCATCGGATCCACGTAATGGAGGATCTTGCGCTCCGCCGTCGCTTTACTCCTGCCGCCCTGGTAGGTCACCCAGGACCCGGCAAGAAAGGAGCCGGCGGCGATCAATATGACGATCAGGACTGTTAAACGTCTCTTCATGATTCAAGTGTCGTTGATAGGAATTTGTTTTTATGTCGAATTGAAGATATGGAAAGGAATCTTCTGTGTCAAGGAGA
>CAWJHT010000003.1:0-40250 GCA_963842685.1 uncultured delta proteobacterium | reverse complement strand
GCCACACAATCGAATCACATCGTCCATCTTTTTTCACAACGTCAGGCATTCTTATGCAACACACACTTGCTGAGAAGCCGATTACAACCATCCGGACAGTTCAGGAACTATAGGGCGCAAGACGCGAAAACGACGATGATCTACACCCATGTTCTGAACCGTGGTACAAGTGGTGTGCGAGTGCTGTCGACGGCTTTGAGGGACTCAGGGATTTTATGCCGATCCGTATAAAAAGCCAAAATAAAATGGGGACATGTACTAACAGTTGGATAATATGAATTTTATAATCAATATTCCATTATTTCCGACGGCGTCTTATACCGCAAATATTGCGGTGTTTGGGTTCTTATAAAGGATACATATATTCAATGATGGCTCGGACGCTTCGCGCCGAGCCATCGGCGCTGCGAATTGCCATCCGCTTTCTGTCCCGGCGCTTACGCGCCTGGCCATCAAGCGGCTGCAGCGTCGTTATGAAGTCTGGCTGACGCCAAGTCCAGCAGAGTTCGAGGGGGTGCTACAAAATGGTAATGCTTATAATAGATTTCGCCATTGGCGCGACAATATGTGCAATAGCCCTGATGTTCTTGCCAATCGTTTCGTAAGGAACAAGAACACTAGCAAATCGAGTTTTACATCATCTTTGTTGGGGTAATCCTTGCACTGATCGCCTTCAAGAACGTGTACGTTCAGCCGAAGTATGAGGAATGGCGAAGCATAACGGCTAGTGACAGCGAAATAAAAACAGAGCCATACGCTACGCTTAAAGCAACTTTTCCCGAGGACTACAACAAGATTAAATAGATGTTGATGAATCTCAAATGTGAAAAGAAACACGTCAGGAGACATACTGAAAAGGCAGGTCAGTTTTGATGGGTATCCTAATGAGCAAAATGAAAATGGCATCCGACGAAGCGCTAACCGGTTTCGCGCAATCATTTGTGAAGACAGCAACTTACTATTACGGAAGAGGTCAGTCATCTTCGCCTTTTGATATCATCTATATAATCAGAAGAATCTGCCAAGGGATTGGCATAAGTCTCTGCCTAAAGAATTCATTGAGGCAGAAGCCGCGAACTATAGACATATATTACTGTCAGCCGCAGAGAACAGAATGCCGGTTACCGATAAGAGTAAAACAGATAAACTCATTGAGAGCATAGCATCAGAACTATACTCAGAACATGGCGACGACGTTCAACTAATACAAGACCCCCTTTCGCACCCTGACAAAAAAGCAAAGATCTCTAAAATCACGATAGATTTTTATGGCAAGATACTCAATTTGCCGGATGCCGACAGAGGTATGGTTTTGCGCCAGCCATTGGCCAACTGACCATATTCCCGGATTAACTGAAGGTAAGGTTAAGGTATTAAGATAGCGAGGGCTTTATAACCATCGGGTGAACCGGATCGGCGGGAAAAGGGCGCCCGCCTCTGGTGACCTAGGCGTTATGTGGTGCGAAAGGAATCTGTAGCGTGGACCCTGTCTCGATAACGATCTCAAGCTCGGCACGGCGATTTCGGCGATCACGGCATATTTGACGTTGATTCACCGCGGGGACGGTGAAAATGACCCGTCCGACTCTTTTCTTTTTCGGACCAGACGGCACGAATGGCCCAATGAAAATATTTCCTTCGCACCCTGTTGTATTGCACATCTCGGTCGGGCCGAGTTGTGGAAAGCATGTACGTAAATGCTACGGCGGTCGGAATCTTCTCAAATATTCAATATCTGGGTTTACGGTGACAAGAATCTTGCGCGTGGCAGCGGTTATTTGTAGGGAAGGAAGGCATTGTCTGCAATCATCACTTCCTCCTTCCAAAGGACGGAACCGAATTCCAGTTTCTGCCCGGTAACACACAATTCGAAACATACGCTCAGACGTAGACCCACCCGCACCACTCCTTCTTTCACGAGAACAGGTCAACCTATCATCAGAAAATGCTGAAAAGCTCCGTACTGTCAATGCAGGAGTCTATTTCGACTGGGGTCCCGACTCGCAACAATATGTGCCGCATCTCGATAGGGACAGAACAGCAGAACTAAACTACATGCTCCGACGGGAGCAGCGAAAGAGAAGTGAACGCACCACATAACGAGCCATTCACCGGACGGCTTACTGCCGCCGGTGATTTTCACGTTGGGCCTGTGGAAGAAGGAATGCGAATTACGAAATCTCAGCTGATAAAGAAGCCAGAGAATTGGGGCCGCCATATCGTCATACTGGGGGCCGGGGCGAGTGTCGCAGCGTTTCCTCACGGTGACGCCAATGGAAAAAGACTGCCGACGATGGATAACTTAATTGAGATGCTTGGTCTCGAACCAGTATTGAAACGGGGAGGGGTCAAGAATACGCGGCGCAACTTTGAAAGCATTTATAGTGAGTTGTATGAGATTGATCCTGGATTGCCAATCCTGAAGAGAAGTTGAGGAGATCATATACACCTATTTCAGCAACCTAAGACTCCCGGAAACACCAACCCTGTATGACCACTTATTGATATCTCTTAGGCCTAAGGATATGGTTGCAACGTTTAACTGGGATCCATTCCTCTTCGACGCTTGGAATCGGATTAAGGATAGTGTACCAGTTCCGGAGATTGTTCACCTTCACGGCAATGTCCGTCTAGCTTATTGCCCAGAGCACCCTACCTATGGTGCACACGGTATGTATTGTCCAACATGTGATAGAGAGCTTATTCCCTCTCGACTACTCTACCCTGTGGCAATGAAGAACTATGTTAACGACCCCTTTATCAAAACAGAATGGGAAGTTCTAAAGAAGGGGCTGCGTCAGGCAAAGACGCTGACAATCTTTGGCTACGGCGCTCCGACCACGGATAAAGAGGCAGTTGATATCCTGAATAATGCATGGGACAAGGCCAATCGCTTAATCGAAAGAACTGAGATCATCGACATAAAAGACAAAGAAGTCCTGTGGAAGCAGTGGGACGCCATTCATCGTAAGAACCTATCTTGATTGCCCCGGAAACTTCTACAAATCACGTTTGGCAAGCTATCCCAGGAGAACTTGTGAAGCCTTGCTAGATCAGACTTTCTACGGTCTATGGGTCGAGGAAAACCCATTTCCGGTGAATGTCGGATTTGATGAGTTGCTGTCTTGGGTAAAGCCACTAGTTGAGGCAGAAAATAATATGGGAAAGCCGAAGAATCAAGGAGATACGGACGAAGGAAATGTGACTACCAATATGAATAGCTTCGCGACGCTATCAACACCAAAGATGGCCGTAGCCGCCTAGAGCTGATAGCAGCCCGCTGGGCTGTTCCAGCTCAGCTTTTCGTTCGACAGCACAGAACCAAAAAAATGGAGGTGGTTATGCGCGAAATCGATAAATCCAAACCAGTATTGGTTACAGGGGGAAGTGGCTATGTGGCTTCTTGGGTAATCAAGATGCTATTGGAAAAGGGAATTAATGTTAATGCGACTGTGCGCGACCCATCGAATTCTAAGAAAGTCGATCATCTTACGGCCCTGGCGAAAGCATCATCCGGTCAATTGAAGCTGTTCAAAGCGGACCTTTTGGAGACCGGCAGCTTCGATCAACCGATGCGGGACTGCGAGCTGGTGATTCACACGGCATCCCCCTTTTTCATAACCGGGATCAAAAGTCCGGAAGAAGAATTGATTCGGCCGGCCAAGGAAGGAACAAGGAATGTCCTTGAATCGGCAAAAAGAAATCCTGCCGTCAAGCGTGTAGTCCTCACCAGCAGCGTTGTGGCGATTTATGGCGATAATGCGGACATTACGTTTACTCCAGGGCGGGTGTTCACTGAAAAAGAATGGAACACAACGAGCAGCGCTGATCACCAGCCATATCCTTACTCAAAGACGATTGCAGAGAAGGAAGCGTGGGCCATAGCCAATGAACAGGATCAATGGGATTTGCTGACAATCAACCCTGGATGGATTCTCGGCCCGTCCGTGTCGAAGAGAAGGGATTCAATGAGCATCGGCACCATGATTCAATTCGGCGATGGTTCATATAAAATGGGTGTTCCGGAATTGTGGAACGGAATTGTTGATGTGCGCGATGTGGCAATGGCCCACATCCAAGCAGGGTACACTCCGGAAGCAAGCGGGAGGCACATCATCGTCGCCGGAGAAGCAACACTTCTGGACATTGCAAATATATTGAGGAAACATTTCGGGGATGACTATCCGTTCCCTCGAAAGCAAGTTCCGAAATTTCTATTCTGGCTCATGGCGCCGATGAATGGCTTTACACGGAAATATGCAAGCAGAAATGCCGGTATCCGGATCAAACTCGACAACTCATACAGCAAGACAGATCTTAACATGTCATATATCCCTATTGAGCAGACGGTCAAAGAGCATTTTCAACAGATACTCGATGACGGCCTGCTGGGAAAACCTTAATCCGGAGACGAGAGAATGTCGAACTCTTAGTGCACCGGACGCTCGTTCCTGCGCCGGTGACCACTGCGATGGGCGGCAGGGAACGGGGAAAGGAGAGAAACCGATGATCAGAGGAACAATTATAGTAGCAATCTTTGTAGCCTGTCTATTGATCGCTGGGTTATCTCACGCATCGAGTACGATTATAGAAACCCGGGACCTCATCGTAAGCGATGCCACCGGCAAATTGTCGAATGATCAACTGAAAAGCTTGGCCAATGAAGCCCAAGCGATGTTGGGGCGCATTCTTGCATTTTGGTCCGCCGATTCCGGAATGGACCGATTCGGGAAAGATACGGGTCGTTTTCGATGTACCACGCAGGGATGTCTATTCAAGTGTCTTTTACTGGGAAAAGAAGGATGGTAAAAATATACGCATCGTTCGGGTCTTCAAATCCGAAGGATCGCCGCAAATGATGGCGCACAAGCTGACAAGTGCGGTTTTTCCCCAAAAGGATAAATTGATTCGTAACATGATGGGTATTCTTACAGAAGCGCAAGTCGGGAATCCGTTAACCTTCCCTATGTGTGGATTCGGCAGCGACGAATGGGTATTGGCTCTTCTGGAAACGAAATCATACATTCCCCTGAACGAATTGGGACCTGATCATGAGTCATGGGGTATGAAGGACGCCGGAGGCGGCAAACTATCGATTCTTGATAAAGCTAGACAACATAAGGGATATGCCGAAACGGGGTCTTTCGGAAACTATCTGTTTAAGATCTACGGAATCGACAAGATAAAGCGGCTACAACGACTCTCCCAAGAGAAGGATAGGCCATTCCATGACGTGTTCGGAATCAGTCTGCAGGAACTTGAGGCCGATTGGCTGAAGGATCTGAGGACGAATGGAGAAATAAGAAAGGAAAATGTGTCGATCGTATTAAAGTTGTTTGAAAAAAACCCCGACACTGCCTGCTCAGAGGCGCAGAAGCTTGCACACAGAAAACAGTAAACAACAAAGGTCGTATTCAATGAAATTTCTGTATTTTCCGCCCGACGTTCCCGCGGATGCGCCAAAAGCGGAGCGCCAGTGAACTCAAGCGTGTTGGCGTGGCTTTGGGATAGAGCAGTCAGTGCGGGTTTGCGGCGCCTTTCCCGATTCCGAACGAGAACGCGGATGCATGGATGGTTCAGGCCCTTCGTCCCGGCGTGATCGGCTCTGTTCGTGGAACGGTCATCTGTGCCGACGTACTGAACAAGCCCGAGCATTGGCGCGAGTAGCCGGGGCCTGCTGCGCTGCAAGCGTGAAGCAGGAACGATTGGAACATTTCTCACGAGAGTGTTAAAATAGCATCAGATTATCGGCATTGAGGAGGCGGTGAAAATGTCTTGGCTCAATAAACTGAAACAACTTTTCGGGGAAGGGGAGCAAGATTGGCGCTATGTAATGGTTACAGTGCTCTCTCGCTGGTCTCAGGATGCGATCAAGGAAATAACTCCTTTCTGGGCCTCACGTGAGTTTCCAGCGATTTCCAGCGATCCGGAACGAAGATCGCTGCTTCTAAGCGATTTGAAATGGGACGCGAAGACACTTGAAGAAGCCATCCAACTTGCTGCTTTACAGTCCTTTAAGCATTTTCCTCTTGTCGGCTTTCTGGTCGAGCGTACCAAGATAGATCAACTGTCACGCCTTCCATGCGTTGAACACATCCATGAAATCCCTGATGATTATAGCCTCGATTATCTCAGGATCGTAAAGGGCTTGCACTATGTTCTTGAATATAATGAGAGTGAAATGCACCCGGGTATATCTGTAGTGAATATGAGCCTGCAAGCTCCCGATTCGCATCTGTTTGAAGAAAAAGAGGCTATGAATGTTGCAACTCGTATCTTGACTGAGCGTGGAATAGTCGTTGTAATCGCTGCCGGGAACTTCGGACCTGAAAACAACTCACTCAACCGGTGGTCGGTTGCTCCGTGGGTCATTGGAGTGGGAGCCGGCTACGCCGACGGCAAGCGATTATGGGAAAGATCTTCAAGAGGTATCCCCGATGATCCTCTCTATCATCCCACAGTTGTGGCGCCAGGCGTAGATGTTATCGGTCTGCGAGCCCCGGAGGGTATTTTGCGGCCATTGATGCTGAAGGAAAGTATACCATTGCCAGCGGAACTAGTTTTGCAACACCGCAGGTTACGGGTATTGCCGCACGATGTTTGGAGTTCATAGATACTCTTTCGAAGTCCGATGCCGTGGAATGGAAGCGGATAGTAGAATCGCAGTTTGGTCTTAGCACCCTTCCGCTTACCGGCTCCCCAGAGGTGGTTAAGAGGATGATCGAGGACATGGCTGTGTCCATATCCGGGTATGAGATACATGAAGCAGGCAGAGGATTTGTTGATAACGATATTGCAACTCAATATTTTAGCGGTTTTAGATTGTCTAACTTCATAAAAGTATATGCTTTTAAGAAAGGAGAAACAGAAAATGCTATTCCACACACTTGAGAGTAAGCATTCCATGCTCGCGGGTGCACCTCCTGCAGAGGAATTGAAACTGCGTGTTTGGGCAGTCATCGCATGGTTCGCCTTCATCATTATTTTGTTCGTAATCGCGCTAATTGCTAATTACACCGACTACCAAGGTGGAGCGAGCATGCTCTTCATCTCGCCGAGGTGATCGGGGGCGCTGGTATTGGCGCAATCTTTGGTGAACGAACCGTGCAAAAGCGTAAACCCTAGCATTTTGCCGGACTCACAGGCTGTGTGTCCTTTTCTTTTCAATCGAGTTGGCACCTAATGGCAAGCAGGTGGCTGCCGCTCCATGTCAAACGTGTGAGCCAGGAGACGGCGGAAAGGGTCGAAGATAGATGACACTCAAGATATTGAATATGCGATTCCGGGCGGCGGTGGTTGGTGGGCTGATAGCCGTTTTGGTATGCGGCTGTGCGAATCTCTCGGCTGTACGAGAGTTCGCCGACATCTCCGCCAGTACCGCCGAGCATACTCAACTGACAAAGGAGTATGTGCAGTGGCCTCACACCCAGAAGCGATTCCAGCCCACCAGCGAATATGAGAAACTTGAGCGCATGGCGAAGCTACGCGAATCTCAGGAAAAGACGCTTCTTCTGCGCCATTCGCTCATTGAGGAGTACATGTTCGCACTTGGACGCTTGGCGGCCGATGAAGCGGTGACATACGACAAGGAGGTGGAAAGCCTAGGCAAGGAAGCGAAGGGGGCGAAGTTCATTGACGGGAAGGAAGAAGCTGCTTTCAATGCAGTCGCGACACTAATTCTCACGGCAGCCACGGATGCATGGCGCCAAGACAAATTGAAAGCGTTCGTCAGGACGTCTAACCCGGATATCAAGGTGGTCATCGGCGGCCTGAAAGCAGATTGTTGACGAAGGTTTCGTCGGCGATCTGCAGGATGAAAAGGAGGCCGTACGGAAGTATTACCAGAAAATTATCTTGGAATCGAGTGATAAGGCTGGAATTGCCGCCCTCAACGAATGGCGGGAAGCGAAGCTTGAATCCATTGCCAAAAGACAAAAAGCGATCGAGGCCTATTCGCTTTCTTTGCAAAAGATCTCCGATGCGCACCAGAAGCTCAATAGACGCGGTCCTTGTGGACAGTTGACCTCAAAGGAGTTCCGCGGTCAGATGAGCCGCTATGCAAAGGAGCATCCGAAAGGCCTACAAAGCAATCACTGCACTGTAACGGTAAGTAAAGGAGGGGGTGGATGATGAAGAAAGCTGACAGCTCAGGAAGCATTTCTATTGGCGAAGTCCTTCAGAGATTTCTCCGTCTCGCTTGGAGATTACCGCTTTGCGAACTGGAGTCAGTTGACGGATAAACAGAAAAAGACGATTGAAGACGCTGAATGGTCACTGCTGAATGCGTCTGCCGATATACGCACGGTTGCAGTTGGCCTGGTATTGGACGAGACTCAGCTCAGTTATGAAAAGCTCCAACAGACCACCTCGGATGCGAAGAAAGCGGTTGGATTGTTGGAGAACATCCGTAAAGTCATCGGGGTTGCCGCGGCCGCGGTTTCGCTGGCTGGTGCGACTCATTTCACAGGACTTTGGCGCCATCGTGAATACCGCAAAAGGCCTCTACGAGGCAATCATGAAGAAGTAGTCTCGATCAAGGGTTTCTGCCTCGCCGCAGCCAATATTATGAAACAAGGCCCACAAATGAACACCGATTACCTTGTCTTCCTCGGTCTCTATCTGAGCAGCCTGATCGTACGCACCGGCTATGAGCTGCTCAAAAAAGTGGGTAGGGTGAATCCGAAAAGCAGGGTCGTCTTTGCCGTGATCTTTGCAGTGATGTGCTTAATGTGGGTCAGTTGGTTCAGCCTATGTCCTTTAGACCCGTTCCGCTTCTCAGTGCCCGGCATAGTGCGATGGATGGCTCTTGGTGCAGTGATAGTGGGGTTGGGCCTGGCGATAGGCGGCGTAGTTCAACTGAGGGGCCTGGAAAACATCAGCCATCTGGTCACTACCGGATTATATTCTAAGCTCCGCCATCCTATCTACACCGGATTCATCCTATGGATTTTGGGCTGGGCGATATATCATGGTGCGGTCGTCAGCTTCTTTATTGGGTGTGCGGGCATCGTTAATATTCTTTATTGGCGAAGACTGGAAGAAAAGGATTTGGAATCATGGTATGGTGATGACTATCGGAAATATCGCCAGGGGACATGGTTATGAAAAATAAAAAGTTGAATATGCGCATCGAATCAGACTCCATTGGCTCCGTCGAAGTGCCAGCAGACAAATATTGGGGCGCGCAGACCCAACGCTCCCTGGATAATTTCAAAATCGGCACGTGAACGCCTGCCGCGATCCTTGATCCGGGCGTTGGGCATCGTCAAGCGGTGTGCCGCATTATCAAATATAGCGCTGGATAACATTGATGAAAAAATTGGTTATGCCATTGCTGATGCGGCTCAAGATGTGATTGACGGCAAGATGGACGACAACTTTCCTCTTGTTGTCTGGCAAACCGGCTCCGGCACCCAGTCTAACATGAACGCCAACGAGGTGATTTCCAATCTGGCCATCGAGCGGCTCGGCGGTACGCTGGGATCGAAGAACGCCGGTGCACCCCAATGATCACTGCAACCGCAGCCAGTCTTCAAATGATGCCTTCCCAACGGCCATGCATATCGCCACGGTCGAGCAGTTGCATCACGTGCTGATCCCCGCGCTGGAGCATTTGCACAGGGCGCTTCTCGAAAAATCCCAGGCATGGAATGACATAATCAAAGTCGGACGAACCCATTTGCAGGATGCGACCCCGCTTACACTGGGTCAGGAGTTTTCCGGTTACGCCGCTCAGGTGAAACTGGGTATCGACCGGATTAACGACAGCCTCAAACGACTGTATCCTCTTGCGCAAGGCGGTACTGCGGTGGGCACAGGCTTGAACTCAAGACCGGGATTTGGCGACAAATTTGCTGAGGAAGTTGCGAAGTTTACGAAGCTTCCTTTCATCTCTGCTCCCAATAAATTTGAAGCGCTGGCCAGTCACGACGCCATGGTGGAAATCTCCGGAGTGTTGAATACCATCGCCGTCAGCCTCAATAAAATAGCCAATGATATTCGCCTGTTGAGTTCAGGCCCGCGCTCCGGCATCGGTGAACTCTCCCTGCCTGAAAATGAGCCCGGCTCCTCGATCATGCCCGGCAAGGTGAATCCGACCCAATGTGAAGCCATGACCATGGTGTGTGCCCAGGTCATGGGCAATCACACCACCGTCACCTTTGCCGGAGCGCAGGGACACCTGGAACTGAACGTTTTCAAGCCCGTCATTGCTTACAACGTGCTCCAGTCCATCCGTCTTATCGCTGATGCGGTCATGAGCCTCACCGATCATTGTATTGTGGGAATTGAGCCGAACATAAAACGCATATCAGAGCTTATGGAAAAATCGCTCATGCTGGTAACCGCCCTGGCCCCGCACATCGGTTACGACAATGCTGCCGGTATCGCGAAATCAGCTCTGAAGAACCACAGCACACTGCGTACAGAGGCCGTTGCGAGTGGTTTTGTGACCGAAGAAGAATTTGACAAATACGTCCGTCCCGAAGAGATGATATTTCCAAAATAGAGTGCTACACCCCCAAGGGGGCGCTTCATCAAGCTGTAACTTGCGGAGTTACTTAGAAGGGACCAAAATAGTTGTAGAGACTTACAATATGGGTATCGAAGGAAGACAGATGGCATGGATTATACTGGTTCTTGCGGGGTTGTTTGAGGTCGGATGGGCCATCGGATTGAAATACACGGAAGGCTTCACCCGGTTGTGGCCCACGGTCTGGACGGTTCTGGCGATGGCGATGAGTCTTTGGCTGCTGGGCATTGCCATGAAGACACTACCGGTAGGCACCGCTTACAGTGTCTGGGTGGGGGTCGGAGCGTTCGGCACAGTCATCCTCGGGATCGTACTTTTGGGAGAGCCTGCAACCGCCGGTCGACTGATCAGCGTAGCACTCATCATCGCCGGCATTATCGGTCTGAAGCTTGCAACGCCGGTGTGAACGTTTTCGAACAAGGAAAAGGAGGTTACAATGGCAAAGATACAGATTGATGAGAATGCGTTCCCTTATCCGATGTCCATGGTATTACTGGGGACAATGGTAAACGGCCGCCCGAACTTCATGGCTGTCGGTTGGGTCACGAGAGCGAATCACCAGCCGCCCATGATCGCCGTTGCGCTGGGAAAGTCGCATTATACGAATGGGGGGATTCATGAATCCGGCGCTTTCAGCATCAATATTCCCAGCGTCGATCTTTTGGAAAAAGTGGACTACTGTGGAATCGTCTCGGGGAAAAAAGAAGACAAATCTACCCTTTTTACCATTTTGCGAGGTCAGAAGACGGGTACTCCCATGATAGAGGATTGTCCCGTGCACATGGAGTGCAAACTAATCACCGTCCTTGACCTGCCCAGCAATGAGGTATTCGTGGGGGAGATCGTCGGCGCTTATGCCGATGTTGGCTGCTGTTCCGAAGGAAGGCCGGACATCGAAAAAATCAGGCCCTTCACTCTGACGATGCCCGACAACCGGTACTGGGAAATTGGACGCACTGCCGGAAAAGCATGGAGCATCGGAAAGAACGTGAAGTAAAGGGAGAGCAACAAACTACAGGTCACCATTTCGATCGGCGCTACCCTCATGCGCCATGATGACAACATGGAGACTCTCATAAAAAGGGCGGATACACTTCTTTACGAAAGCAAAAGTGCGGGAAGGAATCGCCTGACGATGGGATAAAAAATCACAGTCGAACCGGTCGTTTCTCAATCTGCAGAACACCTTTACAATCCGAGATAGGCCCGCTTTACGTCTTCATTGTTCAGGAGGCTTCCGGCAGTCCCTTCAAGGGTGATCCGGCCGTTTTCCATGACGTAGCCGCGGTGGGCGATCTGGAGGGCCATATTGGCGTTCTGCTCCACGAGGAGGATCGTCGTACGCCCGTCCTCGTTGATCTTTCGGATGATCTGGAAGATCAGCTGGAAGATCAACGGGGCGAGACCGAGGGACGGCTCGTCGAGGAGCAGCAGACGGGGCCTGGCCATCAGGGCGCGGGAGATGGCCAGCATCTGCTGTTCTCCTCCGCTTAGCGTCCCTCCCGGCTGGTGACGCCGCTCCTTGAGAATCGGAAAGAGAGTGAAGATATACTCGATGTCTTTGAGGATCTCCGCCTTGTCCTTCCGGAGGAACGCCCCCATATCGAGATTTTCCGTGACCGTGAGGAGCGGAAAGATCCTACGCCCTTCCGGAACCTGCGAGATGCCCATGGCGACGATTTCGTGCGGTTCCACCTGCTGAATCGGCTTTCCCATGAAAAGGATCTCGCCGCTGCGCGGCGGGACGATTCCGCAGACCGTCATGAGCGTGGTCGACTTGCCCGCGCCGTTGGCGCCGATCAGGGTGATGATCTCCCCTTCGTTCACCGAAAGGGTGATCCCCTTGAGGGCCATGATGTTCCCGTAGTAGGTCTGGACACTCCGGAGCTCAAGCATCGGCATGGAGATCCTCCCCCAGGTATGCTTTGATCACTACAGGATTATTTCGTATCTCCGCCGCCGTCCCCTCGGCGATCTTTTCTCCATAGTCCAGAACGAAGATCCGGTTGGAGAGGCTCATCACCATCCGCATATCGTGCTCGATCATCAGGATCGAGATCTTCTCCTCGCTGCGGATCCGCAAGAGCAGCGCTTCGAGTTCATCCGTCTCCCTCGGATTCATACCGGCCGCCGGTTCGTCAAGAAGCAGGAGAAAGGGATCCGTCGCTATCGCCCGGGCGATCTCCAGACGGCGCTGGGCGCCGTAGGGCATGTTTTTCGCCAGGTCATCCACCTGGTCGGAAAGGCCGATCTTGACGAGGATTTCATAGCTCCGATCCACGATCTCCTGCTCTTCCCGTCTTGTCTTCCCGCCCCTGAGCACCGCCCCCAGGACGCCGGCATTCGCCCGGCAGTGGCGGCCGATCATCACGTTTTCCAGGACCGTCATGTTGGGGAAAAGACGGATGTTCTGAAAAGTCCGGGCCATTCCCAGTTCTGTGACATGGTTGATCTTGAGCCCATTGATCCGCCGGCGTCTCCCCCCGGGCGGCGATATGAAGATATCTCCTGCGGTCGGCTCATAGATGCCGGTGATGCAGTTGAAGAAGGTGGTCTTACCGGCGCCGTTGGGACCGATGAGGGCGGTGATCTCCCCCTGCCCGACTTCAAGGTCGACGGCGTCGAGGGCCTGGAGCCCACCGAAATTCATCGTCAATCTGTTTACGGAAAGGACACTCTCCATATTACGCCTGCACCGGTTCGCCGTCTTTTCCCCTGCTTTTGAACCGATAGATGCGCCGGATGTTCGTCACGATCCCCTGGGGTCGGAAGATCATCATCAGGACCATCGTCGTACCGAAGAGGATCATCCTGTAATTGCGTGAAGGCCCGGAGGTATTCCGGCGTCAGGATGAGGAGGAAGGCCCCGACGATCACACCGACGATCGAACCCATACCGCCCAGGACCACGATCGAGAGGATCATCGCGGACTCCATGAAGGTGAAGCTCGCGGGGTTGATGAAGGTCGTCTTGGCGGCGAAGATGACGCCGACCATCCCGGCCCAGGTGGCCCCGAGGGCGAAGGCGGTGAGTTTTGTTTTCGTCTTGTCGATCCCCATCGCCTGGCAGGCCACCTCGTCCTCGCGAAGCGCGATCCAGGCCCGGCCGATCCGCGAATCCTGCAGGCGGTTGACGACGAAGATCGTGAAGAGACAAAGACCGATCATGACGTAATAGATATAGACCGTCGCCTCGCCGAGTGTCATCCGGATGCCGAAGAGTCCCGGCCGGGGGATATTGGCGATACCGCTCGGGCCGAAGGAAAAGGCGTTCCAGTTCTCGAGAATGAGGCGGATGATCTCACCGAAGCCGAGTGTGACGATGGCGAGGTAGTCCCCCCTTAAACGGAGGACCGGAAAACCCAGAAGGATGCCGAAGAGGGCGCCCAGGAGGGCGCCCACGGGGAGGATCATCCAGAAGCCGAGGCCGAAGTGGTGGTTCAGCAGGGCGTAGCTGTAAGCGCCGACGGCATAGAAAGCGACATAGCCGAGATCCAGAAGACCCGCCAGACCGACGACGATGTTCAGACCCAGGCCCAACATCACATAGATCAGGGCGGTCGTCATGATGTTCGTCTGGTAGCTGGAAAAGAGAAAGGGAAAGGCGATCGCGAACAGGGCGCCGCGGCCAGGACCGGTCGGTAGACGCGGGGTTCAGAAAGAAGGTCCCGACTGCTCGATCGGATCTCTGCGTTATCCCCTTCGGCTCGCTTCCGGCCTCGTTCCTTCAGGCCGAGGAGCCAGCGCCACGCAAAGGAGAGGAGGAAGGCGCCGATCCCTATGACCGCCATGTTTCGCCAGCGCCACTCCACGACCTTTTCAATCGTATTGACCCGGATCACCATGATCGGAAAGGTCAGGAGCATGAACCAGAGAGAAATGACCAGCGATTTTTTGAATTCAGAAAGGGTTTTCATAAGCCGGCGGAGACTCCTGTCACACCTTCTGGACCGTCGATTTTCCCAGCAATCCCGCCGGACGGAAGATCAGGATCAGGACAAGAAGGCAGAAGGCAAAGACGTCCTCGTAATCGCTCGACACGTAGCCCGTGGCGAAGCTCTCCGTCCAGCCGAGGACGAGGCCGCCGAGGACCGCGCCGGGTATGCTGCCGATCCCCCCGAGGACCGCAGCGGTAAAGGCCTTGATCCCGGCGATGAAGCCGATCGAGAAATTGATCCGTCCGATGTGGGAGGCGATCAGGACGCCGCCTATCGCGGCCAGGGCCGAGCCGACGATGAAGGTGGTCGAGATGACCCGGTTGACGTTCACCCCCACGAGCATCGCCATATGCCGGTCCTGGGCCGTGGCCCGCATCGCCTTCCCGAGCTTGGTGAACTTGATGAAGAGGGTGAGGGCGACCGTAACCACGGCGGTCGTCAGGACGATGATGAGTTCCGTCGACCCGATGATGTGGGCGTAAGGTTCCATGAAGGGCAGAACGGGGATCAGGCTCGGGAACGGCAGGAAGTCGGAGGTCTGGGCGAGAAGGACGTAGTTTTGCAGAAATATGGACATGCCGATGGCACTGATCAGGGGCGACAGGCGAGGCGCCTGGCGGAGGGGCTTGTAGGCGATCTTCTCCACGGTGAAGCCGTAGGCGGCGGAGTAGAGGACGGCCACGACGGAGGCGAGGATCAGAACCGACACGCCGGTCATCCCATTCATGGTCAGGACGGAGGCGCAGATGAGTGCCGTGAAGGCGCCGATCATGTATATCTCGCCATGAGCGAAATTGATCAGCTCGATGATCCCGTAGACCATCGTGTATCCGAGTGCGATCAGCGCATAGATGCTGCCCCGGGTGAGCCCGCCGATCATCAGTTCCAGAAAATAGTCCATATCCGTTCGCAGCCGATCCGTATCCGGTCTTCAAAAAGGTTCAGGGAAGGGATCGCCGAAAAGATCCCTCCCCTGAATTAGGAATGTTGCCTGCAGGCTCAGCCCTGCGGGCGAAAAAATTTATTTGACTTCGACATAGACCCCTTTGCGAACCTGATAGACCGAGAAGCCGACGCCGATCGCATCACCGCGCTTGTCGAACTTGATCTTGCCGAGGGGCGTCTCGACGAATTCATTCTGGAGGGCCTTTCCGACGGCCGCATAGTCGGTCGAACCGGCCTTCTGGAATGCGTTGAGGATGGCCTGAGTCGCTGCGTAGCCGTTCAGGAAGAAGGCGCCGGGATCGGCGCCGTAGGCCTTCTTGTGCCCATCGATTGCGGCGATGGCGAGTGGATTTTTGGTCGTGTCCTTGGGACCCGTGGCATAGACGCCTTCCGCATACTTCTGGGCAACCTTGATGAAGGTATCGTCCTTCACGCCGTCATCCGAGATGAAGAGGGTCTTCATATTTTTCTTCCTCATCTGGGAGACGATGGAGGAGGCTTCCGGATGGTAACCGCCGTAAATCACCGCTTCGGCATTCTCCTTTTTGATCTTCTGGACGATGGCGGAGTAATCGACTGCCCCGGGGGTGATCCCCTCGTAGAGGACGACGGTCGCCTTTTTGGACTCCTCGATAAACTTCTTCGCAAATTCGGCAAGTCCTTTACCGTAGTCCCCCTTGTCGTGGAGAACGGCTATCTTCTTGACCTTCAGCTTGTCGATGGCGAATTCCACTTCCAGACGCGCCTGGGCGTCATCAGAGGCGATGGTCCGATAGAAGTTGGGATACTGGCCGCTCTGCGTCAGGTCAGGATTCGTCGCCGACGGGGAGACGGCGATGATTTTTGCCTCCTTGTAAATGCCGAGGGCCGCCTTGGTCGCCCCACTGCAGATATGGCCGACGACGGCGTTCACATTTTGAGAAACAAGCTTGGTCGCCGTATTGGTGGCGACTTCCGGCTTGCAGACGTCGTCCTCCACCAGGAGTTCCACCTGCCTGCCCAGGACGCCCCCCTTGGCGTTGATCTCCTTGACGACCATCTCTGCGGCCTTGACCGTGGGTAGTCCATAAGAGGCGAGATCCCCGCTGTGCGCCCCACCTATTCCCAGCTTGATGGCATCGGCGGCAAAAAGGGTTCCGGACAGAAGTGCTGTAAAAAATACCAAACAGAAAAAAACGAAAAACGATTTACGAGAATTGTCATGCATAAATGACCTCCTTGAGTAAGAAATTAATGACTTTTCTACTGTAAAAACAGGAGTGAGTCAAGTTGAAATGAAGAAGTCGAAATAAAGAAGCGGCCGGTGTATTGTGGACATTGCCCGACGGTTGCTCGCGTCGGTGTCAGGGATCAAGACTTCTTTTTCCGGAAGTAGAGGCGGATAGGGACCTCCGGAAAGCCGAAAGTCTCCCGTATCCGGTTGACGAGGTAGCGCTCGTAGGAAAAGTGGATGGCAGACGGATCTCTGACGAACAGGGCGAAGGACGGCGGTTTGACTGCGACTTGCGTGATGTAGTTAAAGAGATGCGGCCGGCTCACTACGGCCCGGAGGAGGATTTGCCTCGATAATTTCCCGAATCTTATGATTGAGCTCACCCGTCTCGATTCGCCGTATGTACTGGGCATACACACGATCGATCAGTTCGAAGATATTGCTGACCCGCTGGCCGGACAGGGCCGAGACGAAGATGATCGGTGCAAATTCGAGAAATTTCGAATTGTAACGGATATTTTCGACGAAGGTTCCGATGGTGCTGTTGTCCTTTTCCACCAGATCCCACTTATTGACGACGAGGATGCAGGCGGTTCCGTTCTCCAGGGCGAGACCGGCGATCTTGACATCCTGTTCACTGATTCCTTCCTTGGCGTCGAGGAGGATCAAAGCGATGTCGGCCCGGTCGATCGCCTTGATCGCCTGGACGATGCTGTATTTCTCCAGGGTGAGGCTGATACGGCTCTTCCTGCGGATTCCGGCTGTGTCGATCAAGAGGTAGTGTTTGCCGTTGCGGGTGACGGGTGTGTCGATGGCGTCCCGGGTCGTCCCCGGGACGGGGTTGGCGATCGTCCGCTCATAGCCGAGGATCCGGTTGATGAGGGAGGATTTGCCCACGTTCGGCCTCCCGATGACGGCGACCCGTATCCTCTCACCCTCGCCGTCTTTAACCGCTTCGGCTTCAGGAAGGCACTGCGCCACGTCATTCATCAGGTCGTCGAGACCCGGGCCGTGCTGAGCGGAAAGGGGATAGAGTGTTTCGATCCCCAGACGATAGAATTCGGCTACCAGCGCCTCGTGGCGGGGGCCGTCGACCTTGTTTACGGCGTAGAAAACCGTCTTTTTCACCATCCGCAGCATCCTGGCGATCTCCTGGTCCGCGGGGGTGAGGCCGTCCCTTCCGTCCATCATAAAAAAGATGATGTCCGCCTCTTCAATAGCCAATTTCGTCTGCTCCCGCATCTGAACGAGGATCTCCACCTCCGACGCCGGTTCGAATCCGCCGGTGTCGATCAGGGTGAACGGCCGGTCGTTCCAGATGCAGTCGGCGTAATTGCGGTCGCGAGTGGCGCCCGGCTCGTCGATGACGATGGCCTTGCTCCTCCCGGCCAGACGGTTGAAGAGGGTCGATTTGCCGACGTTCGGCCGGCCGATGATGGCGATAACGGGTTTCATTTTATTCTTGTCTCAGATCATCCAAAATTCAAGGCTTTTGCGACTTTTTACAAGGGCATCAATGTTTTGTCACACGTTCCTTCTCTATCCGATTGCGTGGGGAATGTCCACCCGTCTTTTCCCATATCACCCTTTCAGGTCGCGTCCCCGGACGGCGAAGTAGATCGTGCCGAGCAGGCCGCAGGCCGTCGCAGTAAGGAGGTTGAGCGCCGGGGAGAGCTGCCAGAGGAATCCGCCGGCGAAGGCCGCCAGGGAAACGACGAGGTCCCGGATCAGGTAATAGAGACCGAACATTCCCGCTTTCTGATCCTCCGGCGCCAGGTCCATGATCAGCGCCTTACGCGTCGGTTCTCCGAATTCCTTGAGACCACGGATGATAAACGCGATAAACATCATCCAGAAGCTGTGGGAAAAAAGGAGAAAGAGGGGAAAGATCGAGAAATTGACGAAGGTGATCAGGACGAAAGGCTTTTTCGTCGTTCGGTCGGCGAGGTAGGCGACCGGGATGTAGACGAGCATCGCCGTCGCCATCTCGACCGTCGTAAGCAAGCCGAACTGCACCGCGCTGATACCGTTATTCTTGATGCACCAGATGACGACGAAGGCGTAGGGGATCTGTTCGGCAAAACGGATCAAGATATCGGAGATAAGGAGGTTCCTCAGGTCCCTGCTCATGAAACGCCAGAGCTGGGTCGGCCGCTTCTCCGCCTTTCCCCGCCGGCCGTCATCCTCGATCATCACCTGCTGGAGGATCAGTGACAGGGCCCCCAGGAGGAAGGCGGCGACGAAAGCGAGGCGGATCCCCGTCCTGTCGCCGTAGAGCCCGATCAGGACACCGCCGATGACAGGCCCCAGGGCCATGGGAATCCGCCGGGTGAGGGAATGGACGGATACCCCCATCGTCCGCTTCTGCTGGGGCAGCGCCCGGGAGACAAGACTCATCGTCGCGGGAAGCGAGATCGCCGTCCAGGAGAGGAAAAAGGCAGAGCCGATAAAAACGGCCAGCCAGTGGGGAAAGAGAATGACGATGAGGTAGCCGGACATGGCGATGAGGTTGAAGACGACGAGCGCCCGCTTGTAACCGAGACGGTCGCTCAGGTAGCCGCCGGGAAAGGAATACAGGGCGGAGAGAAGGTTGTCCATCCCGTTGAGAAAACCGACCGACAGGAGGCCTCCCCCCAGGGCGAGAAGATAGATCGGCAGGAACCGCTCGGCCATCTTTTCTCCGAGTCCGACGAGGATTACCATGAACAGAAGAGCCACGACGCTTTTCTTCAGACCGAAGAAATCGACGACCTTTTCACGCCACCTCATTGACCCCGCCTCTCGGATTGTATTTTCCTGCAGACTCGATTGACAGGGTACCTTAGCCCATAGCAGGACGCCGGTCAAGCGGTGGAAAAGATCCATCCGGCGGCCGTCATCCCCACGGTGTGTCAACCCGATAATGATCAAACATGCGTTTATCGCGATTGACAATCCATTTTCCAAAAAAACTAAAGTATTTGCCTCTTCAGACCGATTAAGGAGTTAATAGACCAGATTTCTTTGTTTTCGTTTGTTTTAAATTTTTCACCATTCTGCGAGTAAACAGAACCAATGGAGGGACATATGCAGATCATGACGGTAAGGGAAGTAGCGGATTTTCTAAGGTTGAAGGAAGCGACGGTGTGCCGCTTGGCTTCCGAGGGAAAGTTGCCGGGTGTCAAGGTGGGGAAGTCCTGGCGCTTTCAAAAAGCGGCATTGGAAAGGCTCGTCACCGGTCCACACTCCGACATCATCGCCGGAGCGGACGGGGGAACCGGGAATGCCGGGAATTGAGTTGTGGCCAGTGTGATCGAAGCGTTGAATATGATGAGATATCAGTTTTTTGCCTTGATCTGTAGACCGGCTTTTGAACGAATGGTCGTAAAGCAAGAAAGTGTAAAAAGGGGAATAAGGAACGAGCCGATCCATATAAAGAAAGGAGAAAAAATGAACATCACAGGGTATATCAACAAACGGGGTATCCAACGAAAGCTGATCGTTTCATTTCTCTTGTTGGGACTCATCCCCATGATCATCATGGGTTCGGTATCGTATTACAAATCAACGGACATCATGTTGAAAAATACCAATTCCGAGATGATCAACCTGACCAAAAAGTCCATCGAGCTGCTGGATTCCCAATTCACCGTCTACCGGATGCAGATGGATACGATTGTGGGTCCGGCGAAGCAAGTGACGGATATGCTCCAGTACGGAATGGCACTTGATGCGGGAAATACGGAAAATCTGGAAAAAGCTTTTGCTGAACAAATGAAGGCGTCACCTGCCGTCAAGCGGATCGGCATTTATGATGCGAACGGCGACCTGAAGATCACCAGCAACAAGGGAGCATCGGACCAGGCGGAGAAAGCCTCTTCGCTTCCGTGGTACAAGCAGGCTTCTACCGCTAAAGACATCATATTCGGTGAAGTGTATGTTCCCAAGGGAATGAGTGAACCCGTAACCACCATGGTGAAGACCTTCCTGACCCCCGAAGGCAAGCCGTTTGCCTTCCTTGCGGTCGATCTATCCGCTGAATATGCCGCAAAGCCGATTACCAATATCAAGATCGGTAAAGAAGGGTATGGCTACATCATAAACAAGGAAGGCATGGTGATCGCCCATCCGGATAAAGCGAAAATATTTCAAATTTGATGTCGGCAAATTCGATTTCGGCAAAGAGATGCTCCAGAAAAAGAACGGCACCACAGAATATTCGCCTGGATGGGCTGACTCGTTTTGCTTCTTTTCAGGAATATCCCGCCATGGGATGGATCATCGCCTCTTCGGTGAACAAAGCGGATATTCTCGAATCCATCAATACCATGAATACCCTTTTCATTATTCTCGTGATTGTCATGGCCATCTTTTCCTTGGTCGCCGGTGTCCTTTTTACCGCCCGTCTCGTCAAGCCGATCAACCGTATCGTGGCGGGATTGAGCGAAGGCTCCGATCAGGTGGCCTCCGCATCGTCGCAGGTGTCGGAGTCGAGCCAGCGCCTGGCGGAGGGCGCTTCGGAGCAGGCGGCCTCCCTGGAAGAGACGTCGTCCTCGCTGGAGGAGATGTCGTCGATGACCAAGCAGAATGCGGACAATGCCAATCAGGCCAAGGCGATGATGAACGAAGCGAAGCTCGTCGTGGAGAAGGCAAACGCACAGATGTCCCGGCTGACCGAGGCGATCGGGCAGATCACGCGTTCGAGTGAGGAGACGGGAAAGATCATCAAGACGATCGACGAAATTGCCTTCCAGACCAACCTGTTGGCCCTTAATGCGGCAGTTGAGGCGGCGCGCGCCGGAGAGGCCGGAGCGGGATTCGCGGTGGTGGCGGACGAGGTGCGGAATCTGGCGCTGCGCGCGGCGGAAGCGGCACGGAACACGAGTGAACTGATCGAAAAAACGATCAAGGCGGTCAAAACCGGCAACGAGATGACGGTCTCCACCCAGGATGCGTTCCAAGCCAACGCGGAACTTTCGGGGAAGATCAGCCAGCTTGTGGATGAGATCGCGTCGGCATCGGATGAACAGGCGCATGGAATTGCGCAGGTGAACACCGCGGTTGCCGAGATGGACAAGGTGACGCAGCAGACGGCGGCAAATGCGGAGGAGTCGGCAAGCGCCGCTGAAGAGATGAACGCACAGGCCCAGCAGATGCGGATGTTCGTAGAGGAGCTCGCTGCGGTGGTGGGGGTGGAAGTGGAGGAGTCAGGTTCATCCCGAAGAGGGTCTATTCCCTTGGCAGATCCCGGGAAACCCGCACAGCCAAAACCTGCTGAGCACAAAAAGAAGATCCTTGACAGGCATGAAAAAAGCACAAAGAAAAAGCCGGGTGACCTCATTCCCTTCGATCAGGATGAAAAGGCAAGTTTCAAGGATTTTTAAAGGTTAGGTGTGAAATAAAAACCATAGACGAAAAGAAAGAAACTGGTTCCGAACCCCCAGGAGCGGACGGAGATGGATGAACTGGAAGAAATGCGCGATCAGCTCAATCGCTTGAAGGCGGAAAACGAGTCATTACGGGAGCAGCTAACGCAAAAAACGGCCTGCAACGACTACCTGGGGATCCTTGAGAAGACCAGTGAGGGAATCTGCGTAGACCGGGATGGACTCATCCAGTATATGAATCCCGCTCTGCAGAGGATCGTCGGCTACCGTCCTGAGGATTGGCCCGTTGCATACCCCCCCTTCCAGATTTTCATCGATCCGGCTGAACGCTCCAAAGTCATGGCCCAGTACGATCGGTTCCGCTGTGGCGAAGAGGTGGAACAACACTTTGAAACCCGCTTCATCCATAAAGACGGCCATCGGATAGAAGTGGAGCTCAAGATCTGCCGGATGGAGAATGATGGCGGAAAACGTGAAATCATTAGCGTCGTTCATGATATCACCGAGCGAAAACGGGCGGAAGAGAAGCTGGAGGAGGAAAGGGCTTTCCTCCGGCAGGTGATCGACGCCGTTCCATCCTTGATTTCGGTGAAGGACGCCGAAGGCAGGTTCGAATTGGCCAACAAATCCATGGCCAAAGCCTGGGGAACCACTGTGGAACACCTCATCGGCAGTACGGTGGTGGACGTGAACGCAATTGCTGATGAGGCCCTTGGATTACAGGAGGATGCCGACATCAATGTGATCCGGGAGAGGAAGGAGAAGTTCATCCCCGAGGAGAAGGCCGCCCTCGCCGATCGATCGATTCAGTGGCTTTCCACGTACAAAGTTCCCCTGACAAACCGGGAAGGGGTCTGCAACAGGGTCCTGACCATCAGCACGGACATCACCTATCTGCAGGAGGCGGAGGAAGAAAAGAAAGCACTCCAGAAACGGCTCATCGCGGTCCAGAAAATGGAGGCCGTCGGCACATTGGCCGGCGGGATCGCCCACGACTTCAACAACATACTTATGGGCATTCAAGGGTCCATCTCCCTTCTGCTCTATGACCTCAAACCGGATCACCCCCATCGACAGAAACTGGAGAATATCGAGAATAATATCCAACGAGGCGCCGACCTGACGAAAAAGCTTCTGGGTTTTGCCCGTGGAGGAAAGTACGACGTCAATCCGACGAATATAAACGAACTCCTCGGAAACAGTGCGGATCTGTTCGGCCGTACGCGGAAGGAGGTCGGTGTTTACAGAAGTTTCGAGAAGAACATCTGGACCGTGGAAGTCGATCGGGGACAGATGGAGCAGGTTTTTCTCAATCTCTTCATCAATGCCTCGGAAGCGATGCCGGGAGGCGGGAATCTGGATCTTGAAACGGAAAATGTCGTCTTCGGCAGGACGGATCTAAAACCGGTCGGTGTGACCGATGGAAGGTATGTCAAGATCTCCGTGACCGATGAAGGGATCGGAATGGATGATAAGACGCTGGAGAGGATTTTCGATCCTTTTTTTACAACAAAGCCCAAGGGAACGGGAACAGGTCTCGGGCTGGCCTCCGCATACGGGATTATCAAGAACCATGGAGGCAGTATCCACGTGAGCAGCAAACAGGGGAAAGGGACGACCTTTACCATTTACCTCCCCGTTACGGAAAACCAGCCGTCGATTCATGACAATCGGGAAAAAGAAGGCATCATAGGCAAGGAAACGATCCTGGTGGTGGATGACGAACAGAGCAATATCGCCGTCATGGTGGAGATGCTGGAGATGCTCCATTATCGTGTGCTGCCTGCCGGAAGCGGTCAGGAAGCGGTTGCCGTATACAGTCAAAAGGCTAAGGAGATCGATCTGGTCATCCTGGATATGATCATGCCGGGGATAAACGGTAGTCGGACGTTCGATATCCTGCGGGAGATCAATCCGGATGTCGCCGTGATCCTTGCCAGCGGTTACAGCGCCGAGGGTGAGGCAAGATCGATCATCAACCGCGGTTGCCGGGGATTCATCCAGAAACCGTTCCATATGCAGGAACTCTCGCGGAAAGTCCGGGATGTGCTGGACGGAAAATGCCGTCGCGGCGGCTCTGAAAGAATCTGAGACACCATCGAATATTTCTCTTTCCCTGGATGGCATTGCCGAGATGACTATGGGGAGATGCTGCGTCCCTGAATACGGGTCTGACCGTGGGATATCACTGCCGCCGTGCATCATGCCTTATCCCGGTATCCGAACTCCTGGATCATGCGGGGATCGTTGGTCCAGTCTTTCGCGACGCGGACGAAGAGTTCCAGAAAGACCTTCGCGGCAAAGAACTTCTCCATCTCCAGACGCGCCCTGGTGCCGATCTCTTTAAGCATCGCTCCCTTCTTTCCGATAATGATCCCCTTTTGAGAATCCTTGGCGACGTGGATCGTCGCGGCGATCCGGATCATATTTCGCCCTTCGTCCTCCTTGAAGGCGTCGACGACGACGGCGGTCGCATAAGGGATCTCCTGATGGGTGCGCAGCGTGATCTTCTCCCGGATGATCTCGGCCGCGATGAACCTCTCGGAACGGTCCGTCATCATCTCCTCGGGAAAATACTGCGGTCCTTCGGGCAGGAGTTTCCAAATCTCCCCGATAAGGCGGTCCACGCCATCGCCTTTCAGTGCAGAGAGGGGCAGGATTTCCCGGAAGGGGTGTAGACTCAAAAACGAATCGATAAGTGGCAGAAGCATCTGTTTATCCACAAGATCGATCTTGTTGATGACCAAAAAAACGGGAAGAGGAGTTTCTCTGAGGGCTTCGAGAATGAAGCGGTCCTCCGGATGCGGTGCGGCCCCTGCCTCGGCGATCAGCAGCAGGAGATCGACATTTCCGAAGGTTCCTGTCGCGGCATCGACCATTGCCCGGTTCAGCGGAGTGGTTGCCCGGTGAATGCCGGGGGTATCGAGGAAGATCAACTGCCCCAGTTGATCTCCCGAGAGGTTCCGGATTCCCATGATCTTGTTCCGGGTGGTCTGGGGCTTGTGGGTGGTGATGGCAATCCTCTCACCGACGATCCTGTTCAAGAGGGTCGATTTTCCCACATTGGGTCTGCCGATGATGCTGATGAAACCGGATTTGAACATGTCTGTCTCCATTCTCTGCTACCCGGCAGTGCTGAGATCGCTCTGCCATTGAAAGGGATTCCGTGTTCAAGTGAAATTTCCCCTGAAACTTCAGCGTCAAGATAACATGTCAGACGTCTGCATGCAATGCATCCGTCGGGATCATGGTGATATTTCCGTATCCGTCTGCCTTGAAACATTTTTCTCCGATTGTCAGAAGCAGTTCGCGCCGTGCAAGAGTGGGATTGAGAATGATATGGATCTTGTCGAGATCAAAGCGTTCTTTCAGAGAGGTGAAATTGATCCGACGGTGTCCATAGAAGTTCGAGACGTCGGTGGGCGCCACTGCGAAGGTGGCGGTTCCCCTCCCGATTCCGGCCGCGGTAAGAAGGTCCGAGGCCAGTTCAAGGAAAATGGAGGATTCGACAAGAGACCCGAAGGCCGGGTGGAAGGGTCCCGCGACGACGGCCCCGGGTTCTTCCAGTTCTTTAGTGGTCTGGAGGCCGAGGCGAATGACGGCAATCCGCGCGGCAGTCAGCTTTTTGAGGGCTTTTTTGCATTGCGTGACTGCCTCCGCGAGCGTCAGCGGCTTATAGCGTTCTTCCCGGAATGCGTCGGCAAGGAGAGTGTCCCTAAGGACGATCGTCGGGTGGATCCGGACCGTATCGGGGTGCAGGGCGATCGTTTTATCGATTGTTTCTGTGAAACGCCCTTCGGCTGTCTCCCGGCAGACCGGCCATGAGATGAACCCCCGTCGTAAAGCCCATCGCCTTGAGGAGGGACATTGACCTGTAGGTGTCTTCTGCCCTATGGCCCCGCTTCGAACGGAGAAGGACTTCGTCGTCGAGCGACTGCACGCCCATCTCGACAGTGGTCACACCAAGGTCTCTGAGGAGGTCGAGGCCCTCCGCATCGATCTCGTCGGGGCGGGTCGAGATGCGGATGCCGTGGACGGCACCCTCCCGGAGAAAAGGTGCTGCAAGTTCGAGAAGACGGATCTGCTCTTTTTGAACCATACCGGTGAAAGTCCCGCCGTAGAAGGCGATCTGGGTGGGGAGGTTTGTCCGTCTGCCGCGGCCGAGATAAGTGCGGACGGTTTCAGTAAATGCCTTTTCCTCGACCCGTTCCGGGCGGTCTCCCGCGGTCAGCCGCTCGTTACAGAAGATGCAGCGGTGAGGGCAGCCCCGGTTCATGATGAAGAAAGGGATGATCATGGAGCGACCTTTTCCGTTTTGCCGGTTGGGATATCATTGCTGCTCTGGAGCATCTCCAAGGCTTTTTTGGCTGCCTGCTGTTCCGCTTCCTTCTTACTCCTTCCCATACCCGTCGCGATGACCCGCTCACCGATGATCAGGGAGGTCTCGAAGCGCTTTTCATGGTCCGGGCCCGTTTCGGAGATCATCAGGTAGCGGGGGAGCTCCCTGAAGAGGTTCTGGCAGATTTCCTGGGCGGCCGTTTTGTAATCCCTGTAGACGGCGGCTAAAGCCCCCGCCTCGATGAGCGGTTCGAAGAGCCGTCCGATAAAGGCGGCGGTCCGGTCGAAACCTCCGTCGAGGTACAGTGCGGCGACGACGGATTCGAAGGCATTGGCCAGCAGCGAGGACTTTGTCCGGCCGCCCGAGGCCTCCTCCCCCTTGCCGAGGAGGAGAAACTCCCCGATCCGGAAACGCCGTGCCAGTGTCGCGAGCGGCTGTTCATTCACGACGGAGGCCCTGAGTTTTGAGAGTTCTCCTTCTGCGTAGTCGGGGAATTTTTTCATGAGCATGTCGCTGACGGTAAGCTCCAGAACGGCGTCGCCGAGAAACTCAAGCCTTTCGTTATCCTTGCAGGGTAATGCGCTATTCTCATTGACGAACGATCTGTGCGTCAGGGCGTTGTCGAGCAACCCGCGATCGTCAAAACGATAGCCGATATACGCCTCCAGCTCCTTCAGATCCTGCAGCCTTTCCTCTTTCATAGAGTCCCTTCATCTATAGAAGCTTTAAGTCATTCATGAATCACGTCGCCGATCAGACGGCCGTTCCGGAAGGACCCGGGCAGCACTCGGACGATCCGGTTGGTCTCGACGGTCCCGCGGCAGGCAATAGGGATATAATTGTCGGAAAAACCGACGGAAAATCCGGTGGATTTGTCTTTTCTTCCTTCGATAAGAACGGCAAGCGGCGTTCCGATGGATCTTACGGCAAAGGCTTGTCTTTTCGCTACTCCGACTCTCCTCAGCCATTCCGCCCGCCGCTTCTTCTCTGTTTCGGGGACTTGGTCGGGCATCGCTGCCGCCGGAGTCCCGGGCCGTCGTGAGTAGGGAAAGACGTGGAGGTAGGCGACGGGCAGCCCTTCCACGAGCCGGAGCGTATTGGCGAATGCCGTCTCCGTCTCGCCGGGAAAGCCGGCTATGATGTCGATCCCGACGGCGATGTCGGGATCGACATCATGGACTTTCTGGACGAGATCCCTGAAGAAGACCGCATCGTAGTCCCGGTTCATGGCGCTCAGTATCCCGTCATCCCCGCTCTGCAAGGGGATGTGGAGGTGGCGGCAGACGACGCCGGATGACCCGATGAGCGAGAGGAGTTCGTCGGTGACCTCGCGCGGTTCGATCGAACTCAGGCGCAGGCGTTCGACCGGCTCTGTTTCGGCAATGCGGCGGACCATCGCCGTCAGATCAGTGGCGGGAATGAGGTCGCGACCGTAGGCGCCAAGGTGGATCCCCGTCAGGACCACCTCGCGGTAACCCTCTCTCGCCAGGGAGGCGATCCCTTCTTCGACCTCTGCAGGCAGGAGGCTCCGGCTTGCTCCCCGCGCCTGCGGGACGATGCAGTAGCTGCAGAAGGCATTGCAGCCGTCCTGGATCTTCAGGAAGGCGCGCGTATGTTCGGGAAAGGCGGCTGCCCCGAGAGGGGTGAACCTTTTTTCGTTTCGGATGTCGCCGACACGGACCTGCGGCCCTTTTCCTTCGGCCAGTTCCTCGAATGAGCTCGGAAAGGCGGGACTTTTCAGCGTTTCCGGCAACGATCCGGACACCCGGAATCCGGGCGATTTCCTCCGGCGCCCTCTGCGCATAGCAGCCGGTCACAAGGACGACCGCCGCCGGGTTCCTCCGGATCGCCCGGCGGATGAGCTGGCGGGACTGATAATCGGTCCTGCCCGTGACTGTACAGGTGTTGACGATGTAGCAGTCCGCCTCTTCATCGAAGGGGACGAGCTTCATGCCTCGGACAGCCATTGTCTCCGAGATCCCGGCCGATTCGCACTGGTTGACCTTGCAACCCAAGGTGGCCACGGCGAATTTAAACATCGAGATCCTCCCCGATCCGGCCAATGAAAAGGCAGGAGGGGTGCCATGAAGATGCTTTCGATAAACGGTATTGCTGATCCATCGGGATTCCTTTCTGAAATGAATCTAAACGCCCGGTGCTCTTTTTGTCAAGGTGAAAGGATTTTATGGTATTTCGGTTCTGCTTCCGGTAGAATATCAAATCTATTCCAGGGAGGGCATGCTGTATGCAAGAGTTCATCCGTATCGTATCGGAAAATCCTTTGACAATGATAGGGATTGCGTTCGTCGTCCTTTTGATCCTCTATTTTTTCCTCATGAAGCTGGTCAAGGTCGCGCTGATCCTCCTTATCATCGCGGTTGCGATCGGAGGGTATTTCTATTTCAAGTATCCGGAGGACAGGCCTGCAAACTTGGGTGAGGCCGTCGAGAAGACCCTGACCGAAACCGATCGTGCCTTGGAAAAAGGGAAAGAAGCCCTGGACAAGGGCCGCGAACTGGTCGACAAGGGAAAAGAGGTTTATGAAAAAGGCAAGGAGATCGTCGATAAGGGCAAGGCTGCCCTGGACAAAGGGATCGATAAGGAAAAGAGGAGTCGAGAAAGGAAAAGACGCCGCCGATGAGATCGGAAAAATCATCGGGGGAGAAAAGGAGACCCGATCAAGGTAGCATCCCGGCGGAACATGAAAGGGAACCCGTTAGCATAACCCGGTAGTCGCCGCTTATTC
This sequence comes from uncultured delta proteobacterium, assembly GCA_963842685.1. Taxonomy (GTDB): domain Bacteria; phylum Desulfobacterota; class Syntrophia; order Syntrophales; family UBA5619; genus JAKAFS01. Next base: position 11,172 of record CAWJHT010000003.1, on the reverse strand, counting down.
CATCTCCAGCAGCTTGTTCCAGTCCAGCGTTGGAAAGACACGGTGGAGGTCGTGGTCGTCGTCGACGAGGTGAATCTCCAGGTTCCGGAAGAGACGCTCCGCGATGAGACGGGTCGGCCCCGGGGGGACGACGAGGTCCTGCCTCCCGTGGTAGAGTGTCACAGGCAGTTCCAACGGCGTCGCTTCATAGGGACTGAAATCACCATGGTCGAGCGCCGGGGCCAGGAGGACGAGTCGCCGGGTCCGGGATTCGTTTTTGCACGCAAACAGCGCAGCCATAAGGCCCCCGTAACTCGAACCGACGAGGATCAGGTTGCTCTTCGCTGCGAGGCTCCGTTCGAGCTTTGCCATCCTCTGCTCGAGAGGACCGGAGAAGTCTTCCCTGATCATCTCCGGGTATCTTTCACGGAAGAAGGTTCCCTTGGTTCCCCGGCTGCTGCTGTCCAGACCGTGGATGAAAACGCGCGTCATATCCATCATTGCCACCCTCCTGCATGAAATCCTGCCCCGGGCTGCCTGTCGGGATCGGGATCATCGCCCTCCGGACTAATACACAGCGGCCCTTTCACATTGCTTTCCATAGACCGGTGTGCTAGAAAAATTCAAGTCAAATCATTGAAACGTTCCGACCATTGGAGCCATTTGGCTTTCAGAGCTGTATTTCAACGAGAGGAGATCCCCATGTCGCTTGTCTTTCCATTCAGGGCGCTCAGGCCGGTAAAGTCATTCGCCAGTCAGGTCGCAGCCCCTCCCTATGACGTCATGAACTGCGAAGAGGCAAAGGCCTTCGTCCGTGCGAAACCGCTCAGTTTTCTCCATGTGGAAAAGTCCGAGATCGACATTTCCGACGCGGAAGGGGTGGATGATCAGCGGATCTACGACAGGGCGAAGGCAAACTTGCAGGGACTGATCGGCAAAGGGGTCCTCCATCGTGATACAACTCCGGCGTTTTATCTTTACCGGCAGCGGGTCGGGGAACGTTCACAGACCGGGATCGTGGCCGGCGTCAGTATTGCAGAATACGAAGCCGGACGGATCAGAAGGCACGAATTGACGCGGGCCGACAAGGAAAAGGAGAGAACGCGTCATATCGACACCGTCGGGGCGCAGACGGGGCCGATCTTCCTTACCTACCGGGGCAGTGAGGCGATCGACCTTTTGGCGGCGCGGGTCACTGCCGGGCCGCCCGAGTATGATTTCACTGCCGGTGACGGTGTAGTCCACACGGTCTGGGTGATCAGCGACCCGACGGAGATCCGTGGTGTGGTGGAGGGGTTTGCCTTGGTCGAATCCCTCTACATCGCCGACGGCCATCACCGGGCCGCCGCAGCGGCGACGGTCGCCCGTATTCGGAAGGACCGGAATCCCGGCGATCGGGGGGACGAGGGGTATCATCTCCTGATGGCCGTCCTTTTCCCCAAGGAGCAGCTCCAAATTATGGATTACAACCGGGCGATCCGGGATCTCAACGGCCTTACGGCAGAGGCGTTTCTGGAACGAGTCGGTCAAAAATTCCTGATTTCGGGAGGCTATGCAGAAAATCGCCGGCGCGACGTCATGAGTTCGGGATGTATCTGGACGGGACATGGCGCCGTCTTGCGGCCCGAAAAGGAGATCCTGCGGGATGACGATCCCGTCGCCGGTCTTGACGTCTCCCTTCTCCAGGAGCATCTCCTCGGCCCGGTCCTAGGTATCCGTGATCCGCGGACTGACGCCCGGATTTCGTTCATCGGCGGGATCCGGGGGATGGTCGAGCTGGAAAAACTTGTCGACCGGGGTGATTGTGCGGTGGCCTTTTCCCTTTATCCTCCCACGGTGGGAGAAATGATGGCCGTGGCAGATGCCGGAAAGGTGATGCCGCCGAAATCCACCTGGTTCGAACCCAAACTCCTGAGCGGCCTTTTTGTCCATCTCCTGGAGTGACAATGGACAAGGATGCTCGCGCAGAAGAATCAGAAGAGACGGTCGATGAGATCCTCGGGGGTCGCCTCCGGATCCTTCAGAAGAAAACAGGGTATCGCTTTTCCCTCGACGCCCTCCTCCTCGCTCATTTTGCCGGCCTAAGGGAGGGAGATGATCTGATCGATTTGGGTACGGGGAGCGGGATCATCGCCCTGATCCTGGCCGACCGTTACCCCTGCGGAAGGGTTCTCGGGATCGAAATCCAGGAGCAACTTGTGATAATGGCAAAAAGAAGTGCCGCCCTGAACGGCCTGGACCGGCGCGTGGAGATCCGTCAGGGTGACGTCCGGCATCCGGAAACCCTCTGTGCATCCCCTGTCTTTCGATGCGGCTGTCTTCAATCCTCCCTACCGGCGGCTTCGGGTCGGGGCGGATGAATCTCGATCCCGAAAAGACCGTGGCGCGGCATGAGATCATGGGAACGGCCGCGGATTTTCTTGCCGCGGCGGGACATGCCCTCCGTGAAGGGGGCCGCGTGTACACGATCTATCCGGCGACGCGGATGGTGGAGATGCTCTTTCGGATGAGGGTCTGCCGGATCGAGCCGAAGCGGCTGCGGATCGTTCACTCCCGCCCCGATGGAGTAGGTAAGTTTGCCCTTGTGGAGGGGGTGAAGGGGGCGGGAGAGGAGTTGGTCGTTCTGCCGCCGCTTCACGTCTATGAAGGAAAGAGAGGATATACCGCAGAGATGACGGCTATTTTCCGGGAGCTTTCCGCTTTTCCCGCTGACGTCGGCGACTGATCTCCCTTGTCATGACCCGTTCCAGGATCTCCCGGAGTTCCGGGTCCCGGACGGTCGCGAGACTGTTCCGCATCATGTTCCGGTCACGTACAGGCAGCGGAGAGAGGGGAGTATCGGGAGGTGTTTGACCGGTAGCACCCGGCGGGGGGGAGGGGAGTTCTCCGATGGTAAGGAAAAGGTTCCGGACCTCTTCTTTGACGGAGAGTTCGTTGATCTTGCCGAGGATTTCCTCCTTCATGAACTGGAGTTGATGCAGCCAAACCGGTGCGGAGACCCGGACGAAGAGAGAACCCCGCTTCAGGGTGTCGGGGTGGGTCTGAGCGGCGATCTGTGGACCGACGGCCCTCCTCCAGATGTCGAGAAGATACCGGTCCGTCGAGGCATGGGGGATATTCCTTTTCTTTAGGATCTTATGGAGGATTTCCCCTAATATCTCAGGTTTTATCTGTCTTGCCCGTCTGTTCATCATTTTTTTTCTCATAGATTGCCCCGAGGGTCAAGGGCAAAACGGATTGAAAAGTTTTATGCATTGCCGCCGTCCAGGCCGGTATTGGGGCTTGAAAAATTAGCCTTTTGATGGTAATCATTTACAGTACATACGGATGATCCGTATCCGGCGGAAAACCCAACAGCGTCCTGAATAACAGGCGGGTATGATTCTACCGGCGATGTCATCACAAGGATAAGCATGTGGCAGACCGGTTTCAGAAACAGAGGTTAAAGATGGTCGATGGCCAGATCCGCGCCCGAGGGATTGCGGATCAGCGGGTCTTGACGGCCATGGAAAGGATTCCCCGCCATCTGTTCGTCGATGAGGTGCTGGCTGAACAGGCCTATAACGACAATCCTCTTCCCATTGACAGCCGGCAGACCATTTCGCAGCCCTATATCGTGGCGCTGATGTCCGAGGCGATGGAACTGACCGGCAGGGAAAAAGTTCTCGAGATCGGCTCCGGTTCCGGGTATCAAACCGCCATCCTTGCCGAGCTGGCAGAGAGGGTCTTTTCCATAGAGCGTATCGCATCTCTCGCAACCCGGGCGAGGAGGATTCTCGATTCGCTGAACTACTACAATGTGGCTATCCGGGTCGGCGATGGAACCTACGGGTGGCGTGAGGAGTCACCCTTCGCTGCGATCATGGTGACTGCCGGTGCGCCGCGGACCCCGAGGGTTCTGATTGAACAGCTGGACATCGGCGGACGGCTGGTGATTCCCGTGGGAGACCGCAGCTCTCAGGTTCTGTTGAAGCTGACCCGTCTGTCGGAGGATCCGGACGACCTTAAGCGGGAGGAACTCGGCGGTTGCCGCTTTGTGGATCTTATCGGGGAGTACGCATGGGACAATTCATGACCAAAGTGCTTTTCTACCGACTCTTTTCCCGCTGCACTACCCAACGGAAACTTTTGAGTTTCCTTTTGATCGGAGCGATGCTTCTCTCCTGCTCGGGCTACCCGGTCAGAAGCGACCGCTCCCGGGGCGTCTACCATCGTGTGAAGAGCGGGGAGACCCTCTCGGCTATCGCAAGGGCCTATCATGTCAAGCTTCAGGACCTGGCGGAGATCAACAACATCAGTAAGCCCGACCAGATCGAAACGGACAGTGTGATCTTCATCCCGGATGCAAGCCAGGTCGTGGACGATGTGATCACTGCGGCCAGGTCGCAAGCCCCCCCGGCGCAAATGCAGGTTTATGATGCGACAGACACGGAAGCCAAGACGACAAAAGCCCCGGCCGTTCCTCGAAAGGAGCCCCAAAAAAAGGAGACGGTGGCTGAGCCGGTAAAAAGACGGGAAAAGCCGCCGGTTGATATGACGACGAAGGATCTGCCCGCGCCTCTCCCGGGTCGTGGACCGGGACGGGGTTGCCCCAGGGAGCCCCGCGAAGGTTGAAGGCGCGGAAACCGTTGACCAGACCGTGAAAAAAAAGGAAACCGTTGAAAAAGCCGATGAGATCCAGTTCGACAAGGATCGCTTTATCTGGCCGGTCAAGGGAAAAGTGATCTCCCGGTTCGGTATCCAGCCAAACAAGATGAACTTCAACGGCATTCGAATCGCCGCCGCCGAGGAGGCGGCCGTGCAGGCAGCGGCGGGTGGGACGGTTATCTTCTCCGCCCCTCTGAAGGAGTATGGGGAGACCATCATCATCAAGCACGAGGATAACTATGCCACCGTCTATACCCATTTGGGAACGAGAACCGTCCGGGGGGATGCCCGCGTCAAAAAGGGCGATAGAATTGCCTTCCTCGGTAAGAGCAGACGAAAGCGTGGAACCCTATCTCTATTTCGAAATCCGGCATAAGAACAAGGCCAGGAATCCTCTATTCTTTCTCCCGTAGCTAAATCGTGTTGACTGTTCATTCAAAGTGTGCTAACCTACTAAGTTCAAAAATAAATCATTGATGGTGGCAAAATGTTTAAAGTGGGAGATTTGGCGGTTTATCCGGCACAGGGTGTGGGGGTCATAGAGGCTATCGAAAACCGTGATGTCGGGGGAAGCAAACAACTGTTCTATATCATGAAGATCATGGGCAACGGCATGAAAATCATGATTCCCATGGAGAGCGCGAAATCGGTCGGTCTGCGTGAAGTGATCATGGAAACCGAGATCCCCAAGGTCTATGCGATCCTCAGAAACAAGGACGTGACGATCGACAAGCAGACCTGGAACAAGAGATACCGGGAATACCTCGAGAAGATCAAGACAGGATCGGTATTCGAAATTGCCCGTGTGCTTCGCGATCTTTTTATCCTGAAAAGTGATAAAAACCTTTCCTTCGGGGAGAGGAAGATGATGGACACCGCGAAAAATTTGCTCATCAAGGAGATTTCGGTCGCAAGCAATGCCGAAGAGACCAAGGTAGAAGAAGACCTGAAGACGATCTTTACCGTACAATGAATCAAAAAAACTCAAGTTGAATACCGTTATAAAAAAGCCATCACACTGCATGTGCGGGGCAAGACCGCCGATATGCATCAGCCGACTCCCTCATCACGCCCTTGCCGCGGATCCGGCTGCTAGGGAGGTGTAACCGGTGGAATCCTATCCTGAGCGGAAGGAGGTGAACGAATTGATTGTTAAAATACTTTTGATTACGGCATGTTCTGCAAGTGGTTATTCGATTGCCTATCACAGTTATGACCAATGGTGGAAATGGGTGATCGGATTATGTTTGGGTTTGTTGATTGCTCTATTTGTCATACAGATTGAACAGGCCATCAGAAAGGTATCTTTGCGGGTCATCCTGGGTGGTGTGGTGGGGATGATCATCGGTCTGTTGATTGCTTTTTTATTCGCCTATGGTTTGAGTTTTGTCAGCAACATCATGGAGAAGAGACAGGTTGTGCCCTGGATCTATGCGCTTTTAACCGGAATCATGGGCTACCTGGGGCTTGTCCTCGGATCGAAAAAAGTGGAAGAACTCAGTCTCTTCGGTTGGGGTCCGGCCAAGGAGATCAGCGATTATCGGATCCTGGATACCAGCGTGATCATCGACGGCAGGATTGCGGATATCTGCGACACCGGTTTCATGGAAGGCAATCTGATCGTTCCCCGCTTTGTACTTGACGAGTTGCAGTACATCGCCGATTCCTCCGATTCCATGAAGCGGGCCCGGGGGCGGAGGGGACTCGATATCCTCAACCGGATGCAGCGCAGCACCGGTATATATATCGATGTGGTCGATCATGATTTTCCCAAGATCAAGGGGGTGGATTCCAAGCTCATTGCCCTGGCCAAGAAAACCAATGGAAAGATCATCACGAATGATTTCAATCTGAACAAAGTTGCAGAATTGCAGGGGATCAAGATCCTCAATGTGAACGAACTGGCCAATGCCCTCAAGCCTGTCGTTCTGCCCGGCGAACTGATGACGGTCAAGATCATCAAGGACGGCAAGGAACCGGGGCAGGGCGTTGCTTATCTGGATGACGGCACGATGATCATTGTGGACAATGCCCAGAAGTACCAGGGGATGAGCGTGGAGGCGCTGGTGACCAGTGTTTTGCAGACGACCGCCGGAAGGATGATTTTTTCGGAATTGAAAACGGTGATTTCAGACAAGAAGCCCTACGGGGTAAATATGAAACAGTAATGGTTGTTTCGGCCCGGTGATACGCAATCGCCGGGCTTTTTTTATCTTCGGGTCGTTGTCATGAAGACGGTCGCGATCATTGCCGCGGGGGGGATGGGGAGAAGGATGGGAAAAGGGATCCCGAAACAGTACCTCCTTCTGGCGGGAATACCGATACTTGTCCACACCTTGCAGGCGTTCCAGCGATCGCCTGTAGTCGATGAGATCTTCCTCGCCGTTCCCGAGGGGGATATTCCGGAAGTCCGACAGGCGATCGTTGCGAAATACGGCCTTTCCAAGGTCGTTCTTGTCCTTTCCGGGGGAAGAGAGAGGCAGGATTCGGTGCGCAATGCCCTGCAGAATGTGAGTGACGAACACGGGATCGTCGTCATCCATGACGCAGTCAGACCTTTCGTCTCCGGGGATCTCATCAGTCGAGCGGTTGCAGCCGCACGAGAGTTCGGCGCCATAACCGTCGGTGTACCGGTAAAGGATACCGTGAAGGAAGTGACCGCCGATGGGTGGGTGAAAAAAACGGTCACGAGGGAAGGGTTGTGGCTTACTCAGACACCGCAGGCCTTTGGCGGGCCGATCATCATCGCTGCCTACAAGAAAGCCGCGGCGGAGGGATTTTACGGCACCGACGACGCCTCTTTGGTGGAAAGAATGGAGATTCCCGTGCGGATGATCCCCGGCGATTACGATAATATCAAAGTGACGACGCCGGAAGATCTTCTCTTGGGCGATCTCATCATCCGCCGCTTCCTATGAGAGGGCCAGTTAAAAGGACGACCGGACCTTTCAATGGGCCGGGTCCCCTTATAACGATTTAAGGAGAGTTCGATGCGCATCGGTTTCGGTTATGACAGCCACCGTCTTGTGGAGGGCAGAAAGCTCATCCTCGGCGGGAAGTGGGTCCCCTTCGAGAGGGGACTCCTGGGCCATTCCGACGCCGATGTCTTGATCCACGCCGTATGTGATGCGATCCTGGGCGCCATCGGCGCCGGCGATATCGGCCGACAATTTCCCGATACGGACCCCGCCTATCGGGACATTTCCAGCCTGCTGCTCCTGGAACGGGTCGCCGGTTCTCGCGGCTGGGAAAGGGTATCATATCTTTAACGTGGACTCGACTCTGGTTCTGGAGAGACCGAAACTGGCCCCCTATCTCGGGGAAATGGCGGAAAATATCGCCCGAGTCCTTGGGATTCCTTCCACGCAGGTGAGCGTAAAGGCCAAGACCAATGAGGGGATGGGGCTCGTCGGGGCAGGGGAGGGTGCGGCTGCCTTTGCCGTCGTCTCTCTCGATGGGGGAGAATCCGCATGAGCACGCCATCGATCCGGGTTCGATTCGCCCCCTCGCCGACGGGGGAGCTCCACGTCGGCAACGCGCGGACGGCCCTTTTCAACTGGCTTTTCGCGCGGCATCACGGCGGCGTCTTTGTGCTGCGCATCGAGGATACCGACCGGACCCGGACGACCAAGGCCTTCGAGGAGAATCTCCTCGATGAACTGAAGTGGCTGGGGATCGACTGGGACGAGGGGCCGGGGGTGGGCGGCGCGTACGGTCCCTACCACCAGACCGAACGTCTCGATCTCTACCGCGATCTGCCTCGATCGCCTGATCGCCGCAGGGAAAGGTCTACCCCTGCTACTGCACCGAGGCGGAGCTGGAGGCCGAGCGGGCCTTGCTCGTCGCGCGGCGGTTGATGCCGCGCTACCTGGGAAAGTGCCGCGAGCTCTCGGAGGCCCAGACAGCGGCAGCTCTGCGCGGAGGGACGTCAACCCGTCTGGCGTTTCCGCGTTGAGCCAGGACCGATCGCCTTCGAGGACCTCATCCGCGGGTCGATGACCTTCCAGGGCGAGGCGATCGGCGATTTCATCATCGTCCGCTCCAACGGCATCCCCGCCTACAACTTCGCCGTGGTTGCAGACGACCACGCCATGGAGATCAGCCACGTAATCCGCGGGGAGGACCATCTTTCCAACACCGCCACGCAGATCCTCCTCTACCGGGCGCTCGGGTTTGCGCTCGCCGGTCTTTGCCCACCATGCGCTGGTCCTGGGGAAAGACCACGCGAAACTCAGCAAGCGCCACGGCGCCACCTCCGTCGGGGCATTCCGCCGCCGGGGGATCCTGCCGGAGGCCCTGCTCAATTATCTTGCACTGATGGGAAGCTCCTTCGAAGGGGGCCGGGAGATCGCCTCCGCAAATGAGATGATCGAAGGGTTCTCGCTCGACCGTACCGGGAAGGGTGGCGCTGTCTTCGACGAAGAGAAACTTCTGTGGTTGAACGGCATCTATATCCGGCGGTGTGAACCCACAGTCCTGGCGGAGCGGCTTACCCCTTTCATCAGGGAGGCGGGGTATGTCGAGCACTCCTTCGGGCGGGAAAGGCTCGAAAGGATCGTCGCCGCCGTCCAGGACAGCCTTCCGACCCTGGACGATATCGGCAGCCTCCTCGATATCTTTTCCGACGACCGCTATCGGATGGATGAGAAAGCGGTAGAGCTTCTCAAGGGTGATGATGCGAAGCAGGTCCTTACGAAGCTCCTGGGGCTTCTCGACGGGACCGTTCCCTATACGGGGACTGAAGTCGGAGACATGGCCATTCATGGAATAGACGCATCTACCGGCATCCCCGCTGGCGGCGCAGACTTGCCGGCACCCTTTTCCGTTTTGGTAAAGCGGATCGGCGAGCAGACCGGCATGCAGGGAAAGAAACTCTACCTGCCGATCCGGGCTGCCGTGACTGGCCGTTTGCACGGGCCGGAACTGGACAGGATCTTTGTCCTGCTCAGCCCGACCTCCTTGCGTAAACGGGTCGAAAAGGCCCTCGCCCTCACCTGACACAGTAGATCCGGTTTTTGCGTTCTTTGATTCAAAAAAGAGGATGAGTTGCCGGTGAGAGGCTCGCTGTCGCCTTGTGTAATTGTGATCGCAAATCGGCCACTCGCGTGCCCGCTGCAGTGGACCCTGTCTCTACGCGGACACCGTGAAAGCCCCGTCCACCGCGAGCACATGCCCGTTGACGTACGACGCCTCGTCTGACGCGAGGAACACGCACGGCGGTCCGATCTCATCGATGCGTCCCCAGCGCCCCGCCGGTGTGCGCTTGCACACCCAGTCGTTGAACTCCTTGTTTTCGATCAGCGCTGTGTTCATCTCGGTGGCGAAGTAACCGGGCGCGATCGAGTTTACGGTGATGTTGTGCTGAGCCAGTTCCACGGCAAGCTCGCGGGTTAAAGCATGGACCGCCCCCTTAGAGGCGATGTAGGCCGAGATCGTCGGCCGCGCGGAGAAAGCGATGATGGAGCCGGTCATGATAATCCGTCCGCGCTTCGCCGGGATCATGATGCGCGCGCACTCGCGTGCCATCACCCATACCGCGGTCAGGTTGGTGTCGAGCACCCGCTTGAAATCGGCGGTCTCGAACTCGGTGATCGGCTTGCGGTGCTGGATGCCGGCATTCAACACCGCGATGTCCAGCCGTCCGTGGCGCTGTGCGATGCCGGCGACCGCAGCGACCGCGGCGGTTTCGTCGCTCACATCGAACGCGGCGACCTCGCCCTTGAGCCCGGCTGCGTTCAGCTCGGCGAGGCGGGCATCGAGCGCACCCTTGTCGCGCGCATTGAGTACCACGGTCGCACCCGCCTGTGCGAGCGACTTCGCCATCCCCCAACCCAGGCCGCGTGAAGCGCCGGTGACCAGGGCTACCTTGCTACTCAAATCGAACATCGCCACCTTCCGGTTCCCAACTCGACTCTCTCTTCGTCTCACACCTGCGGGCCCGTGCGCACCGGTTGTGCATGCCGCCGGCCCATCACGTTCGCTACAGACTCAGGGCATGTATTGCCCGCCGTTCACTTCCATGATCTGCCCGGTCACGCAGCCGCTCATCTGGTCCGAGTCGAGAAACAGGAAAACGCCTGTGCAACCGTCCGGCGTGCCGATGCGATTCATCGGGATCGTCGCCTTGAATCCTTCGACCATCTGCGGGCGAGCAGCGCTCGTGGAAAAACGCGTGAGATTACTCCCGACGCTACGGCATATTGATAAGAAGTTACTACTACGTGGTTTCAGAATACAGAACGCGGTCTTCCAATGTCAAGGAGATTTTGTCCATATTGTATTGTGTTGAGACAGGAGGCGATGAGATCTGACGATTTCTTGAAAAAATGTTGCGTGTAAACCGGATGAGGTGATCAACAAGAGCCAAAGGTAATTATTTGGCTTTTACGGATGGTCCGATGTCATAGGTCTCAAATTACAGGGGGATGTTGTTATGCTTCTTCGGGAGTCGTGTCTCCGCCTTGTCCTTGAGCGCTTCAAGGAGGAGGGCGATCCTTCGACGTGTCTCTTTCGGCCTGATGATCTCGTCGATGGTCCCGAGGCTTG
>CAWJHT010000002.1:0-36782 GCA_963842685.1 uncultured delta proteobacterium | reverse complement strand
AGGCGCTGTGTCCTGTTGGGCCTGGGCGACCGCCCTTGCAGGTTGGTTTCACATGTGCAAAGGCCCGAATACCGGGCAGTATAGGAGATGCGCTCAGTACCTGTCAAGCCCAAAACACCCCTGTGTAACTTCGACCGCGGAACTCCGTTGGTTTTTTACTTGACCCGGTCGCTCGGGCTATGCTATGTTCTGTTCCACTCTGTTAACAGTGAGATGTGAATCGGTAGCCGCGTTTTTGAGATGATTACCGTGCAAAACACAAAACAAGCGAACACAAAGCCTTCATCCATCTGCGGTGAAGGCTTTTTTTTATAGGAAAAACCATGGAACAGATTATTATCATGGACAAGCAGGATATCGACCGCACCCTAAAACGCATGACCAGCGAAATCTGGGAGCGCAATCGGGGGCCAAATAATTTTTACCTGATCGGCATCCGCCGCCGCGGGGTCACTATCGCCAATCGGATAGCCCGGCAGCTGAAGGAAATAGAGGGCGTCGATATTCAGGGTCGGGGCGCTTGACATCAACCTGTACCGCGATGACCTGTCCAAGGTCGCCTCCCAGCCCATCATCAAAAAAACCGAAATACCGTTTTCAGTAACCGGCGCCAGAATTCTGCTCTGTGACGATGTGCTTTTTACCGGTCGAACCATACGGGCAGCGCTGGCCGTATCATCACATGGGCAGGCCGCAGGTGATCCGCCTGCTGGCGCTGCTGGATCGCGGGCACCGCGAGCTGCCCATTCAGCCCAATTATGTCGGCAACATTGTTTCCACCTCCCGGGATGAGAGCGTTGAAGTCATGCTTGAGGAGGACGATGGAATTGATCAGGTCGTAATTACCCGAGGCGAAATTGATGGATCTGAGTCATAAGGATCTTCTGGGCATTGAGCATCTTACCGTGCAGGAAATCACGCTGATTCTTGATACGGCGGTTTCAATGAAAGAAGGTGTCCGCGCGCGAGATAAAGAAAGTTCCAACCCTGCGCGGAAAAACAATTATCAGTCTTTTTTACGAACCCAGCACGCGCACGCGCACCTCATTTGAGATTGCGGGCAAGCGGCTGAGTGCGGATGTTATCAATATTTCAGCTTCCAGCAGCAGTGTGGTCAAGGGCGAAACCCTGGAGGATACCGGCCGGAATCTGCAGGCCATGAATCCGGATTTATTGATTGTGACGCCACGCCTGTGCCGGCGCGCCCAAGCTGTTGGCTGACGCGCTGCCGACTCCTGTAATCAATGCCGGAGACGGGGCGCACGAGCATCCGACCCAGGCCCTGCTTGACGCCTTTACCCTGCGGGAGCGGCTGGAAACTCTCAGCGGGCGCAGCATTCTGATTGTGGGGGACATCCTCCACAGCCGGGTCGCGCGGTCCAATATTTTTCTGCTGAATAAAATGGGCGCAACTGTTCGCGTGTGCGGACCCCGCACCATGATGCCGCACTGTGTCGAGCATCTCGGTGTTGAATACGTGCCCCGGCTTGTGGACGCGGTGCGCGATGTTGACGTGATCATGATGCTGCGTATCAAAAAGAACGACAGCAGGGAACCCGCTTTCCAAACGAGCGCGAATATGCCCGGTTTTTCGGCCTGAACCGGGCGGTACTGCGGCATGCCCGGGAGGATGTTCTGATTATGCATCCCGGACCGGTCAATCGCGGGGTCGAAATTTCTCCCGATGTAATGTCTCTGCCCGACAACATTATTCTTGATCAGGTAACCAACGGCGTGGCCATACGCATGGCCCTGATGTACTCTTTTTACCGGAAAGTAGATGGTATGGCTTTTCTGATACGCAACGCGCGGGCAATTGACCCGTCCGAGGGACTGGATGACACGCTGGATATCCTGATTGATGATGGCCGCATCAAGGCTATGGCCGGGCTATCGATGCGCAGCAGGGCGCGTGCGAGGAGATTGACGCTACAGGGCTGCTGGTAACACCGGGCCTGATCGACATGCACACCCATTTGCGCGAGCCCGGCCACGAGTACAAGGAAACCATTGCGAGCGGGGCCCGTGCGGCTGCTGCCGGCGGATTCACCGCTGTTGCCTGCATGGCCAACACCCGTCCGGTCAACGATAATGCTTCTATCACCCGCTATATTCTGGAGAAAGCCCAGGGGGCCTGCGTGCGTGTGCTGCCGGTCGCCGCATTGACCATGGGGCTGCAAGGCAAGGCCTTAACCGAAATGGGGGATTTGAAAGCAGCCGGTGCGGTTGCGCTCTCCGATGATGGATTCAGCGTTGCCGACTCACAGGTTATGCGGCTCGCGCTTGAATATGCCCGCAGCTTTGAACTCCCGGTTCTGTGTCATTGCGAGGACATCAGCCTTTCGGCCGGCGGTGCCATGCATGAAGGCACGGTGTCAGCTGTTCTGGGCCTGCGCGCCATCGCGCCTGCTGCAGAAGAAGCTGACCACCCATCGCGATATCGCGCTGGCGGAGTGGGTCGGCCATCCTGTGCATATCCAGCATGTCGGTCAGCACGGCCGGGGCGGTGCGCATTATTCGTGATGCCAAGGCCCGCGGCGTAAGGGTTACAGCTGAAAACCGCTCCGCATTACTTCACGCTGACCGATGAAGCGGTGCGCAGCTTCGATACCAACACCAAAATGAATCCCCCGCTGAGAAGCGCTGCGGACGTGGCCGCGATTAAAGAGGCCCTGGCAGACCAAACCATTGACGTGATCGCCAGCGACCATGCGCCCCACTCCTCGCTAGAAAAAGATGTTGAGTTCGACAACGCGGCCTTCGGCATCATCGGGCTTGAAACCGCCCTGCCGCTCACACTTGCCCTGGTGCGTGAGCGCGTATTGAGCCTGACGCAGGCTGTTGAAAAACTCACCTGCAACCCGGCCGCAGTTCTGGGCTGTGCGTGCGCCCGCCTGAGAGTCGGCTCTGTTGCCGATGTGACCATCATTGACCCCGGGCTGCTATGGACCCTGGATCGCAATCAGTTGCAATCCCTCGAGTTGCAATACACCTTTTTTCGGGCATACCTTCACCGGCCGGGTTGTATATATGATCCCCGCCCTCCGGCAGCACTCCTTCACCTCGTCCAGCAGGCCGCTGATGTTGATGCAGATGCCGAGGTCCGCCCGGATCAGCTCCTCCACCACCTTCTGGAGAGTCTCCAGATCGGTGAAGACGGCGCCGGCTACCGTACTATCCTCTTGGCCGGCGATGAGCCGATCGATCTCGATATCGTCCTGATGGATGCTCCCCTGCTTGACGTCACCCATGTTCACGGGATGGTATTTCAGGCAGATCCGCATGAATTCCCGGATCTTCGGGCGCGGCGCCTTCCCGGTTTTTTCCCTTTGCCGTATGGACGAAGATCACGTAGTCATGCTTTAAATCTTCCCGGTTGCCCTGGCGGTGGAGCGTGTTGGTCATGGCGCGTCCTCCCTGAAGAGCGGCCTGCCCAGGCCGAGATTCGTCTTGCCGTTCGGCGAGAGCGCATAACCCGCTTTCCGCACCCATTCTTCGTGAGGAATCGTTCCATCGGAGAGGCAGCGGGAGGCGACGCCGACGCTCATCACCGTATCGATCTCATGCTGAACCTTCTCCAGAGCGGCCAGAAACGCGGGGATCTTCTCCATGTCGGTCTTGAATTCGATGATGGCGGAGAGGACCTTTTCGTCCAGGACCTCCTCCTTCATCCGGCCCGTTTTCTTATCGACAATCAGATGGGTCACGGGATTCTCCGGCTCGAATACCGGTTCGAGCGGGGCGAGCGCCATCGCCACCTTCTCGATATCCCGGAAAAAGGCGCCCAGCCCGGGGCGGCCGAACTCGATAACCAAGCCCACCTCGCCCTGCCGGAGACGCCCGGTAACGTCGTTGCTTTTGATCTCGTCCGTCCCCCGGCCGGGGACGCCGGTTCCCGGATGAACGACGGTGGGGTTGCTGAACTGGGAACGCAGGACTCGCGGCCAGGCAAGTTCAGGGGGCGTGAGCGCCCCGGTCGGGCAGATGTCGACATCGGCCAGATAGTCCCAATTTGAACAGAGACAGCACCTTCCGGATGGCGCGGACAAACCAGGGAGGGTACTTCTCGTCCCTGAGCACCCGGTAACAGGTCGCGCATTCCACGCATTCATCCTGATTCACGACGGATTTGCCGTCCTCATCGAGGGAGATCACCCCCATCGTGCAGATGATGTGGCAGTTGCCGCAGCCGACGCACTTGGTTTTATCGATATCCATATGATCCTTCTATTGGTGAACTGCCCTTCCCTTTCCCGCCGGTCTATCGGAAACGGCCGGGTCATTTTGCCTCACGGCCCTTATACCGATCCATGAGACGCGATGGTGGTTCCTAACACATTGAACCTTCGTTTACAACCTCCTTGATCCACTCATGACCCATTTGCCGTTTTCGTCATTGCGACGCACATAAAGATGAAGCAATTTGATGATATCAACCTATTGCAACTCATGAGATTGCTCCGCTTCATGGACAATGACGGAGGAAATTATTTTCGAGGCAGTTTCTGGCTGGACATAAACCAAAATACCGGTTGACTTTTTTACAGGGGTTCTATACACCTCAATACCTGCATATGTTTTCATTTCCGCTCATGTAAGGGGTTTGATTTTCTACGGTTTGATTAAGATTTCTTTTTCCGCCAGCGGCGAGCCACTTCCTTTCGAACCCAGGGTCATGGGGACGGGATGATATGAAGAAATCACTGTGCATCGAGATGTTCTTTACTGATGTGCCCTTTGAGGAGAGGTTCCGGCTGGCCAAGGGCGCGGGATTTGATTACATTGAATTCTGGTCCTGGATGGACAAGGATATCCCGAGGATCAAGGAACTCTGCCATAAGCATGCTCTGGGAATCGCCAGTTTTTCCGGCGACCAGAGTCTTTCCCTGATAGACGAAAACCAGCAGACAGACTATCTCCGGTTCGTTGAGGAGTCCCTGGAGGTTGCCGGATTCCTCGGCTGCGAAAACCTGGTTATCCATTCCAACGGTCTGGGCGACAGGGGCGTTGTCCTTAACTCCTATGATCATCTTTCTCGTTTACAGAAGATCGAGGCCATGGCGGAAACATTAAAAGGGCTTGCGAGGCGGGCGGAAAAGGCGAGGGTTACCCTCCTGCTGGAAGCGCTCAATACCCGGGTGGATCATCCCGGGAATTTTCTATCTTCCACAAGGCAAGCGGCGGAGCTTGTCGGTTCGATGGAGTCCCGGTGGATAAAAATCTTATATGATATTTACCATATGCAGATCATGGAGGGTAACATCATCGACACCCTGAGAAATTATATTGATCTGATCGGCTACATCCATATCGCCGACGTTCCCGGGAGACATGAGCCGGGTACGGGAGAAATAAATTTCCCGAATGTCATGATAGCACTAAGAGAACTGGGATACGACGGATTCGTCGGTTTCGAATTGTCGCCCCTTCAGGAACCGGGCAAGGCAGCTTCCCTTCTACTTGCCCTCTGAAGCAGACGGCGAGCTCGGAAAACGGACTATCAAGGCCTGCGTCTTTGATCTGGGAAACACCCTCATCAATGATTCCCTGAGGAATGCCGCCGAAGACATGTCCCGGTGGCTCCAGGAGAGAGCGTTCATCAGCTCACAGGAGGACTTTCTCACAACCTTTCGGAGGATCAATTACGGGACCAACAAACCCTTTATCAGCCACACCTTCGGGGAAGCAGAATTCTTTCAAAAAACATTCGATGAGTTGGGGGTAAAGGCCATCTCCGCCGAAGAGGCCCTGAAAACTTACCGGAATCTGCTTATGGCCAGGATGGAACCGGACCTTGGCATCGCCGAAACCTTCACGTTCCTGCGGGATAAAGGCATCCGGATCGCCCTCCTTTCCAATGAAAGAACCATCCGGGTGGATACCTATCTGGAAAAGACGAAACTGCGACCCTTCTTTGACGCCATCGTCGTATCCGAGAGCATCGGAGTAGAGAAACCGGATCACCGTATTTTTCAGGAAGTGCTGACCAGGCTTAATGTAAGGGGAGACGAGGCTGCCATGTTCGGAGATAACCAGATTGCCGATGGCGCCAGCAAGGAATGGGGATTCCTCTTCGTCCTGGTTACCGCCTATCTGAACCATGACTGGGTCTGGGAGGAGGGGCAGCCTTACCAGCCCGACCATGTCATGGGTAAAATCACCCCCGCCGAAATGGCGGAGTTTCTGTCCCGGAGTACCGCGAATGGATGATGGTGGGGAGAATTCATAAAAGAAAGCGGGCTTGTCCCGGAATATCATTAAGGGCAGGAGGAGAAACGATCTTTTGATTGGCTAACAGGCGGACAGAGTCTCCCGGCAGGAAGAACGCCGGCGAGGATTCCAATCGTGTCGATCAACCATGAAAAACGAAGGAGGAGAAAATGAAGCATTTAAGGATCATCCTGTCACTCTCATTTGTTTTTTTGTTCCTGTTCAGCAGTCAGACCATGGTAAGGGCCCAGGAAGCGTTGCGGATGTACACATCGTTGGACCCGAACGAGGCAAAGGTCTACATTGAGGCCTTTATCAAGGACACGGGCATCAAGGTGGATTGGGTCCGCATGTCCGCGGGCGAGGTCCTGACCCGGATCAAAGGCCGAGGCGAAGAACCCGCAGGTCAGTATCACCTATGGCGGCCCCAGCGTTGAATATATCGCCGCCAAGAAGGAGGGCCTCCTGGTCCCCTACAAGTCGCCGGTGGGCGCTCCTTTCCTGAAGGGAAACTTGAAAGATCCGGAGGATTTCTGGACGGGCTTCTACTTCGGGGCGATTGGTTTTGGCAACAACACCGCCTGGTTTGAAAAAAACAAGGTTCCTCTGCCCACCTCCTGGCAGGATCTGTTAAGGCCGGAATTGAAGGCCAACATTTCCATCGCCTACCCCTACACGTCAGGAACTTCCTACACCACCCTGGCCACCCTGGTCCAGTTGATGGGAGAGGATAAGGCGTTCGATTACTGGAAAAAGCTGGAACCCAATATCCATCACTACAACACCTCCGGTTCCGCCTGCATTACCCAGGCCGGCCTGGGTGAGATCGCCGTGGGGATCGCCTTCTCCCATGACATTCTGGCAAAGGGAACTTCCAAGGGTTATCCCATCAAGGGAACCTTCCCGTCGGAAGGAACCGGCTTTGAAATCGGCGCGATGGCCCTTGTCAAGGGTGGAAAACAGCATGATCTGGCGAAGAAATTCATCGACTGGTCCCTGTCCAAACGGGCCCAGGACCTCATGCAGGTCTGGTTCAGAATCCCCCTGAATCCGGAAGCGACGGTTGCCGCAGGGGCGACGAAGGCCGCAGATGTGAAGTTGATCAATTACGATGACGAATGGGCGGGAAGCAACAACAAGCGACTGATTGAGAAGTGGCGTCAGACCACCGGTAAATAACCCCCGGGGGGAGGGGGGAGCAGCAACTCCCTCCCCTCCCCTTTTTTGCTGACCTTTTTGAGGTACTGGCATCCATGCAAAAAACCAGGCGATTTGTCGCCTATCTGAAGAGGATCCCCTCCGATATCCGGAAATTGTTCAGAGAGCCGCTCCTGCTTACAGCGATTGTCCTGGTCAGCGCCTTTCTGTTCCTTTTCATCATTTTCCCGCTGTTCAAGATATTCCATTTGAGTTTTGACGATGATGGACAGCTCAGCCTCCGAATATTTTTTGAACTCCTTTCGAAAAGCTACAATGTCCAACCCCTGATCCACAGCTTGAATCTGGGGGTTTCCGTCTCGATTCTGGGGACGGTTGTCGGTTTCATTTTCGCCTATGCCGTCACCAGGGTGGATATTCCCTGGAAACGTTTCTTCAATATCACCGCCACATTCCCGATTATCGCCCCGCCCTTCATGATGGCTCTGGCGGTCATCCTGCTGTTCGGCAAGCAGGGCTTTGTCAGCAACATGATCCTCAACAATATGATCAAATTCGAGATCTATGGATTTTACGGGCTCCTCGTGGTCGAGACGCTGACCTACTTCTCCACCGCCTATCTGACCCTCTACGGCGTCCTGCAGGCCATCGACCCGGCCCTGGAGGATGCCGCCCTCGATCTGGGCGCCTCGAAATGGGGCGTTTTCCGAAGGATCACCCTTCCCCTGGCGGTACCGGGCATTGCCAGCGCCTTCCTCCTCGTCTTCAGCCAGTCCCTGGCGGACTTCGGAAATCCCATGATCCTGGCCGGCAACTATACCATCCTGGCCACCCAGGCCTATCTGACCATCGTGGGCATGTACGACATGAAAGGAGGGGCGGCCCTGGCCATCCTGCTCCTGATACCCTCGATCATCGCCTTCTGCCTGCAGAAGTACTGGGTCAGCCGGAAGTCCTATGTCACCGTGACCGGGAAGCCTTCCAGCACCCGGATCAAGATGGATCATCCCGTGACCAAATACACCATCTTCGGCATCTGTCTTTTGCTGACGGCGGTGATCTTCCTCTTCTACGGAATGATCATTTTCGGCTCCTTCGTGAAACTTTGGGGAGCCAACCATTCCCTGACGATGGACAATTATATCCATGTCTTCACCGTCGGTTGGAGATATATCAAGGATACCCTGCTGCTCGCGACCATCGCGACGCCGATGGCGGGTCTGCTGGCGATGATCATCGCGTTTCTCGTTGTCCGCAAGAATTTTCCCGGGAAAAGGTTGATGGAACTGGTCTCCCTGCTGACATTCGCCGTCCCGGGAACCGTCGTGGGTATCGGATATATCCTGGCATTTAACGAATATCCCCTCAAACTGACCGGTACGGCCGCCATCATCATCCTGCTCTTCATCTTCCGCGACCTCGCCGTGGGAGTCCAGACGGGAATCGCGGAGCTCCAGCAGATCGATCCCAGTATCGAAGAGGCGGCGACGGATCTGGGAGCGGACAGCTCGTACACCTTCCGGAAGATCACCCTCCCCTTGATCACCCCGGCCTTTTACGCCGGTCTCGCCTTTACCTTCGTGAAGTCCATGACCGCCATCAGCGCGGTCATCTTCGTGGTTTCGGGGAAGTGGAATCTGATCACCATTGCCATCCTCGGCTCGGTGGAAAATTCCGATCTTGCCCAGGCGGCGGCCTTTTCCGTGGTGATCATCGTCTTCATCCTGCTGGCCCTCTGGCTGATCAATTATCTGGTCAATCTTTTGGGGGTGAAGAAAAAGATCAGTTTCGAGAAGGCGGAGGCATTATAATCCATTAAACTCGGGGGAGTCAGAAAGAATGAACCAGTCCTTTTTGAAAATAAAGAATCTGACGAAAGAGTTTCTCAGCGAATACCAGGCAGACAAGCTGATCGCCGTCAACAATTTCAACCTCGATATCAGGCAGGGCGAGTTCGTTACCCTTCTCGGACCTTCCGGCTGCGGCAAGACGACCACCCTGAGGATGATCGGCGGCTTTGAAACCCCTACCCGCGGAGAGATCTATCTGGATGACATGATCATCAACGATATCCCTCCCAACAAGCGGGATACCTGCATGGTTTTCCAGAGTTACGCCCTTTTTCCCCATATGAATATCTTTGAAAATGTCGGCTTTCGGCCTGGAATTCAGGAATCTGACGAGGGGAGAGATCAAAAAGAGGGTGGAGAAGATCCTGGAGCTGGTGGGTCTGAGCGATATGGGAAACCGTCCCGTCTCCCAGCTCTCCGGCGGCCAGCAGCAGAGGGTGGCCCTGGCCAGGGCGATGGTCAATGAACCGAAGGTGCTGCTGTTTGACGAACCGCTTTCCAACCTCGATGCCAAGCTCAGGATCAGGATGCGGATCTTCATCCGGAAAATCCAGCAGGAGGCGAATATCACCTCGGTCTATGTCACTCACGACCAGGAAGAGGCCATGACACTCTCGGACCGGATCGTGGTCATGAACCATGGGGATATTGAACAGGCGGGAACACCGGAAGAGATTTACGCCCGGCCGAAGAGCAAGTTTGTCGCCGATTTTATCGGCAAGCAGGCCAACTTCGTTACCGGCGAGGTGGTGGAGAGCATCCCGGGAAAACAGGAGGTAAAATTCTGGGACCGGACTTTCCCCTTCCAGGGGTATGATCACCTGAAAAAGGGAGACAGGGTCATCCTGGTCATCCGGCCGGAGATGATCGGGTTGTGCGACAAGGAGGGTATCTGCAACGGCGTGGTGACCATGGTCACCTATCTGGGTTCCGAGGTGAACTATGAGATCACCGCCAATGGCCAGGTCTTTGCGGTGGAGGTAGCCAATCCTTTGAAAACAGGGCATTTATCATAAAGGGGATCCGGTTTGCCTCAACTTTGACCTGGACAACATTTATCTGGTCAAAAGCTGAAGGAGTCGAGAAGTGATGGATAAAATCAATGTTGGTGTGATCGGGGCCGGAAGGATCGGTCAGATCCACGCGCGGAATATCAAGTTCCGGATCCCCGGTGCGAAGCTGCTACGCGGTCGCGGATGTGAACGTTGAGGCCGCCCGGAGGGTGGCCGCCGAGCTGGAGGTGCCGGTCGGGACCGGGGATCACCGTCAGCTGCTGGAGGATAAATCCATTCAGGCGATCGTGATCTGTTCCTCCACGGATACCCATGCCGGGATGATGATCGAGGCGGCCCTGGCGGGAAAACATATCTTCTGTGAGAAGCCGATCGCGCTGGATATGGACAGAATCGACCAGGCCCTGGCCGCCGTGGCCAAAGGCGGGGTGAAGCTCCAGGTCGGCTTCAACCGGCGTTTCGATCCCAGTTTCCGAAAGGTCAGGGAACTGATCGCTGCCGGCCGGATCGGCGTCCCCCAGCTCCTGCGCATTTCCAGCCGGGATCCGCAGCCTCCCCCGCTCGACTATGTCAGGGTTTCCGGCGGGCTGTTTCTGGATATGATGATTCACGACTTCGATATGGCCCGCTTCCTGATCGGTGAGGAGGTCACGGAATTGATGGCCACGGGAAACTGCCAGGTGGACCCGGAAATCGGGAAATGCGGCGATGTGGATACGGCGGTGGTGCTGCTCAAATTCAAGAACGGCGCGTTGGGAACGATCGACAACAGCCGACGGGCGGTATACGGCTATGACCAGCGGGTTGAGGTCTTCGGCTCCGAGGGTTGCGCAGCCGCGGGGAACAAGATCCCCACGGAGGTCACCCTCCATAACGCCGATTCGACGCATGAGCGATAAGCCCCTCTATTTCTTCCTGGAACGGTATGAAGAGGCCTATCTGGCCGAGATGAGAGAGTTTATCAGCTGCATACGGGAAAACAGGGTTCCCGCCGTGGGCGGTCTGGATGGCAAGGTCTCCGTAGCGATGGGTTACGCGGCGCTGGAGTCCCTGAAGAGCGGAAATTTTGTGCAAGTCAAATAAAAAAATGGTATGGGACGGCTCAATCACATTCCCCTCCTAGGCGGGATGATTCAGCTGAAAATGATTTTACAGCAGAGGAGGTAAGTCAGATGGCAGAAAAGATGAGAGGGGTCACCCTGACGGCGGATTGGGCGCCGAAGCCGGATTTCGTATTGGGACCGAAGGATGTGGATCGCAAGCAGACCTATCTCGGGAGCAAGGTCTGGAAGAATCCGAGGATGGAGATCCGGGAATACGACGTGCCGGAGCCCGGCATCGAGGAGGTTCTGATCGAGGTCAAGGCCTGCGGCATCTGCGGCAGCGACGTGCATATGGCGGAAGCCGACCGGGAGGGCTACATCCTGTACCCGGGATTGACCGGATTTCCCGCGATTATGGGACACGAGCTATCCGGCATCGTCGTCAAGGCCGGGAAGAACGCCCGCAGCAAACGGACGAACAGGCCCTTCGAGGCCGGGGAAGAGGTCACCGTGGAGGAGATGTTCTGGTGCGGCCAGTGCAAACCCTGCGCCGACGGATACCCGAATCAGTGCGAACAGTTGAATGAGATCGGTTTCAACATCCACGGGGGGTACACGAAATATCTTGTGGTGCCCTCCCGGGTCGTCTGGAGCCTCGCCCCGCTGAAGAGAAGGTACTCCGGCAAGGACCTCTTCCTGGCCGGCAGCCTGGTGGAACCCACCTGCGTCGCCTACAACGCCGTCATCGAGTGCGGCGGCGGCATCCGGCCGGGCGACAACGTCGTGATCTGCGGCAGCGGCCCGATCGGGATGGGGGCGGTCGCCGTTCTGAAGCGCGCGGGGGCGGCCAGGGTGATCCTCTCCGAGCCCGTTCCGGAGCGGGCGGCGATGGGCAAGAAGATGGGCGCCGATTTCATCATCAACCCGCTGAAGGAAGATTTTACCGAAAAGGTCCTGGAGTATACGGACGGCATGGGGGCAAGCCTCTATGTCGAGGCGACGGGCCTGCCGGCCCTGGTCTACCCGGGCATCGAACAGGCGATCTGGCGGGGAAAGACGATCGGAAGCACGGTCGTGATCGTGGCCCGGGCCGACGCGAAGATCCCGGTGACCGGCGAGGTATTGCAGGTCAAGAAATCGCGGATCGTCGGCGCCCAGGGGCATTCCGGTTACGGGACCTTCCCGCGGGTCATCGAGTGCATGGCCGCGGGGATGGATATGACCCCGCTGATCACGAAGAAGGTCGGGCTGGAAGCGATTGCCGAACAGATCGTTCAGCTCCGCACCAACCGGACGGATTGCAAGATTACCTACGTAGCCGATGATCGGCTATGAAGGAGGATGCCATGACGGAAAAAGCCAGGGACAAGGTGTGGCTGACGACGAAGAACCCGGCCATCATCTTCGAAGACAATACAGTGGGACATCTGAAGAAGCGCCTGTGGGATGCGCCGGAGGCGGAGATCGACCGGATTCTCGCGGATTACGGCATCCCCGCGGCGCCGGAGCTGGGCAAAGCGGGAAGCTATATCCAGACGACGGTCCGCAACGAAGTGATCCAGAACCGGCGGAAAAACGATATCGTCCTGATTCCGGTGGGATGCACCGAGAACCATGGGATTCATACGGTCAGCGGACTCGATACCTTCATGGTGACCCAGATCGCCGAAGGCGTGCGGCGCTATACCGCAAAGCAGGGAAAGCCGATCAACCTGGCCTTGCCGCCGCTCAATTACGGCGGTCATCCCTATCATCATCTGGGAATGGCCGGGACGGTGATCATGCCGGAAGAGGTGGTCCGGGAGACGATCATCTACATGATGCTCGGGCTTTGGAACGACGGCTTCCGCAAGCAGATCATCATCAACAACCACGGTCAGCTGTGGATGCTGGAATCGGCGTTGCAGGAATTCATGAAGCGTTACCATCTGCCCGGTATTTTCCGGGTGCTGGATTGGCACCGGGCGGTGCGGGAATTCTTCTATCCGACCGACGACGACCTGAGCCTCGATTCGCATTTCATCCATGCCGACGAGGCGGAAACCTCCGTGGGTCTGCTGCTCTTCCCGACAGGGATGGTGGACATGAGCGTGGTTCAGGATGCGGAGGGGAGGAGCTATCTGCCGGACGGCCATTTTGACAAGTCGGTCGATCCCTTCCGCCGCCCCCACCGCTGGTCCGAAGGCGAGGGCCAATCCCCCATCGAGCGGGCCGCTACGCCGCAGGGGGTTGTGGGGAAACCGAGCCTGGCCACCGCGCGCAAGGCCAAAAGACCGATCGCCGCGATCCTGCAATATCTGACCCTGGTGAACGATCAGATCCTGGAAGCCTTCCCTGCCGGGAAGGTGCCGCCGGTCGAAGAGACGACGCTGCGAACCGCCAAGGATATGGAACCGTTCCTGAGAGAGCCCATGAGCGAGGGGTGGAAATCGGTCTACGAGTTGCCGAGGATCGGATTTTAGAGGAGACCGTGATGCAGAAGTGTATCGCCATCTCGACCCCGGGCGCCCGTTTTTCGGCCCTTGCCGTCAAGGAGAATTTCCGGGACAGCATCCGAAAAGTGGCCGAACTGGGCTATGACGCCGTCGAACTTCACATCCGGGATCCGCACGCCATCGATGCGGACGAGATTGAAAGTCTGTTGCATCAATACCGGCTGCCCGTTCCGACCATCGGGACGGGGCAGGCCTATGGCGAAGAGGGCTTAAGTTTCGCGGACCCGGATCCGGCGATCCGCGGGAAGGCCGTTCAGCGGATCCAGGATCAAATGGATCTCGCCTCCCGGCTGGGGATTCCGCGGGTCACGATCGGCTTGATCCGGGGCACGGTGAAGCCGGGAGCGGATCAGGACCAGGCGGAGGAATGTGTGCGGGAGTGCATGGTGGAATGCCTGGACTACAATCCCGCCATCACGCTCATCATCGAGCCCCTCAATCGCTATGAAACGAGCCTTTATAATGATACGGCCTCCGCAAAAGAGGTGATCGACCGGATCGGAAGGCCCAACCTGAAGATGCTGATCGACACCTTTCACATGAACATCGAGGAGCCGGACATCATCGGGAGCATCCTTCATGTCAGGGATTACATCTCCCATGTGCATTTTGCGGACAGCAACCGGTGGGCGCCGGGGTGCGGCCACATCGATTTCAAAAAGATCGTCCGCGCATTGCGAAGGATCAAATACCGAGGGGCGATCTGCGCCGAAATTCTGCCGAAACCCACTCCGGACGAGTGCTTGAGGTTGACGATCGAATATTTCGGAAAGCTGGGTTTGTAGAACGAACCGTAATGGAGAAGATCAGAGCATGCTGAAAAGTCTCCTTGCAGGCTGTCAAAACGTCTGGATTCAGGCCCATGAAATCCGAACCGTGAGGCGTACATTGCTAGTACGTTGAACGGCGAAGGATGAAAACGCAGAAGATGGGCGTTTTTCAACAGCCTGTTAGAAGACTCTCCGGAAAGGGTAGAGCATGCCTCGTTACGACATCGTGATTATCGGCCATGTGACCAGCGATTTCCTGGTTTACAAGGGAGAGACCTCCGGCTTCATCGGCGGAGGGGCCTACTTCTCCGCCTTTGCCGCCCGACGGTCCGATGTCCGGTTCCGCGTCATCACCAAACTGGCCCCGAAGGATTTCGGGATCCTGGACGGCCTCAAAAAAGACGGCATCGAAGTGACGGCCCTTCCGAGCCTCCGGACCACATCGATCGAGAATGTGTTCGAAACGGATGACGTGGATCGCAGAAAGGTCCGGCTGCTCTCTCAGGCCGACCCTTTCCATCCCGAGGATATTCCCGAAATGGATGCCAAGGTCTACTCCCTTCCGGGCTTTTCGTCGATGAGCTTCCGGATTCCCTGATCGTCCACCTGGCCCGGAAAGGGGCTATCGCCCTGGATCTGCAGGCGAAGCTCCGTTACAGCGAGGCCGGCTCGTTCGCGTTCAAGGACTGGCCCGGCAAGGAGAAATTCCTGCCGCTGGTCACCTACCTGAAGGCGGACTCCCTGGAAGCGGAGGTGGCCACGGGGACCTCCGACCGGGAGGAGGCGGCCCGGATCTTCCATCGCCTGGGGGCCAAAGAGGTGATGGTCACCCATTCCTCGGAGGTCATCCTTTACGATGGGAAGAGATGTTCCGGGCCCCCTTCAATCCCGGACAATCTTTCGGGGAGAACGGGAAGAGGCGATACCTGCTTTATCTCCTATGTGTGCCTGGAGACGGACCCATGGAATCGAGGAGTCGTTGCGCTACGCGGCCGCCCTCACCAGCCTC
The DNA here is from genome assembly GCA_963842685.1 of uncultured delta proteobacterium. Lineage (GTDB taxonomy): Bacteria > Desulfobacterota > Syntrophia > Syntrophales > UBA5619 > JAKAFS01. The sequence goes on along the minus strand of CAWJHT010000002.1, from coordinate 21,234 downwards.
AAGATGGAAAAACCGGGTCCCTTCCTGGGGACGCAGGAAGAGGTTCTGGCGCGGATGAAAACACTTCCCCGCTGAGTCATCCCGGCTTCATCGGCCGGGGACGTGCAGAACGGCCGCAATGCGGCGAATGATTTCAAAGGAGAGCAACCATGAAAATCGGGTTCAACGGCGCATCGACGATGAAAACGGATCTTCCCGGAGACATCCGGGCGGCCTCCCGTGCGGGCTACGATCTCATCGAAATCTGGGCAAAAAAGATGGAGGCCTATCTCCTGGATCACAGCCTGGACGATCTGCGAACGCTGCTCACGGAGGCGCATGTGAAGCCGCTCGCGATCAACTCCGTCGAGTTCATCACGTTCAACGCCCCGTGGGAAAAAACCAATACGATGAACCTGATTGCACAGATACGCCAAGATGGCGGATCACCTGGATTGCCCCTTTATCGTGCTCGTCCCGAGCCCCAGGCCCGAAGGCGCGACCGACAAGGAAGTCCTCGACGAATCGGTCAGGGTGCTGCTGGGAGATCTCCGACCGATTCAAGGAGTACAGGGTCAGGTTTGCATTCGAGTTCCTGGGTTTCCGCTGGTGTTCCGTTTCGACCCTGGAAGAGGACTTTGCGATCGTCAAGGCGGTGAATCGGGAGAATATCGGGTTGGTTCTGGATACCTTCCATTTTTACGCCGGGGGATCGTCCGTCGGCGCCATCCGGGATGTGGATCCGGAAAAGATTTTCATCCTGCATATGAATGATGCCGAGAAATTGCCGAAAGCGGAATTGCAGGACGCCCATCGGCTGTTTCCGGGGGAAGGGGTGATCCCTCTTGCGGAGATTGTGTCCGGCCTGAAGAATATCCATTATGACGGACCCGTTTCCCTGGAAATGTTCCGGCCGGCGTATTGGTTCCGCCCCCCGGAAGAGGTCGCACAGAAGGGGATCGACGCCATCCGGAAATTTTTGTAATTTCCCGTTTTTTGAAAGATCAATGGATATGGTTTACGACATCGCCTTTCTGGGGCATTACACCAAAGACACCATCGTTTCCGCCGAAGGCACGAGGGTCGTCGACGGCGGCGCTTTCAATTACGGATCCCATGCGGCGGCCCGGATGGGGCTGAAGGTTGCCGCGATCACCCGTCTGGCCCAGGAGGATCTGAAGGTTGCAGACGAACTGAAGGCGCTGGGAGTCGCCGTATTTGCCAAAGTGACCCCCCACTCGACCTGCCTCCGCCTCGAGTATCCGACATCCAACGTGGATGACCGCATTCTGTACGTCACCAGTTCGGCGGGGCCTTTTACGATTGCCGAGGTGAAGGAGATCTCTTCCCGGGCCTTTGTCGTCGGCGCCTCGGTCCGCGGCGAGGTGTCGCTCGCCGTGATCGAGGAGTTGCGGAAGAAAGACGCCGTGATCGCGATCGATCTCCAGGGATTTCTCCGGGTGGTTCAGGACGGTCGAATGGTTTTTCAGGACTGGCCGGAAAAAGAAAAGGTCCTGAGCCAAGTGGATACCGTGAAGACCGATGCGGTGGAGGCCGAATTTCTCACGGGGCAGAAGGACATGCGGGTTGCGGCCAGACAAATCGCCGACCTGGGTCCGAAAGAGGTGGTGCTGACCCACCGGGATGGGGTGCTGGTGTACGACGGGAATCGTTTTTATGAAGCGCGGTTTCATCCGGAAAGACTAACGGGGCGCAGCGGCCGGGGGGATACCTGCATCGCCTCCTACATGGCCCGCAGGCTCAGCGCGCCTCCGCAGGAAGCCCTGATTTGGGCGGCCGCCCTGACCAGCCTGAAAATGGAGGCGGAAGGCCCTTTCCGGCGGGACATCCGTGACGTGGAGGCCCTGATCCGGAAGAAATACGGCGGTCCCATCTCTGAAAGCAAATCCGTGCAGCTAAGACGGAATTTTTTACAGCAGGGTCGTGGTCGCTACATCAAAGCCACTACTTTCATGAATTTTTCAGGATACGCCGCAATCTCTTTTACAACAGCGGGAACCTCTTCGAATGATACCGTGCGTGTCACAAGAGAAGCGACATCTATTTTGTTGCCTGCGATCAGATCGATACTTTCGGGAAAATCCCGGAGACTGTTTCGCGATCCCATGACATCGAGCTCTTTTTTCGTAAACATGGCCGTCATCAGCGAAACTTCACCCTTTGGCCAGCCGACAAGCGAGATCCTTCCCGAGTATGCCACATAGTCGATGCTGCTCCGGATCGCGGCATCGCTTCCCGAAGCCTCAATCACCGCTTCCGCCATTCTTCCGCCGGTAATTTCTTTGATACGTTCAACGGCACTTTCCTTTACCGGATTAATCCCATGAGGAATTCCCAGCGAACGTGCAAACGCCAGACGTTCATCGATCGGGTCAACGATAATCGGAACGGCCCCGATCACCAAAGCATACTGCGCGGCAAGAAGTCCGATGGGACCCGCTCCTGTAACCACAAGGTGCTCTCCCTTTGCCAGACGGGCGCGTTTAACGGCATGAACCGATATGGTCAGAGGTTCAACCATGGCAAGATGCTTCCACGATACATCGGCAGGTACCTTGTGAATCAGATGACGGGGATGAAAACAAAACTCCGACATCCCGCCATCGATATGCACACCCCGTACGGTCAGATTTTCACAACAGTTCGTTCTCTTATTCATGCAGGGATAACATTTACCGCAATACACACAGGGCTCGATGACCACCCGGTCGCCGGGCGTCATTTCAGTTTCACCCCGAGGCACTTCAAGAACCTCCCCGGCAATTTCGTGACCGATGATCCGTGGATAGGTCACCAGGGGATTGATTCCTTTATATGCGGCGATGTCCGATCCGCAGATCCCCATTCCGTGGACCTTGATTAAAACTTCATTCTCCTTTCTCTCCGGATTGGATACTTCCTTTATAGAGATATCCTGTGGTGCATTGATCAGTATCGCTTTCATCACTTTCTCCTGTTTTCGGCTATCGGCTAAACTACAAACTGACCCCCTGTTTCCAGGGGATAAAATCGTCCTGGTTCAGCAGCACGGCTTTGGGGGTAACCTCGCCGCCGGCTGCTTGAATGCAATATTCCAATATCTGTTCGCCCATTTCTTCAATGGTTTTGTCGCCATCGATAATGGGGCCGGTGTCAATGTCGATAATGTCGGCCATGCGGCCGGCCAGCGAACTGTTGGTAGCCACTTTGATCACCGGGCAAACGGGGTTGCCGGTGGGTGTTCCCAGGCCGGTGGTAAATAAAATCAGAGTGGCGCCGCTGGCCGCCTGACCCGTGGTAGCTTCCACATCGTTGCCGGGGGTGCACACCAGGTTCAGGCCCGGTTTGACCGCCGGTTCGGTGTAATCCAGCACATCTTCCACGGGCGACGTGCCGCCTTTTTTGGCGGCGCCGGCACTTTTGATGGCATCGGTAATCAGGCCGTCTTTGATGTTGCCGGGCGATGGGTTCATGTGAAAGCCCGACCCCGCTTTATGAGCGGCCTCGTTATAGGCCGTCATCAGGTGAATGAATTTTTTGGCGGCTGCTTCCTCGCGGGTGCGGTCAATCAGGTCTTGTTCGGCGCCGCACAGCTCCGGAAACTCGGCCAGCAGCACTTTACCCTTCAGGGCGACCAGCAGGTCGCTGCAATAGCCCACGGCCGGGTTGGCGCTGATGCCGCTGAAGCCGTCGCTGCCGCCGCATTTTACACCCAGGCTTAATTGGGAAAGCGGCGCCGGCCGGCGTTCCATTTTATTCAGCTCAATCAGCCCGGCGAATGTTTGTTGAATGGCTGCGGTAATCAGTTGTTCTTCGCTTTGGCTTTGCTGATGTTCAAAAATATACAGGGGTTTATCGAAATGGGGATTTCGTGCCTTCAGGTCGTTTACAAAATCCTGCACCTGCAGGTTCTCGCAACCCAGGCTCAGCACGGTAACGCCGCCCACATTCGGGTGGTCGGCATAGGCCGCCAGCAGTTTGCCGAGCACGGCGGCATCCTGGCGGGTTCCACCGCAGCCGCCCTGGTGGTTCAGGAACTTGATGCCATCCACATTTTTAAACAGGCGGTCCGTTTTCACCACCGATTCTTTTACGCTCAAATCCGCCTGGCTGATGTCCGCACCCTGGGCATACAACTCGACCAACAACTGCACTTTTTGTTTGTACTTGTCGGTAACGGCATAGCCCAGTTTATCATGCAGCGCCTCGCGAATGACATCCAGGTTGCGGTTCTCGCAGAAAACGGTGGGAATAAACAGCCAGTAATTGGCGGTACCCACGCGGCCATCGCTGCGGTGGTAACCATTGAAAGTGCGACCGGCAAATTTGCTTACGTCCGGGGGTGTCCATTGGGTAGTTGCCGGGCCGGTATACAAACGGGTCGGCGGCATGCTTGACGTTGTCGGTGGTCATTAACCCGCCTGCGGGAATAAATTGCTGTACCGTGCCTACCAGCACCCCGTACATGATCACCTTTTCGCCGGGCTGCATGTCCTGTTCAAAAAATTTGTGCTTGGCGTTGATGTCGGCTGCCAACACATACTCTTTTCCCTGGTAATGGATGGTTTCGCCCTTTTGAAGGTTTTGCAATGCCACGATGACATTATCGGCCGTATGTACTTTCAGTACGCGTTGTTTCATGTTTTGTATTTATCCGACGCGTTACTTATAGAACAGGTTCGGCAGGAACATGACCATGCTCGGCCAGTAGGTGACCAGGGCCAGGCTGACCAGGAGCGGGATCAGGAAGGGCAGGCACGCCTTGGTCGCCCGCTCGAAGGAGATATTCCGCCACCCGGGCCAGGATGTAGAGGACCATCCCCACCGGCGGCGTGAGCAGGCCGATCATCAGGTTCAGCACCATGATCAGGCCGAAGTGGACCGGGTCCACGCCGATCTTGTCCATCAGCGGCAGGAGCACCGGCACCAGGATGGTGATGGCGGCGATCGTCTCCATGAAGCAGCCGACGATGAGCAGGAAGATGTTCACCAGCAGGAGGACGATCCAGGGCGTGGTGGTGATGGACAGGACGAGGGCGGACACGTTGTCCGTGACCTTCGTCAGCGTGATCAGATAGCCGAAGATGGAGGCCCCGGCCACGATCAGCAGGATGAGGGCCGTGGTCTCCGCCGTCTCCATGCTCACCTTGATGAGCTTCTTCAGGGACAGCGTCCGGTAGACCGCCATCCCCAGGAAGATGGCGTAGACGGTGGCGGCGATGGCCGCCTCGGTCGGCGTGAACACGCCGGTGGTCATCCCGCCCACCAGGATGATCGGGCGTCAGCAGCGGCAGGAAGGCCCGCTTGAACGTCTGCCAGAGGGCGACGATGGAGAACTTCGCGTCCCGGTGCCAGCCGCGCGTGTGGGCGTAGTAGGTGACCATGATCATCATGGTCAGCGCCATGACCAGCCCCGGGATGACGCCCGCCGCGAAGAGCTTCCCGATGGAGGTGTTGGCCATGACCCCGTAGATCACGAAGGGGAGCGAGGGGGGAATGATGGGGCCGATGGTCGAGGAGGCCCCGGTGATCCCCACGGCGAAGTCCACGCTGTAGCCGTGGTCGCGCATGGCCTTGATCTCGATGTTGCCGAGGCCGCCCGCATCCGCCACCGCCGTCCCCGACATCCCGGCGAAGATGACCGACCCCACCACGTTCACGTGGCCCAGGCCGCCCTTGAGCCAGCCCACCAGCGCCAGGGCGAAGTCGTAGATCCGGTTGGTGATGCCGCCGGAGTTCATCAGGCTCCCGGCCATGATGAAGAAGGGGATGGCCAGCAGGGGAAACGAGTCGATGCCGCCGATCATCCGGTGCAGGACCACCAGGTGGGGCTGCACCCCCTCCAGCATGACGTAGATGAGCGAGGAGCCCGCCAGGGAGATGGCCACCGGCACCCCGATGACCAGGAGGAGCAGGAAACCGCCGATGAGCGCGAGCGTGATCATTGGTGCCGCCCCTCCTCCCGCACCTTGAGGAGCGGGCTGGACCCCGTCCGCCAGTTCTTCAACGCCACCTGGATCGAGCGGAAGGTCATGAGGGCCAGGCCCAGCGTGCAGATCCCGTAGACGATGCTCATGGGCCAGTCGATGACCACCATGGGCTGGGTCTGCATGATCTTGGTGATCAGCCAGCAGAGCCACGTCGCGTAGGCGAAAAAGACGATCCGGATGACGTCCACCAGGGGCGAGAGCGCCCGCGCCATCCAGCCCGGCATGTACAGGTACAGGAACTCCACGTGGATGTGGCTGTAGCGCCGGACCGCCAAGGCTGCCGCCAAGGAGCCCCACGCACATCAGGAGGTACCGGGCGATCTCCTCGGTCCAGGCCAGCGAGTCGTTGAGGACGTAGCGGGTGAAGAACTGGAGAAAGACGATGATGGCCATGGCCCAGAAAAAGGCCAGGGTCACCCAATCCTCGATCCGGTAGTCCGAAAGGTCCGGCTCGGCCTCGTCATCCACGGCGCCGATGGTGACCTCGCCGAGATTCGGGCCGGTATAGTCGTCATCCTTCATGGGGCGTGTCCCCGGGCGGCCCGGGCCGCCCGTCTGATCCGTCCGGTTGCGGAAACGTGCGCGGCTCGCGCGTCGACCTTCGGGGGTGGCGCGCGAGCCGCGTGACCTCGTACGGGAGCGGTCCTACTTCACCGCCTGCAGGCGGTCGTACAATTCCTTGGTCCAGACGGCGCCGAGGGAGGCGTCGTTGTGGATCTTGGCCGCCGCCTCGCGGAAGGCCTTGAGGTCCGGGGTCACCACCGTCTTCTTCTGCTGCTTGAACCAGTCCACCAGCTTGGCCTCGGATTCGCGGATGCTGGCGCCGGCCCGCGCGGCCGCCTGCTTGTAGACGGAATCGAAGATCTCGCGCTCCGGCGGGGTCAGCTTGTTCCAGAGGCCGGAGGAGATCGTCGTGGTCAGGTTGTCCAGGATGTGGCCGGTCAGGTTGATGTGCGACTGCACCTCGTAGAACTTCTTGGCCTGGATGGTCGGCAGCGGGTTCTCCTGCCCATCCACGGTCCCGTTCTGCAGGGCCAGGTACACCTCGGCGAAGGCGATGGGAGTGGGGTTGGCGCCGACCGCCTTGGCGTACATCATGTACATGGGGGCCTGCGGGACGCGCAGCTTCATCCCTTTCATGTCCGCCGGGGTGTTGAGGGCCTTGTTGGCCGTGGTGTGCCGGGCGCCGTAGTAGGTGATGGCCACGATCTTGTTGTTGGTCTGCTTGAAGTAGCCGTCGGTCAGCTCGGTCAGGAGCGGGCTCTTGCTGAAGGCCGTGTGGTGCGCGATGTCGCGCCAGATATAGGGGGCGTTCACGATGGAGATGGGCTTGTAGATGGCCCCCACGAACGACGCGCCGAGGTAGGCCATGTCGATGGTGCCGAGCGGCAGGGCCTGGGAGATCTGCTGCTCGTTGCCCAGTGCGGAGGCCGGGAAGACGTCGATCTGGTACTTGTTGTTGGTCCGCTTGGCGATCTCGCTCGCCGCCCAGAGCGCCTCGGCGTGGAACGCCTCGGACGTCTCATACACATGGGCAAACTTCAGTTTGGTCTGGGCCGCGGCCGGCATGGCCACCGCCAGGGCCAGCAGGACCACCAACGCTCCGAGTACACGTGTTCGCATGTGCTCCTCCTCTTTGTTTGATTTTGTTTGTTTTTTGTTAGATAAGATATTGCTTTTGACGGATCAAAGTATAGGGGGGGTGTTATTGCTTGTCAAGGGATATTATGCAACAGTTGTCAATATTTCATTGACATACACGCGTGGCTTCCCTATACTTCCTTATCCGGAAAGCAAGTTCTTATCAAATCTAATGAGAATGTGGTTTCCAAGATATTCCCTTAACGGTGAAAATGATGATAAAAATCAGACAGTCCCGATGTACCGAATGCCAGATCTGCATGGAGATTTGCTCCTGGCGGCATTTTGGAGAAAATACCACGAAGCGATCTCGCATTTGTGTCGAGGTCGACTGGCCGAAGGCGCCGGTGATCAGCGTTTGCCTGGCCTGCAAAGATCATGAATGTGTTGCCGCCTGTCCGACCGATGCGCTTACGTGGGACCATTGGATCCGGCTGGACAAGGACCGGTGCGATGGCTGCGGACGATGTGCGGAAGCCTGTCCGGTAAACGGAATCCATATGGATTCCCATACCCGTCTTCCGCTGATATGCGATACGTGCGAAGGTGAATTTCAATGCGTTCAGTGGTGTCCCACCCAGGCGATAGAGAGGATGAAGTGATGAGGAAAAAGCCGGGAGGTTATGCGGGGAAGGTGCTCGATGTGGACCTTGGGAAAGAGATTGTCCGAGAATATCCGCTTGATCCCGTATTTGCGGGTGAATACATGGGCGGGAAAGGTTTTGGGGCTAAAATACTCTTCGATCAACTGCCGCCCCGATGTCCTCCTTTGTCCCCGGAAAACATACTGGTTTTTGCCGCCGGTCCGCTGACCGGGACCTTTGCTCCCGCGAGCGGACGTTTTGAGGTCTGTACCAAGAGCCCTGCAACCGGTTTGTGGCTTGATGCCAACTGCGGCGGTTTTTTCGGGCCGGAGCTGAAGTATGCCGGCTACGACATGATCATTGTCCGGGGTCGCGCCGCAGGGCCGGTCATGCTCGTGATCGATGACGACAAAGTCCATCTGAAACCGGTTCCCGAGCTCTGGGGGTTGGACACCATCGCCACGCATCGCCGGATAAAAGACAATTATGGGAAAGACTTTCGGGTGGCCTGCATCGGCCCCGCCGGAGAGAGAGGGGCTCTGATTGCCGGGATCATCTCCGAATACAGGGCGCTGGGCAGGGGGGGCGCCGGCGCCGTGATGGGATCGAAGAATCTGAAGGCCGTGGCGGTCAGGGGTACGGGAGGGATATCGATTCACGATTCCGAAAAATTCATGACCATGTGTCGAGAGGCTTTCAATGAGCTTGCAATCCATCCGGACACCGGCGGAGGCCGGCAGAAGTACGGGACCAATGTGATTCTTTCCTGTATGGACGATGCCGGCATTCATCCGGTGAGGAATTTTCAGAAAGGCAAATTTGACGGAGTCCGGCAGATTAATGAAGAAACGCTCCGGGCTCTTTATGTCCGGGACAGGGCGTGTTTCGGATGTCCGATTTACTGCAGCAAGATTGCCGAGGTCCGGGAGGGAAACTATAAGGGGAGTTTTACGGAAGGGCTCGATTATGAAAATGTCTGGGCCTTCGGCGCGCAGTGCGAGAATGCCGATCTCGGCTCCATCGTCGAGGCGGAGTATCTGTGTGATGTTTACGGCATAGACGGTGTTTCCACCGGAAACGTCATCGGTTTTTTGATGGAATGTGTTGAAAAAGGGGTTTTAACGGAAGCCGACATCGGATTTCCGCTTCGCTTTGGAGATGCGGAGGGAATCATCCGGGCCATTCACCTCATCGGCAAGCGGGAAGGCCCCGGGGCTCTTTGGGGGGAAGGGGTGAAGCGGATTGCCGAGAAGGTGCAGGGCGCGGCGGAATTTGCCATGCACGTCAAAGGGCTTGAGCTGCCGGCGTATGATCCCCGCGGATCTACCGGGATGGCCCTGGCGTATGCAACGAGCGATCGGGGAGGGTGTCATCTTCGATCCTGGCCCATCGGAGAAGAGCTTTTGGCCGCAGAGCAAAGGATGGATCCCTTTTCCGATGAGTTTAAAGCCGAATTTGTTAAAAACCAGCAGGATCTCTTTTGCATGATCAATTCCGTCGGGATATGCCTGTTTGCGACATTTGCCATGAACTTAAAACAGATTGTGCCGTTGCTGCATGCAGCGACCGGGATGGAGGCTTTTGCCGATGCCAAGTCCCTTCTTAAAATCGGCGAGAGGGTCAACACCCTTGTGCGATGCTTTAATTTGCGGGAAGGTTTAACCAAGGAGCAGGATACATTGCCGAAGAGATTTTTCAAAGAACGCTTGAAGGAAGGACATTCCCGGGATCGGGTCGCGGATCTGGGCCAGTTGATGAAAGACTATTACTTTGTGAAGGGTTGGGATACGGACGGAAAACCGACGGAAAAGAAATTGAAAGAACTCGGCATTTATATGGAGGTCAATGATGTTCAAGCCTGAGGGCGTCTATGTGGCGATGCTAACCCCCTTTTCCGCCGACGGGACGGTGAACGAAACGGAATTGAGGCGAATGGTGGATTTCCAGATCGAAGCGGGTGTTCACGGATTGTTTCCCGTCAGTTCGGTCGGGGAATTCATTCATTTGACGCGGGAAGAAAAGGTTCGAATGATGGAGATCGTCGTCGATCAAAATCAGGGTCGGGTCCGGGTGACGCCGGGTGTGGGAAGCAGCCATCCGTCCGAGTCCATCTATCTGGCCGAAAAAGCAAAAAAGCTGGGTTGCGATGGGATCGTGATCGCCCCGCCGTATTTTTTCCCGCTTTCACAGGAGATGGTCGAAAAGTATTTTGAGACGATTATCGATGCCGTGGACATCCCGGTGATCCTCTATAACATTCCTCTCTTTACGCAGCCGCTGAGCTACGATGTGGTGAAGCGTCTTTCACGCCGTAAGAATGTCGTGGGCATGAAGGACAGCAGCGGGAGCATGGTTGATTTTATGCACTTCATGGATAAGATCAGAATTGTTAAGGAAGAAACGAATTTTTTAACGGGAAGGGAGGAGACCCTTTTCGCATGTCTGATGGTCGGCGGCAAAGGGTGCATGACGGCCACGGCCGGCATTTTGCCGGAGATCATGGTGGGGATTTACAATGCCTGGAGGGAAGGTAATTATGAGCGAGCGCGAGAGCTGCAATTTTCCGTACTGCTTGCGGTGCGCGCCATGTTTGCTATGCCGTTTCCATTGGGTTTCAAGGTGGCCTTGGAAACAAGGGGGTTTGAGATGGGGCCGCCCAAGCAGCCGCTGTCGGACGCCGAGCAGTTCAAATATGGGACGGTGAAGGCCAGAATCGAAAAGATCATGAATCCCATTTTGGAAAATTTGAATCAACATGCAAGAGCAGGGGTTTCATGCTGAAGGTAAAGCAGTTCCGCTACGGCGCCGACAACCTTGGTTACCTCATTTATGGGGCATCAGGCGCCATGGCTGTTGACGGCGGAGCGGCGGACGCGATCCTCTCTTACCTTGATCAACACCAGCTCTCCCTGCTTTATGTCGCAAATACCCACAGCCATCAGGATCATACGAGCGGTAACGCAGCCCTGCTGGCCGGGTCGCAGGCGCGTCTCCTGACCGGAACGGACCTTCAGGGCGAAACGACTGAGCTCACGGGTCAGAAGATCCGGATCATCCATACACCAGGCCACACGGCGGATTCCCTTTGTTTCTATACCGGAAATACCCTGATTGCGGGAGACACCCTCTTCAACGGGACGATCGGGAACTGTTTTTCCGGAGACCTGGAGGGCTTCTACCACTCCATCCGGAAGCTGATGGAGCTCCCCGAAGAGACCGTGGTTTACGCCGGCCACGATTATGTCCGTGATTCTATGGCCTTCGCAAAGCACCTCGAACCGGGAAACAGGGCGATCGGCGATTTCCTCAAACGCTACGACCCGAAGCATGTCTTTTCCACAATGGCCGATGAGAGAAAGATCAACCCCTATTTCCGTTTCAACGAACCGAGTATCGTCACCCTTCTGGCGAGGCTGGGCCTTCCCCGGGAGACGGAATGGGAGCGCTGGCAATCGCTCATGAGCATCGAATAAAGGAGGATTTACGATGAAATTCCGCTTTGCACACAACAACTTCAATGTCCTTGATCTGGAAAAGAGCGTCCGTTTCTACAAGGAGGCCCTCCAACTCACGGAAGTCCGGAGAAAAGAGGCGGCCGACGGGAGTTTCATCCTCGTTTTTCTCGGCGACGGCGAGACCGGACACCAACTCGAGCTCACCTGGATGAGGGACCGGAAGGAGCCGTACAACCTCGGGGACAACGAATTCCACCTGGCCCTCATTGTGGACGACTTCGCCGCGGCTCATGCCCACCACGAGAAGATGGGCTGCATCTGCTATGAAAATCAGAAGATGGGAATCTACTTCATTCACGATCCCGACGATTACTGGGTGGAGATTGTTCCCAAGCGGTGAAGCCGTATAATCTCATGAAGCTGATCTACGTGGCCGATATCCACGGCGCCTTTGAGAAGATCAAGACCCTCCTGAACGAAACGGCCGCAGACACCTACGTCATCTCCGGTGATCTGATCGACATCCCTTTCTACAACATGGGAATGGCCATCCGCTACCATGAACTCCAGACCTATTTCCACGGTTTGCGCGGGCGAATGGGAAAAACCGGCATGGGCATCGAGGATTTCGTCGATGAACTGCTCAGCGGTCCCGACCTCCCGGAGGAGATCCGGCGCAAAGGGTCGGCCTATGAGCAGTACACGATCCGGGCGCGGCGGGTCATGCAGCAGAAATACAAGGTCCTGGAAAGCATCATCGCCCTGAAGCAGAACTCCCGCGTCTTCTGCCTTCCCGGCAACTACGACATGGACCTCAGGTACACCTCCCTCCACGAGCAGGACCTTCACCTTCACTGGTACCAGCTTGACCAGCTGCGGATCGCGGGCTATGGCGGGGCGGACGTCTGGACGGCCGGGATCCCCGAGCGCTACATCGTCAAGTACCGGGCGGGAATCGGCGTCGATGAAAAGCACAACGAGATGTACACTTTTTTCAAGGCGGTAAAGCCCGACATCATCGTGACCCACCAGCCCCCCTACGGCATTCATGACGGCGTCTCCTCGGCCGGCCCTTCCGGTTCACCGACACTACGCTCCTTCTGTGAAAACAATCCCGTCATCCTCTCGCTTTCCGGCCACATCCATGCGGCCTGCGGCTTTCGGGTTGAGGAAAACACCGTATTTCTCAACCCTTCCAACTTCGGCGAGGTGACCGACATCACCGCGGAAGTTTACGAAGGCGGGTTCTTCTATGCCATCGAGATCGAGACAAACCGGGTTGTCAAGGTGACCCTGAAGAAACTCGTCGCCGATCGAATCTATGACATTGCCGACCACTCCCCGCAGAGGGGCAAGTGGGTGGAGAAGATCAACGATCCTGAGCGCTATGACGCCTTTCTGCAGCGGAAAAATGTCGACACGAAGATCATCAAATATTCCCATATCCCGGAGATCCAGCTCTACAACGAACTCAAGCAGTTCTACCAGATGTTCCAGACCCAGGAGAGCGATGAACGGCTGGATATGCTCGAACAGGTGGCGCTCCTCATGGAGGACAAGATCGGGGACGACATCGCGATGGATGTGCTGGGCTCGGTGAACATCGGTCTTTCCGAGAAGAGTTCCGATATCGATTTTGTCCTCTACCTCAGGTGCAACTCAACCTGTGCAGAGGGTTTTTCCCAGTGCGAACGCTACCGGCAGGCGTCGAAGATGATCGAGGAAATCCTCGGAACGCGGTACAAGGCGGAGATCCTCGACTGCGTCGACCTGAACCTGGTGGAGAAGAGCATCCGGGAAAAGAACTACGAGTGCGAGACGACACAGAGATTCGTCAGCTACCGCGCGCTCGGCCGCCCCATCAATTACAAGGTCATCGGCCCGCTTGAGGATCTCCTCAATCAGGACATGGACTACCGCCAGGAGCTGGAGGGGAGCATCCGTTCCTATTTCAAGATCTTCGTGACCACTTCGCAGAACGTCCGGTCGTTCGGCAAATATGAGGCGCGCCTGAACGCCATCGGCATCAAACTTCCCGATTCCATCCGGGGCAAGGTTCAGCAGTACCTCCAGGGGAGTGAGGAGAATGTGAATAATAAACAAGAAATCGGAGGTGTATAAGCCATGGGGGTTAAATGAAAGCACCCAGGACCGCGTAGAACGCTCCCGCGATCAGGGCGGAAAGCGGAATCGTCAAGATCCAGGCCCAGACGATCGTTCCCGCCACCCCCCAGCGGACGGCGGTGAGGCGATGCGTGGCGCCGACGCCGACGATGGCGCCGGTGATGGTGTGCGTGGTCGAGACGGGGATCCCCAGGAGGGAGACGCCGATGATGGTGGTGGCGCCCGCGGTCTCGGCGGCGAATCCGCCGACGGGGGCGAGTTTGGTAAGACGCATGCCCATCGTCTTGACGATCCGCCAGCCGCCGAACATCGTCCCCAGGGCGATGGCGCCGTGGCACAAGAGGATAATCCACAAAGGGGCGTGTTTGCCGAGGTCGGCGGCGGTCATGTGGCCGGTCGAGAAGAGGATCAGCATGATGATCCCCATCGTCTTTTGCGCGTCGTTGAGGCCGTGCGCCAGTGAATAAGCGCCGGCGGAGGCGAGCTGGAGCTTCCGGAAGACGCCGTCGACCTTCGCCGGGGCATTGTTTCTCACAATCCAGGTCACGCCGACCATGTGAATAAATCCCAGCAAAAAGCCGATGAGCGGCGAGAGGACAATAAAGAGCGCAATCTTCAATAACCCGCTCGCCTGCAGGATCCCCCAGCCGGCGTGAACGACTGCCGCCCCGGCAAGTCCGCCGATCAGGGCGTGCGACGAAGACGAGGGAAGGCCCAGCCACCAGGTGATGAGATTCCAGGCGATGGCTCCGAAAAGACCGGCGGCGACGACGCCCAGGGTAATGGCGACGGGGTCGACGACCCCTTTCCCGATGGTGGAAGCGACTCGGGTCTCGAAGAAGAACGCGGCGATGAAATTGAAGAAGGCGGCCCACAGGACGGCGTGCTGAGGTTTGAGCACACGGGTCGACACGACGGTGGCGATGGAGTTCGCGGCGTCGTGAAAGCCGTTGATGAAATCGAAGGCCAGCGCCATCGACACCAGGAAAACGATCAATGCCAGATCAGCCATTTTTCAGGACGATCCCTTCCACGATATTGGAGACGTCCTCGCAGACGTCGATCGCCTCTTCGATCCGTTCGTGGATCTCCTTCCACTTGATCAGCTCGCGGACATCCTTTTCATTCTCGAACAGATGCGCCATGATCGACCGAAGGATCACATCCCCGGCGTTTTCCAGAGTATGGATCTCCACGCAGGTCTGAAGGATGAGCTCGGCGTGCTTCATTTCCCGGAGGGCGTGAATGATCGTTTTGACCTTCCCGATCGATTCGCCTAAGACTCGCGCCTGTTCGATGAGCGCAGGGGCAGTTTCCTTCACCTTGTAGAGGACGAGGCGGGCGGCGGCCGCCTCTGTCATATCCAGGATGCTGTCCATCTTGTTGATGAGGCAGTGGATGTCCTCGCGGTCGAGCGGTGTGAGGAAGGTCGTGTGCATCTTCTCATAGGTCCGGTGGGTGATGATGTCCGCCTCGTGCTCGATCTCCTTGAGACGGGCGAGTCTGCGTCTCGTTGTAGACTTCCTCCTTCACCAACTCCAGGAAGAGCTTCCCCCCGGCCTCGATTCGGTCTGCCAACTCCTCAAATAAATCGAAAAATTTCTCTTCTTTGGGAATGAATCTCATGGTGTTGATCCTTTGTCTTAGGGAATGTGCTTGCACCCGCTGGGACCGCGGGAAGGAAAAAGAATTCTCCTGACCTGAGGTAATAGCATATTATTACCATTTTATCATGGGAGGAGACAAGGATTTTCCGAACAAAAAAAGAGGTTTCCCCTATTGATTCATCATTCCAGGACTTTCACGAAGATGACTTTTCCATCACCCGGGGCATAGAAGTCGACGAGTAAGGCCTCCTGAACGTATCCGCAGGCGAGATAGAAGGCCCGTGTCGCTTCGTACTGGGGGCGGGAGGAGGTGTCCGCATAAACCCGCCGCGCCCCGCGCTCCGCCATGAGCCGTTCCGACTCGGCCATCAGTTGCTTTCCGATACCCCGACCCTGAGTCTTTGGGTCAACGGCGATCCAATACAGATCGTAGCTGTGAAGCGTGCCGGCGATCGGGCCGAAACAGGTGTATCCCAGGAGCCGGTCCTCCTCTTCGGCAAAGAGAAAGAAGTAACCGCTCGCCTCTCCCTTCGTAAGACGCTCGTCGACCAGTTCGACGGCGATGAGGTGCTCATCCTCCGAGAAGAACCCCGTCGACCGGACATGTCGATCTACCGCCTCCCGGTCCTCCGGACGCACCTCTTGACGGTAGGTGTGCTTTCTTTTTTTATCATGCATGGGGAAGGTCCTTAAAATCTTCCGATGATCCGTTTGAGGACTTCGGAGAAAGTCAGCCCCGCCCGCAGGGTTGCCGCGTGGAAACCGGCATCCGGGGAGAGGCAGGGGTTCGTGTTCACTTCGAGGATCCAGGGGCGGCCCTCCTTATCGACGCGGAAATCGACACGGGCGTAACCCTTTAAATCGAAGAGCCTCCAGCAGCGGAGGGCGAGTTCCTTCAGTCTTGCAAGCAGCGGTGCGTCCGTCTCCGGAAACTCGAACGAACGCGGCGTATGACTGAATTCGAAGGAGTCCTCCTCCCACTTGGAACGATAGCCGACGACGCGGACCTTTCCCGGCGGATAGGCATCGAAACGGATCTCCGCCGGGGGAAGCACTTCCGGTCCGTTCCTGTCCGCAAGCGGCGGGCCGTCGCATCCGTTAATGCCGCAGCCCGGATCTCTCCCACCCGCGAGGAGCGAGAGATTGAACTCCCGACCGTCGATAAAGGCCTCGGCCAGGCAAGCCCCGCCCAGCGAGTCTCGACGGGCCTCCATCTCCGCAAGCAGACGCCCCCTGTCCGCCTCGGGGATGACCGAATCCTCGTCGAGGCCGATCGACGCATGCTCCCAGGCCGATTTAACGAGCCAGGGTCCCGAGACGCACAGCTCCTCTCGTCTTTCCGCAGCGGTAAACCACGGCGGTGTCGGGAGGCCGGCGGCGCCGAGCCATTTTTTTGCGAAGACCTTGTTCGACGTCAGTATGATCGCCTCCGTACCTGAGCCGGTATAGGGAATCTTCAAGGCGTCGAGAAGGGCGGGGACGATGTGGATGAGGCTCCCTTTGCCGGAGAGCGACTCCACGAGATTGAAGGCAATCGCAGGATGGAGAGCGGTAAGCGTCCGGGCAGCCTCCTCCAGATTCAAGGAAACGAGGCACGGCGACCGGTTCATGGCCCAGTGCGGCAAGGCCCTCCGAGACGACGTCCACCTGCACGAGCACATCCTTCTCGTCCCGGCCGGCGCCTTCTGCCACTTCTCCATGGATGACGGCGACTTTCATGATGCGGTCGGGGTGCGCTTCAGGGCGGATTGCATGATCCCGGCGATCAGTTCCCGGTAAGGCATACCGGCGAGTTCGCAAAGGATCGGAAGGTCCGAATGATCGGGCCGGAGTCCTGCCAAGGGATTCACCTCCATGAAGTGGGGAATCCCATCTGCATCGGCGCGCAGGTCGACCCGTCCCCCGTCGCTGCAGCCGAGGCCCCGCCAGGCGGCGAGCGCCGTCTTTCCCGCCAACTGCGCCATGGCGTCCGAAGCGAGGCGATACTCAATCCGGCCATGCCAGTCTTCCTTGTTGACGTACGAGTAGACCTCCCTTTCGGCCTTCTCGGTCAGATGGACCTCCATCACGCCCGGGACAAATGCCTCCGCGCCGGTCCCGATGATCCCGACGGTAAATTCCCGCCCGGGAAGAAATGTCTCGATGAGGACCGGCTGGTGGAAGGTTTCCAGAATCGAACGGCAGACATTTTCAAGCTCCGCCCGGTCGGTGATCTTCGAGGCGGCGGTCACCCCTTTACCCGTCCCTTCGGCAACAGGTTTGGCGAAAAGCGGAAAAGGCAACGCCACGCCGGCGATCTCCTCAGGCGATTCGACGACTGCGAAATCCGGAGTCGGTATCCCGAGGTCGCGGATCACCCGCTTCGTCATCCCCTTGTGGAGCGTGAGAGATAAAACCATCGGATCCGAAAAGGTATAGGGAATGCCATAGGCGTCGAGCAACGCCGGAACCTGCGCCTCGCGGCCGAAACCCCGGAGACCCTCCGCGATGTTGAAAACGAGATCCCACCGTTCACCGGCGACCAGCCGCTTCGCGAGCGCCCGGATGTGGCCGATCCTTTCCGTCTCGTACCCGAGGCTGCGCAAGGCGCCTCTCGATCGCCGCGATCGTCGCCGGGTGGTCGAACTCCGCCGTCTCTTCCTCTCCATAACCTTCGGCCAGGTAATCGTCCCGAAGGTCATAGGTCATGCCGATTTTCACCGCTCTGTCCTTCTGTCTAGTGGATGACGCCCTCTTCGGAAGGGCAATCCGGGTAGCGGAAGACCCGTCCTTCGTAATTCCGGAGGAGGAGGTCGCCGTTATCCTGGCCGACGACGTATTCCGGCAGGAGCGGAATCTTGCCGCCGCCGCCGGGGGCGTCGATGACGTAGGTCGGCACCGCATAGCCGGTGGTGAATCCCCTGAGCCCCCGGATCATCTCCAATCCCTTCGCGACCGGGGTCCGGAAATGGGACGAGCCGGGAATCGGATCGCACTGGTAGAGGTAGTAGGGCTTGACCCTGATCTTCAGCAGGCCCTGGACGAGACGCTTCATCGTCTCGACGTCGTCATTGATCCCGGAGAGCAGCACCGTCTGACTCCCGAGCGGTATCCCCGCATCGGCGAGGCGCACACAGGCGCGGGCCGTCTCCGGCGTCAGTTCATCCGGATGGGCCGCATGGATGCTGATCCAGAGAGGGTGATAGCGCTTGAGCATCTTTACCAGCCCGGGCGTGATCCGCTGGGGGAGGACGACCGGCGCCTTGGTGCCGATCCGGATCAACTCCACATGGGGTATCCGCCGCAGGTGCGCGAGGAGCCATTCCAGCTGTTCGTCGCCCAGTGTCAGCGGATCGCCTCCGGAGAGGAGGACGTCCCTCACCTCCGGGTGCTCCGCGATGTAAGCGATTCCCTTTTCCCACTGTTCGGTATTCAGGCAGTGGTTGCCCTGATGTCCGACCATCCGTGAACGGGTGCAGTAGCGGCAGTACGTCGAGCAGTTCCCCGTCACCAGAAACAACACGCGGTCCGGATAGCGGTGGACAATCCCGGGAACCGGGCTGTCCTCATCCTCGTGGAGCGGATCGTCCGCCTCGCCGCTGCTCCGGAAGTGTTCGTGTACCGTAGGTACGACTGTCCGGCGCAGCGCCTGCCGCGGATTCCACGGATCGAGGAGACTCGCATAGTAGGGGGTAATCGCCAGCGGGAGAGAGCTCGCTTGACCGCTCATCGCATGCCGCTCATCCTCCGACAGATGGATCATCCTCCCCAGAGTCTCCACATCGCGGATGCGGTTGCGGAGCTGCCAGTGCCAATCCTGCCATTCCTTGAGGGTGGTGTTTGGGAAGAAACGCTTACGGAAGGACCGCGCCCGGCTATCGCTTGAAAAAGCCGACCTGGAAACCGACCTGACCGGTACCGCGGCGGGTGTGTAAAAGGTGTTCAGGGACGTGCCAAAATCACTATACTGGTTTGGACCGACGATGCCGGTCAACCTACCTGGAGGCTCCGCCTCCTCCACGAAAAGAGTCTCACTTTCCATCTGTTAATGCCTCCTCAAATTTTTATTATGCTCACCCTTCGACTGGCTCCGGGTGACGCTGCTCTCTCTAAATATCAAAAAGAGAGGACACTGCCTCTCTTTGAAGTAGAAACCGCTAAACCCTGTCGCAACCCCTGTATTTTATCTGCGAATGTCACGTCCGCTTCATTCCCGTTGATTTTTAGCGTCGCTCTACTCCTTTTGTCCCGGACTGTCAATAAATAATTTTGCAAGTCTACCCAGCCGTAACCGCGATGTTTATTTAACGATATACCGCCTGACCGTGATGACCGGCCTGCCTTTGTCATCCTTGCTCAGCGCGCCGGTCACCTCCAACTGGTGTTGGAGAAACGACAGGAGCTCCTTGCCCTTCCGGTTGCCGCCGATCTGGTATTCTTTTTCATCTGCCGTGGCCAGGGCCGCGGCGATCACTTCCTGGTCATCATTCCAGTCCACGGGGATGACGATCCCCGTCAGAGTGGTGTTTTGAACTTTTTTGAGAGCCATAACGCACCTTCTTCACTCATAGTCATAATGAAAGATCGGTGCCAAGAAGATAACATTGCGTTAACAAAGGATAATCATCAAAAATGACCTTCGCTGGACAGGAACTATAAGTTCCGATCACAATGGAGAATACTTGCCATTTTTGCAACAATAGTAGAAGTTTACGATGATAACTATATTAATATCACATATAATAATACTATCGGAATCAATTATTCCGATATGTTTCTGATAAGAACTGATGGTTCCTGTTTCTACCAAGCATTCAATAGCGACCCACGCCCCGGAGGCGCTTTATCATAGAGACGACTTTGCAGAAGTGACCCAGAAGGATCGATCCTTTTAGCCGAAACAACAAGTGTGCATCTCCCGTGCCGCATTTCCCATTGACATGGCTCCTCCCCTCCTGTCAAGAGATACAGCAAATCTACCTTTGACTAAAGGATTGCTAATGCCGGAACTCCCTGAAGTCGAAACCCTCTGCCGCCAGTTGAACGAAATCCTTCCGGGCGAGGAGATTCTTGCCGTCGAGGTCCTCGATCCCCTCCTGGGGATGACTGAGGGTGAGGGGCTGGCCGGCCGGAAGATCGAGAGGGTATACCGTCAGGGAAAATACATCCGGATCGAAATGGGCAAGGGAGGCCAGCATCCCGGCATTTCCGAGCCCGAAAAGGGCCGGAGGAAAAGCAAGCAAAAATCTCCGGACGACCGCCTCACGGCGGCCCTGCATCTCCGGATGACCGGCCGTCTCTTTTGGCAGACCGACGGAGCTCCCGCCCCTCCGTATACGCGTCTGGTCATCTCTTTTGCCGCCGGACGGCTGATCCTGATCGATCCGCGGAGGTTCGCCACTTTCTGCGCACGGCCGTCAGAGACCTGCCCCGGCGCTGGTGGAGAATCCGCTGGAGGGACTTCCACCGCACCGTCTTAAGAAGGCCGCCGAAAAGAGGCGGCTCCCGGTAAAATCCTTTCTCATGGATCAGCGGTTCATCGCCGGAATCGGAAACATCTATGCCTGTGAAATCCTTTATAACGCCGGTATCGATCCGCGGCGGCAGGCGGGCAGCCTGTCGGCCGCCGAATGGCGTAAGGTGCAGAAGGCATCCGCTGCCATTCTCCCCCGGGCGGTGGAATGCCGGGGGACTACCGTCTCCGATTGGCGTGACCTCTTCGGCATGAGCGGTGAGAATCAGAACCACCTGGAAGTCTACTCACGGGAGGGGAAACCGTGCCGCAGCTGTGGCGGGATGATTGAGCGCACGAAGATCGGCGGCCGGGGGACCTGGTTTTGTCCGATATGCCAGAAGTAATCGACAATAAGGGCGA
>CAWJHT010000001.1:0-32311 GCA_963842685.1 uncultured delta proteobacterium | reverse complement strand
TAACCCTACAACGGCAATTAGTTATTGACAACAATGAGTGACTCATGTATAATCTGTTCAATAAAAAAAGAGGAGGAACAGATTATGCTGCCAGAGTGCCTTACAGAGTGTATTCCATTTCCTATCCCGAAATTCAGTATGGATGAAAGTGACATTGGTGGTTTTATGGATGAGTTGAAGACATACCATGAACAGTTCAGGGATTGCTTTTCACGTAGCGAGCCATGGGAGAACTTATTCCGGTATCTATCCGGCCAATTTAGTGGCCTGGAGAGAAAGTCCATTGAACCGATGGCACTGCATGTCGAGGGGGGGCGATGTTCGGTGCATGCAGCGTTTTATAAGTGACGCAGTGTGGGATGACGAAAAAATCTTGAAGCGTCACCACGAAAATATAAGTGAGGAGATGGGCGATAGAGACGGCGTACTGATCTTTGATGAATCCGGATTTGTAAAGAAAGGTGACGATTCTGCCGGTGTATCGAGACAGTACTGTGGTTCCATAGGAAAAGTTGAAAATTGTCAGGTGGGTGTATTCGCAGCATACGCATCACGACATGGTTACACACTGATTGACGATCAATTATTCATACCCCAGAAGTGGTTCTGAAGATAGCCATAAACAGAGACGGGAAAAATGTTGCTTTCCAGAGAATCTTTCTTTCAAGACCAAGCCCCAGATCGCAGCGGGAATGTTCCGAAAGATTTGTGATGATGAGATTCTTCCTTTCAAGTATGTAGCGGCAGATTCTGTTTATACCAACAGTGAGGACTTTCTCGATGCTGTCGAGAACATTCCTGGTGTCGTTTATTTCCTGGCGATTCCTTCTGACACACTTTTCTGGTTCACGAGCCCGTCGTAACGGAGAAACAGTTCAAGCATAAAGGTGTAATCAGGAGCAGGATGGTGGTTAATAAAAAGGAAAAAGTCCCAGTCCGTGTTGACAATTTTTCTAAGGATCTGAAGGATTATTTCTGGTATCGGCGTACTGTTGCTGAAGGCACAAAAGGACCTATCGATTACGAATTTACCAAAAGGCGAGTCACATTGTGCAAAAAAGGTATGCCTGACCGGAATGTATGGCTTATCATCAGGCGCACATTAGGGAAAGATCCTGAATACTCCTTCTTTATCAGCAATGCGCCCCGGTCTACAAAACTGAGTACATTTGTCTGGTTAAGTGGCATTCGCTGGGCTATAGAACAGTGTTTTGAGGAAACTAAAACCGAACTTGGGATGGACCACTACGAGGTCAGGAAATAGGGCGGCATCATCACATTCTTACCTGCATGTTAGCTCATTTCTTTCTCTGGCACCTGAAGATCAGGTTGGGGGAAAAAAATCACCAGCCATTACGCTGTCGCAGCTTAGGATGATCATTAGGATTGTATTGCCGATGCGGACTTTTGATGTACAGAAAATCCTTGATTTAGTCATGTGGATTCAATTGAGAAACCACCGTGCCTACATCTCGCACCGGAAGAAAAAGCTGAAGTCAATACCACCAGTAAACTGGTGGCATGAGGTTCCGCCACAAGTGGCGGTTTAAAACCTATGGGAGCATGCGAGCCCAAATGGGAAGGACAAGCACAGATGAAAAAGCTATTTTGAGGCGGCATGCTTCGACCTCGCCGTGAATATATCACAGGGAAAATCTGTTCTTGGATTCCCTGGTCACTGAAAGCCTTTTTTATAACACCGCTTGGGTTATGGTAGACATATAACCTAGGCCGCGTAATTCTCGATACTAATCAGTGGCGTAGCCATTGTTCATACCACTGGCATGCCAGTGGTTTATTCCTTCAAATTAGACTATGTGCCGTTGTAGGGATAACCATTTTAGCACTTATCAGCATGCTTTCATTGTCGGTTGGAAAATCACCGGAGGCTAGTAAACGTGCGAGCTAGGCACAGGGATAACAATAAGCATGTATTCTAAGTTCTGAGCATGTGGTATAAAGGACCCCAAACAGTGTGACAACCAGTTTAGCGTGTCATGTAAACATACCATCCTCACACCTATTTTTGGAACATCAGTAGCATTGGTTTAATCCTTTTCGGTTTTATACCGCCGACAACCTTGACAATCTCCCGGAAGATCCATATTTTATGAAAGTTATCGCATCGTTTTGCTGTGGTTTGCATCTGGGGAGTTAAAATCGATCATGACCGTGTGGAAAAAGCAAGGGGAAATAAACTATGCAGAAACATTACAAATTTTCGCTCTGGTACGTCGTTCTGGGGATCTGGGTGGTCCTGATCGTCCAGAACTATATCGCCTCGATGTACGCCGCCCAGGTCATTCCCTACAGCCAGTTCCTCGCGCTTCTCAAATCGGGCAAGGTCACCGAGATCGCCATCTCCGCCAATCAGATCCAGGGGAAGATGAAGGTCGACGGCGCCCCCGAAGAATTCAAGCCTTTCAAAACGATCCGTGTGGATCCGGACCTCTCCAAGGTGCTGGAGCAGTATCCCGTCACCTTCAAGGGAGAGATCGAATCGACCTTTCTTCGCGACCTCTTCTCCTGGATCTTTCCGCTGCTGCTGTTCGTCGGCGTCTGGTATTTCCTCATGAAGAGGATGGGCGGCCAGCAGGCCGGCTTCATGACCCTGGGCAAGAACAAGGCGAAGATCTACATGGAAAACGAGCTCAACGTCACCTTCGCGGACGTGGCGGGGGTGGACGAGGCGAAGCAGGAGCTGGTCGAGGTGATCGAATTCCTGAAAACGCCGGGAAAATTCACCAACATCGGGGGCAGGATCCCCAAGGGGATTCTCCTCGTGGGTCCGCCGGGAACCGGCAAGACCCTCCTGGCCAAGGCCGTCGCCGGCGAAAGCGGCGTCCCCTTCTTCAGCCTCTCCGGATCGGAATTCGTCGAGATGTTCGTCGGCCTCGGGGCGGCCCGCGTCCGGGACCTCTTCGTCCAGGCCAAGGAGAAGGCCCCCTGCATCATCTTCATCGACGAGCTCGACGCCCTGGGAAAGGCCCGCGGTTTCAGCGCCATGGGCGGACACGACGAACGCGAACAGACGCTTGAACCAGCTCCTGGTCGAGATGGACGGCTTCGATCCGAAGGTCGGGGTGATCCTCATGGCCGCGACGAACCGGCCGGAGATCCTCGACCCGGCGCTGCTCAGGCCGGGCCGCTTCGACCGCCACGTCCTCGTCGATCGGCCGGACAAACTCGGGCGCGAGCAGATCCTCCAGGTCCACATGAAGAAAATCAAGACGGTCCCCGATCTGAATCTGGAGACGCTGGCCAACATGACGCCGGGCATGGTGGGGGCGGATCTGGCGAACCTCGTCAACGAGGCCGCGCTCCTGGCCGTCCGCCGGGACAAGACCGAGGTGGGGATGGCGGAATTCGAGGAGGCCGTGGAGCGGATCGTCGGCGGTCTGGAGAAGAAGAACCGCCTGATCAACGCCAGCGAACGGGAGACCGTGGCCTACCACGAGATGGGGCACGCCCTGGTCGCCCTGTCGCTCCCCGGGACCGATCCGGTCCAGAAGATCTCCATCATCCCCCGGGGGATCGCCGCCCTGGGCTACACGATGCAGGTCCCCACGGAGGACCGGTTCCTCATGAGAAAAACGGAGCTGGAAAACAAGGTCGCATCGCTCCTGGGCGGACGGGCCGCGGAAGAGATCATCTTCGGCGACATCTCCACGGGCGCCCACAACGACCTTGCCCGGGCCACCGATATCACACGGAGCATGATCCGGGAGTACGGCATGAGCGAAAAACTGGGACAGGTCTATCTCGCGGGCGACAAGCAGCCCCTGTATCATGGGTGTCACTCCCCGGGAAGCCGGCGATTACAGCGAGGCAACCGCCGAGATCATCGACCAGGAGATCCGGGAGAGCATCCGCCGGGAGTACGAACGGGCGCTGGCGATCCTCCGGGAGAAGAAGGAGATCCTGATCCGGGGCGCCCGCCTGCTTTTGGAGAAGGAGAAGCTCGACGGCGAGGAGATCCGCGCCCTCCTGGCGCTGCCTGTTGCGCCCACCGGAGCGGCTGCCCAATGACGGAATGACCAAATTAACTGGATTTCCGGATGAAATCCTGCTAAGAGGGCGCGTTCGTCTCTGGTCATGATGAGAAGGAAACGGTGAAGCGAACCGACAAGGAAAAACATAAAAGGAGAAATCTATGGCATCCCAAAGTCAGAGAAACCCGGCAGAAACAGTTGGCCGAAGGGGAGGTAAAGTTGCAGAAGCGTCTGGCGCTTCTTGGAGAAAAAGGGTTTGACGAGAAAAAGATCGCACGTGATGTGCTCGTCAAGGAGCTGAAGTCAAAAATCAAGGAATCGCAGGTCCGTCTCCGGGCGATCGGCGCCAATGAAAAGCAGATTGCGGATCTTGCCGCCATAAAGGCGGAGCGCTTGGCAAAGCCTAAAGAAGAGGCGCCCAAACCGAAGAAGGCGGCAGAGCCGGCTCCTGAGGCCAAGCCCAAGAAGAAAAAGAAGAAGGAAGAAGGCGCCGAGCCCAAGCAGGCTTAACCCTCGTTGCCGGCTTTCCTTTTCGTCGCCGCTGCACGTTGTCACAGGAGGCGGAACATCAGATCTCCACGCCGTCCAGATGACAGGTATCGTTCAGTAAAATGAGCCGAGGCCGGTACTCCGGACGGCACTCCAGCGCGGAGAGCGAACAGTTCATCACCGCGAAGCGATCCCGGAATGTCTGTTCGAGTCCCAGGGCATGACAGAGGATCGTCCGGAGCGTGACCGCGGTGGGTGGAGATCAGAACCGTTTTTCCTTCCCTGCACCGCCGCATCGAAGGCGCGTCCCGCGCGCCCGGCCAGGGAGAGGGAATCTTCTCCCCCCGTTGGGCTTCCGATCCTCCCCCCTTTGTTCCAGATCTTCCAGTCCTCTGCAAACCGGACGGCCACTTCCGACCGGGTCAGCCCCTCCCACAGGCCGTAGTCGCATTCACGAAGCTCCGGCATCGCCACCACAGGAACCTTCCCCGGCTGCCGCGCAGCGATGATCTTCGCCGTCTCGCTCGCCCGGCTCAGGTCGCTCGTGTAGATCATCTCCAGGGGAACGGTCGACAGGCGTCCGGCCAGCGCCTCCGCCTGCCGCCTGCCCCGGGCATTCAGGGGAATGTCGGTCTGGCCCTGGATCCTTTTGTCCTGATTCCAGTCCGTCTCGCCGTGACGAATCAGATAAATGATGGAAATGGCTCACCTCCGCATGGCAGGGCGACCGGCCCCGGTCGGCCCCGGTTTTCTCGAAACAGAGGCGGAAGATAGACGGAAGCGCCGACCCTGTCAAGACCCTTTTTGGCGCCTCCGGGCGAGGATCGTCTGAAGGCGGAACGGATACCTACCATCAGATCGACCTGCACGACATACGGGGCATTGACCTTCAGGCGTTTCGTGGTTATACTACAAATGTCGGGTCATCGACAGAAATACCGGCTGGAAATGTGTGCAGAACCCGGTCTTGGTAAAAAAGAGAGACGGCATGACCAAGGAACGGATACCGGTCACTCCCGCCATCCTCGCTATGAAACAAAGCGGACTGGCTTTCATCCTGCGCCCGTACCGTTACGAAGAACATGGGGGAACCCGTGTATCGGCGCAGGAGCTGGGAGTGGATGAACACCTCGTGATCAAGACCCTCGTCATGGAGGACGAACGGGGCGTTCCGCTCATCATCCTCATGAACGGGGACCGGCAGGTCTCCACCAAGACCCTGGCGAGGATCCTGGGGGTCAAATCCATCACCCCCTGCGATCCCCGGATTGCGGAAAAACATACCGGCTATCGGGTGGGAGGCACGTCTCCGTTCGGCACAAAGAAGCCTCTCCGGATTTTCATCGAGGAAGGGATCGCCGATCTGCCTCGCATCCTGATCAACGCCGGCAGCCGGGGGCTGCTGGCCGAGATGTCGCCGGCCGAACTGATCCGGATCCTGAAACCCGTTACGGTAAAGGTGGCCATATGAGTGAAAAACAGATGGTGATCCGCTGCCTCAACTGCGGCACGAAAAATCGCATTCCGAAGGAAAGGCTCCACGACCGGCCGCTCTGCGGCAAGTGCGGCGCCACGCTGGACGAAATGATCATCCGCTGCCTCCACTGCGGCACGAAAAACCGGATGCCCGAAAACCGCCTCTCCGAACAGCCGCTCTGCGGCAAATGCGGCACCGCGCTGGTCGTGACCGGTGATCAGGGACGTCCCGTCGAGGTGACCGACGGCACCTTCAGCCGGGAGGTCCTCTCCGCCCCCGGATCGGTCCTGGTGGACTGCTGGGCCCCCTGGTGCGGTCCCTGCCGCACGGTGGCGCCGATCCTCGACGAACTGGCCTCCAAGTATGCGGGCGGTGTCCGGATCGCCAAGCTCAATGTGGATGAAAATCCCCTGACGGCATCGCGTTACGACGTCCGCAGCATCCCGACGATGCTCCTGTTCAAGGACGGAAAACTGGTGAACAGCCTGGTGGGCGCCCTGCCGAAGGAGACCATCGAACAACATCTCATCTCCATCATGAAGACCAACTGAACCGAAGAGCTGCAGGCCGACATTCGCAAGCGGCTCTCCGATGTTCTGCATAAAACAATCCTCTGTAAGAAAGGGAATGCTGAAGCGCTATGGCTGAAACAACCGAACTGAAGCGGGACCTCGTCTACCACTGCCGTGTTTTCGATGTCTTCGAGGGCGATGTTCGTCTGCCCGACGGTCGGCTCTGCAGACAGAGCTGGATCGACCACCGCCCCTGCATCGGCGTCGTTCCGGTGGACGCCGAGGGGAACCTGGTCCTGATCCGTCAATACCGGCATGCGACGGGCGGGAGCATCGTTGAAATCCCCGCCGGGAACATGGACCGGGAAAATGAATCCGTCGAGGCCTGCGTCCAGCGAGAACTGGCCGAGGAGGTCGGCTTTCAGGCGGGACGGCTCGTCAAGCTGTTCGAGGGGTACCTGGTCCCGGGTTACTGCAACGAATACATGTATTTTTTCCTCGCCCTCGATCTCCATCCGGCGACGCTGCCGGCAGACGATGACGAGTATATCCGGGTGATGACGGCCTCTTTCGATGAGGCCCGCCGGATGATCCGGGAGAAGGAGATCATCGACGTCAAAACGGCGCTCGGCATCCAGATGGCCCGGGAATTCCTGGAAGAAGAAAAAGACAGACTGAGGGCTCTGAAATCTACCCGATCAGCGGAGCATCCGCTCCCGCTTCTGGAGCTCGATCTCCAGTAACTTCAGGCGCTGGAGATCCTTTTTGAGCTGTTCGTTCTCCTGGACGAGAGCCGCCGTCTCCGCCTGGAGTCTTTCCGTCAGGTCGCGGATCGTCTTTCTCAGGTGCGTCGTTCTCCTGGAGCAACCGCTCCTGTTCCACCCGGACCTTGTCCAGGAGGAGATGCTCCTGCCGATTCATCTCCCGGGAGACCTCTGCCTCGTCGATCAGCCGGATGAAGGTCTCCGCGGCGGCCGCCACCGGCTCTGCGGGTAGCGCTGGAGGAGAGAAGCAAAGACCGAACGGGCCTTCGTCGGATCCGGCCGGTCCGGACGGCTGAGGAGGGCAATCCCCTCGGACAGAAGATCGAAGTCCTCGACGACGGGGAGGCGCTGTCACACTCTTCTCCGCCGGTTTCACCACTGCCTGTTTCACCGCCGGTTCACTCCCGACCTCCTTCTTCTTTCGGCCGTCGGCGCCGTGGCGCATCCCGCAAGAAGAAGCAGCGCCAAAATCCCGGCGGCTGTCTGCAAAGGCCTCATTTCCTCTCCACGTCCTTTTCCGTCACATAATTGCTCCCGGGAAGGGTTTTCGCATACTCCTTGAGTCGCGCCGCCGCCTCGGCCATGTCGAGGGGGCTCCGGAAACGGGTGCCGTCATCGGTCACGATGGCGATCGTCACACTGATCAAGGGAAATTTCTGCTGCACCCCTTTCCGATCCAGACCGATGAAAAACCCCTGCTCCCGATCCTGCTGCGTATAGAACTTCCGGATCCGTCCGTCGAACCCGGCGACGAGCTCCCGGCAGATCCTTTCCGCCCGCGGCGGCGCGGAGATGACCACGAAATCATCTCCGCCGATATGCCCCAGAAAATCATTCCGATTGTCCATCTGCCTTCATCTTCTCGTCGAGCATCCGGGCGACTTCCTTGATCACCTCGCTCCCCCAGGCGTAGCCGTATTGATCGGCAAAGGGCTTGAAATTGTCCAGATCCACATGACACAGGGAAAAGCGTTCTTTCGTCCTTCAGGCGCTTCTCGATCTCCTGCTCGATGGCCCGGTTCCCGGGAAGACCCGTGAGCGGGCTCGCGTCGAGGTTGCGTTCCTCGAGGATCTTGAGCCGCTGCGCCATGGTACCGAAGGCGCTGGACAGGCTCCCGATCTCGTCCCGCCGGTTCAGGCGGAAGTCATAGTCGAATTTCCCCTCGGCAATCAGGGCGGTCGCCTTTTCGAGCCTCCGGAGCGGCCGGGAGATGTTGTAGGTGACGAGCATGACGATCAGCAGCGCCACCGCCAGGCTGACCAGGCTCAAAAGAACGGTCATCCGGGAGGCCCTGAGCCCCTGCTCCTTGATCGCGTTCATCCGGACATCGATATCCTGCTCCGCGCGCTTCTGGAGGGCCCGGATGCGCAAGGCCATCTCGTCGATCGCCTTCCTGCCCTGCTATTCGGAAATCGCCTGGGCTTCATCGAGTCTGATTTGCCCGGACCAGGGCGGCCTCCCGGGAAAACAACTCATCATACTGTCCGTAGATCAGCGACGATCCTGGCGAGGACCGGTGCGACACCGGGAAAACGGCTTTTCCCGAGCTCGCTGAGACCGTCTGCGAATTCCCGGCTGCGCGTCCGGAAGATCTCCTCGATGGAGGGATCCCGGAGGATGAGGTAGCGCTTCTCGGCGCTCTCCAGGGCAATGAGGGTGTCCATAAGCTTCTTGCTGACGATCGACGACGGCGACATCGTCGTTGATGATCCGGAAGGCAAGTTCGTTGAGCTGCCGGAGGCTGTAAGATGGCGTAGGCGCTGGCGAGCACGGTCAACAGGGCCATCGCGAGATAGCTCAACAGCAGTTTGCGGTAGATTGTCAGCTTCATCCCGATCCCCTGAAACGCCGGAGGCGCCCGATGTATGTGGAAATAAGTAGCATATCCGACCCCTTTTACGCAAAGGAGATTTCGGAAAATAATCTTCCCTTTTTCGCCTCCGATCTGATAAACAGCAGAATCCCCGCGACCCTCCCGCCTTCAGGCGGGCCGGCGGAGCAGAATACTGAAGGCATCGGAGACCACAGGGAATGACAGAGAACAAGGATTACCGAATCGTTGCTGAAAGACGGGGACCGTCGCCGGTCTGAAGAGGGGATGGAGCGGCTTTGTCTGGATGATGAAGATCATCCTCCCGATTTCGCTTTTCACCGCGATCCTCGACTGGAGCGGCCTTCTGCACCATCTCGATTTTCTCCTCAAACCCCTGATGGGCTTGCTCAGTCTCCCGCCGGCCGCCGCGCTGCCGCTCATCATCGGCATGCTGAGTTCGGTTTACGGGGGGATCGCCGCGATGGTCGTCCTCCCCTTCAGCACGGCCCAGATGACGCTCATGGCCGTCTTCATCCTGATGTGCCCACGGCCTGATCCAGGAGGGAATCATCCAGGGAAATTCCGGCATCCACCCCCTGAAGGCGACGCTGGTCCGCATCGGCGCCGCCACCGTCACGGTCCTCCTGATGGCCCCCTGGGTGGGAAGCTCCACCATCATGCCCGTTCCGGTCGGGCGGCCTCCCGACCGTCCATCCGGTCTTCCTGGAGATGATCCGCCACTGGGCGTGGACCACCTTTCGGCTCACCGTCAAGATCCTCTTCATCATCATGGCCCTGCTCACTTTTCTGGAACTTCTCAAGGCCTTCGGCTGGATCCACCCCCTGGTCCGGGCGCTCGGCCCCTTTCTCCGGATCATGGGCCTCGACGAGAAGGTGGGTTTCCTCTGGATGACCGCCGTCATCTTCGGCCTCTCCTACGGCGGGGCGATCATCGTGGAGGAGGCCAAGAGCGGCCACCTGAGCAAAGACGAGCTGGAGATCCTCCACCTCTCCATCGGGATGAACCACTCGATGGTCGAAGATCCTCCCCTCTTCCTGCCGATGGGCATCCACCCTTTCTGGATCTATGTCCCCCGTCTCGTCATGGCCATCGTCGACGGTCCGGCTGCTGCGCCTCTGGCAGCGCTACGCCCGGCGCCCCTCTCCGGCTGCCTGAGACTTTCATGAGAACGGGACCTTCCTTCTGGCCTTGACAACAACGAACGTTCTATAATAGACGCGCCGTATTCCTCGGAGGCGAGGATGTCCTTGCCTCTGTGAAATACTTCTGGTATTAAGGTGATAGCTTTGGTACGGTCCCTGCTATTCCGGCGATTATTTTTTCATCCCGTACCGATGAGGCAATATAGGAAAACAGGGTGCGTTTCTGACCAGAGAGGCAACCCGCAGGCCCAGCCTTCAGATGGAGATCATGGGTGCATTATACATTGAATATTCATTGTCAATCCGTGGATGACCGCCGTCGTTTTCGGACTCTCCTACGGCGGGGCGATCATCGTGGAGGAGGCCAAGAGCGGCCATCTGACTAAAGATGAGCTGGAGATCCTCCACCTCTCCATCGGGATGAACCACTCGATGGTCGAAGACCCTCCCCTCTTCCTGCCGATGGGCATCCACCCCTTCTGGATCTATGTCCCCCGTCTTGTCATGGCCATCGTGACGGTCCGGCTGCTCCGCCTCTGGCAGCGATACGCCCGGCGCCTTTCCCCGCCCGCCTGAGAGTGCAGTGCCGCACAAACCCATCCGGAATTTTTTATATCAACGGAGGACTGACCCGCCATAAAGGTTACGTATAAAGGTCTCCTTGCCTCCGTAAAATACTTCTGCTATAAAATTTCTACAGGTAAACATGATTGCCTGCCGTGCCGGTGAGGCGACATAAGTAAAACAGGTCGGGGAGCTTCAACTTCAGGGAATTGAGAGGGGGGCCGGGTTCATGATCTACAACGAGGAGTTTGAAACACTGCCGCGCGAGGTGCTGGAGGCCCTGCAGCTCAAGAGGCTCAAGCAGGTGGTCCAGCGGGTCTACCATACCGTGGGCTTTTACCGGCGGGCCTTCGACGAGGCCGGCGTCCAGCCGGACGACATCAAAACCCTGGACGATCTCAAAAAGTTCCCCTTTACCACGAAGCAGGACCTCCGGGACAACTACCCCTTCGGCCTGTTCGCCGTTCCGATGAGCAGCGTCGTCCGTCTGCACGCCTCCTCCGGGACGACGGGCCGGTCGACCGTCGTGGGATACACCAAGAGGGACATCGATACGTGGTCGGAGCTGATGGCCCGCTGCTTCGTGGCCGCGGGGCTCACGAAGAACGATATGCTCCACAACGCCTACGGCTACGGCCTGTTCACCGGCGGACTCGGGGCCCACTACGGGGCCGAGAAGCTGGGGGCGAGCGTCATTCCCATCTCCGGCGGCAACACGAAGCGGCAGATCATGATCCTCCAGGACTTCGGCCCGACGGCGATCTGCTGCACCCCCTCCTACGCCCTGAACCTGGCCGAACAGGGAAGGGAAATGGGGATCGACATGAAGGCCCTGAAACTCCGGGTCGGGATCTTCGGCGCCGAACCCTGGAGCGAGAAGATGCGGACCGAGATCGAAAACGCCCTGGCGATCAAGGCGCTGAACATCTATGGCCTCTCCGAGATCATGGGCCCCGGGGTCGCCATGGAATGCCTGGAGGGCCGCAACGGTATGCATATCTTCGAGGACCATTTCCTCGTGGAGACGATCGATCCCGTCACCGGAGCGGTGCTGCCGCCGGGCGAGGAGGGGGAACTGGTCTTCACGACGATCACGAAAGAGGCCTTTCCCCTGGTCCGCTACCGGACGAGGGACATCTCCCGCCTGATGCCCGAGCCCTGCCGCTGCGGCCGGACGCTCTACCGGATGGACCGGGTCATGGGCCGGAGCGACGACATGCTGATCATCCGGGGGGTCAACGTGTTCCCCTCCCAGATCGAGGCGGTCCTCGTGGGGATCAAGGGGCTGGAACCGCATTACCAGATCATCGTCGACCGCGTCGGCAACCTCGATACCCTCGAACTCCAGGTCGAGGTCAGCGAACAACTCTTCGAAAACGCCGACGAGGTGAAGGTCCTCCAGAACACGGAGCGGCGCATCGTCAAGGATATCAAGGATTACTTGGGCGTCTCCGCCAAGGTGAAACTGGTGGAACCCAAATCGCTCCAGCGGTTCGAGGGCAAGGCGAACCGGGTGCAGGACAGACGTCACATCTGATGCTTTTTGGGAAAAGCCCCGGCAAGCGGGACGACCGGAGAGCATGTCATGAAAGGGGGTTCATCGATGAAGGTGGAACAGATTTCCATATTTCTGGAGAATAAACCGGGAGGTCTGGAAGAGGTGACCCGCATCCTGAAGGATGCCCAGATCAACATCAGAACCCTGTCGCTGGCGGACACCACCGATTTCGGCATCCTCCGGCTGATCGTGAACAACGTCGAGATGGCGAACCGCGTCCTGAAGGAACACGGCTTCCGGTTCAGCAGGACCACCGTCGTGGCCGTCGAGGTCCCGGACCGGCCGGGAGGGCTCCACAGCATTCTCGAGGTGCTGTCCAAAAACGGCATCAATGTCGAATACCTGTATGCCTTCGTGGAGAGGAGCGGCGAAAACGCCGTGATCATCTTCCGGTTCGACGCCCCGGACAAGGCAATCGAGGTCCTCCAGAAAAACGGCCTGACCGTCCTTCCGGGGGCAAAGCTCTACGGGTTATAGGCAAATCACAGCTCGCCCATAGCGTCACCATATTGCCCGACGGCCAGGAATAACGTCCGCGCAAAGTGTTATTGAAAAATCCGGATTCCATCGTCCTAACACCACCTCGGAATGGAGAAGCCGAGCACCAAGCAGGGGAATTTAAAAAAATCACTTTCTCATTCAAGCAGTTTTCCCATCGGGATGGCCCATAGCTTATCCCCCAGGCTCACAGACTCCTTGCCATTATAAGCCAGAACGGCAGCTATGCAGGATGGTGTCCGGTCTATAAACGTCCGCAACCCTGACAAATCGCTCTCTCTCCACCTTGTGGCGGCCTTTACTTCGATGGCGCACACCTTACGGCCTTCCTCGATAACAAAATCCACTTCATGCCTCCCCTGTTCATGCCAGTAGGCCAGTTGTGCGTCTGGCATATAGGATTCCAGCAATGCCGCCAGATTTTGCGAAACAAAAGTCTCGAAGAGAGCTCCGCGGAGCAGGTCATCGTCCCCCGGTTTAATTGAATTGATGCCCGCCAGATGTGCTGCCAAGCCGCTGTCAGTGAAAAATAATTTAGGAGATTTAACCAGCCGGGAACTGCGGTTTTTCAAAAATGGCGGTAGTCTGCGGATGAGGAATGACGTCTCCAGCAGATTAAGATATCGGCCCGCTGTGACGGTGTTTAGTTTGGCATCGCGCGCCAGCGTGCTAATGGAAAGCACCTGTCCGGTGCGTAAGGCGGCCAGCTGCGCCAGGGTGCGAAAGGCCACAAGGTCAGCAATCTGAGACAATTGGCGCACATCGCGATCAACGTACGTCTGAACATAACCGCGGAACCACTCTGCAACGGCGTCGTTTGGTCCCAGACAGGCCGGTGGTAGACCGCCCGTCAATACCTCCTGGTCAGAAATGGGTTCGGCTTTGCCTGTGGGAAGATCCGGAGAATTCATGAACGCCATAAGGAACGGTGGCTGCTTTATATTCCCCTGTTTTTCCCGCCGGGTCATGGGATGCAGAGTGAGATAGACAGCTCGTCCCGCCAGCGTTTCCGAGACATGGCCGAGAAGAGCGAGGTTGGCCGATCCGGAAAGAATGAACCGGCCCGGTCGACGCTGCTCATCGACATTTTTCTTGATTGCCACGAGCAATTCCGGGCATCGCTGTACTTCATCGAGAATCATATTGTCCGCCAGCAACGATTCGGGATGGGACCGAGCTGACGCCAAAACGGCAAAGTCGTCAAGGGTGCGATAGGTGTGTCCCTTGACAATACCCGGCTCATTCTGCAACAGGGTGCTCTTTCCCGTCTGCCGCAGGCCGGAAAGGACCGCCACCGGCACTTGCCGCAAAACGCGCTCCAGGCGCGACGTAATCTCTCGTGGGCGATAGTCTGTCATAATTAAACATTCCATAGCGTCATTATGACACTATGTCAAGTAGTATTTTGACATACGTTTTCAGAGAAATAGCGAGAAGTTGGGACATCGATCATCAACGCAGGCATTTCCTGTTTGACCTGCCACTATGACAACGCCCCTATGGAAAGCTTCTGGGGTGTGCTCAAGAATGAACAGAATCAGTGTTTGAAGGCCCTCTGGCCCGTCAGGACCATCGTCACCCCCGCCTCGTTGCAGGCCTCGATCACTTCCCAATCCCGCATGGAACCACCGGGCTGGACCACGGCGGTCACCCCCTGCCGGATCCCCACATCCACTCCGTCCCGGAAAGGAAAGAAGGCATCCGAAACCATCGCCGAGCCGATGAGCCCTGCCTTGGCGGCCTTGGTCTCGGCATCGATCTCATCCTTCTGATCCTTCGGACGGGTCCCCTTTTCGATGGCCAGTTCGAGATCCTTGTAGGGAAGGCCGTACCGGTCGAAGCACAGGGCGTCGGCATATTTCTGGTACGCCTTATAGACGGCGATTTCAGCCACCCCGACACGATCCTGTTCGCCCGTGCCGATCCCGACGGTGCATCCGTCCTTGAC
The DNA here is from genome assembly GCA_963842685.1 of uncultured delta proteobacterium. Lineage (GTDB taxonomy): Bacteria > Desulfobacterota > Syntrophia > Syntrophales > UBA5619 > JAKAFS01. The sequence goes on along the minus strand of CAWJHT010000001.1, from coordinate 17,531 downwards.
GTAGAGCACCGAATTGGAGGTCACCCCCTGCTCGACAAACCAGCCGAAGAGGAGGTCCTCCATTTCCCTTGCGGTCGGCGGCCGCTCGATCCTGTAGGTCTTGCCGTTGTAGTTGGTTTCGGCAAGCATCAGGTCCCCCGCGCCCTTGACCTTGTTGAGCGGCGACTGCTGGACGATGATGCCCCCGTCGATCAGGGACTTGATATCCACAAACCGCCGGGACAGGTAATCCGTCAGGCGGTCGATCTTCGCCAGTTGGATGATCCGCAGACTGGCCCGTCCTTTGAGAATCTCCAGGGTCCCCTCCTCGTAATCCGGGGCGCCGACGACCTCCAGGTAGTTCTCGGCGATGAGGGCCGCCGTTTCCTTATCCACCGGCCGGTTCAGGACCAGGCACCCGCCGAAGGCCGCGATCCGGTCCGCACGGTTCGCCCGCCGGTAGGCCTCCGCGAGGGTCGCCGCCGTATGCGACGCCGCAGGGGTTGTTGTGTTTCAGGATGGCCGCCGCGGGCTTGCCCATGAGGTACTTCATGATGTTCAGGCCGTTGTCCAGATCGGTCAGGTTGGTCTTTCCGGGATGTTTCCCCTCCTGAAGCATGTCCTCCTCCCGGATGGCGCTGACCAGACCGCTTCCCGGGTCGATGAAGCGGCAGCCCCCCAGGATCAGATTTCCTCCCACCAGTTCGTACAGCGCGGCTTCCTGGCCCGGGTTTTCGCCGTAGCGAAGGCCCTTTTCGATGAGCTCGCCCGTCTTGGCATCGGGAAACTTCCAGGTCCGCTTCCGATAGAGCAGTTCCTGATCGCCGAAGGTCATGCGCAGGGAATCGGGAAAGTGGTCTTCCATCACGGTTCGGTACATCTTCTTCAAGTCTTCGGCCATGTTTTCTCCTCTTTAGTCAAATAGTTTTTCCGGACCCTTGTAAGGCATAAACCGCGGGGAATCAAATCAAATTCGCACCCGTTCACCCCTCAAGACGTACGTCGATTCTCTATCCCTTGATGCAGCCCAGGGCGCGCAGGCGGGCCACTTTCGTCGCGAGGCCGGCCTTGTGGACCACCTTTACGACTTCATCCAGGTCCTTGTAGGCTTCAGGGATCTCCTCCTGGAGAGTCCCCCGGCCGGAGGCCATGACGATCACGCCCCGCTCCGCCATCTCCCTTGGAATCGACCGCCCCCGGCAGGACTTCATCGCCCTCGTCCGGCTCATCACCCGCCCGGCGCCGTGGCAGGCGCTCCCGAACGTCTCCGTGAACGCCCTCTGAGTCCCTGCCAACACATAAGAACCCGTCCCCATGTCCCCGGGGATGAGGACCGGCTGCCCCGCTTTCCGGTAGGCCGGCGGCAGGGCCGGATGGCCCGGCGGAAAGGCCCTTGTCGCCCCTTTCCGGTGGACGCAGAGGCGGACCTCTTTTCCCGCCACGGGAAGCGTCTCGATCTTGGCGATATTGTGACAGACGTCATAGAGGAGCCGCATCCCGAGCTCCCGGGGTCCCATCCCCAGCGTCTTTTCGAATATCTCCCGCGTCCGGTGCATCAGGAGCTGGCGGTTCGTCCAGGCATAGTTGGCCGCACAGGCCATCGCGGCGAGATACTCCTTCCCCCGGGGGGACGTCAGCCGGGCGCAGGCAAGCTGGCGGTCGGGAAGGGGAATCCCGATCTCATCGATATGCTTGACCATCCGCGCCAGGTAATCGTCGCAGACCTGGTAGCCGAGACCGCGGGAGCCGCTGTGGATCATCACGCAGATCTGCCCCTTCTCCAGGCCGAAGGAAGCGGCGGCCTCCTCGTCGAAGATCTCCTCGACCACCTCGATCTCGAGAAAGTGGTTCCCCGATCCGAGCGTCCCGAGCTGGTCCTTCCCCCGCTCCAGGGCCCGGTCGCTCACCTTCTCCGGATCGGCGCCCGCCATCACCCCGCCGTCCTCCGTCATCTCCAGATCGGCCTCTGTGCCGTAGCCGTGATGGACCGCCCAGGCCGCCCCTTCCGTGAGGACCTGCCTTTCCTCCTTTGCGGAGAGCTTCAGCGCTCCGCGTGAACCGAGGCCGGAGGGAATGTTCTGAAAGAGCGCCGTGACGAGCGCCTGCAGACGATCGCGGATGTCCTCGGCATGCAGACGGGTGGTCATCAGACGGCAGCCGCAGTTGATGTCATAGCCGACCCCGCCGGGGGAGACGACCCCCTCCTCCATATCGAAAGCGGCGACGCCGCCGATGGGAAAACCATACCCCCAGTGCATGTCCGGCATCGCGAGCGATGCCGTCACGATCCCCGGCAGGTGGGCGACATTCGCCACCTGCCGGGGCCCCTCGTCCTCTCCCATCCCCTGCATGAGCTTTTCGCTCGTATAGATGATCCCGGGGACGCGCATCCCCCCCTCCGGCGGGATTTCCCAGCGCCACTCATCGATCTTCCGGAAACGGTTTGCAGTCATGCTGATCACATAAAAAGTCAGTAAAAGAAACCCTTTGAAACGGCTTCGTAAAAAGCTTCAGAGACAAGGCGCGCGATTCCGCCGTCAAACATCAAACACCACTTTTGCTACTAACCCCTCTTCCGTTTCGCAGACGGTTGCCTGGTGGTACGTCACCGCCTTGATCTCCTGTTTGATCCGGTGCCGGGACGGATCGAAGCACTCGCCCCGGAGGAGGGCCTTCAGCCGCTGCGGCGTCGCCTCCCGGATCAGACACGTCTTGATCAGAAATCCCCCGCCGTTCCACAGATAGAGGACCTCGCGCAGGAAATTGACCAGGAGGTCCGCCGGGTCCTCGCCCGTCACGACGATCTCCCGCGCGATCCCCGCCCGGACCGTCGAGAGATCCGTCAGAAGGTCGAAGAGGGCAAAGGCGGCCGCCGCATAGAGCTCCTCAACGGTCGCCGCGGACACCTCCACGCCGAGGTCGGCGGTATGGTCAAAGACCCGGTAGTCCATTCCTCGATATCCTCTGCATTCTCAAACAAGCATCATCCCGGCCGGTTTCGCAAAAAGCGCCAGAGGCAAGGCATGTGACTCCTGAGGAATGAGGCGTACTGCTTTGTACGCCGCAATGATGATGGAGGAAACTTCAGCGCAGCCTATGGACTTTTTCCGACGCCGGTATCAGGGCATCCGGCGGATCCTAACCTCGATCCCCTTTTCATCCTTCAGCAGGGGCTGAAGCTTGGACGTGTCGGTATCCGTGGTGTGGTAGGGATAGAGGATCTTGGGCTTCACCATCCGGGCGGCATCCGCCACCATCTCGGGAGTCATCGTATAGGGGAGATTCATCGGCAGGAAAGCGACATCGATCCGGCCGAGTGCCTTCATCTCCGGGATGTTTTCCGTATCCCCGGCCACATAGACCCGCTTGTCGCCGAAGGTCAGAACATACCCGTTCCCGACACCCTTCGGGTGATAGGGCATACCGGGAGAGCGCATGTGAACGAGGTTGTAGGCCGGAACCGCCTCGATCCGGATCCCCTCGACGGTGGCCGACTCCCCGTTTTTCAGGACGATACCGCCCGCAAGCTTGGCGGCGCAAAGCGGGGTCATGACCACTTTTGTCCCATTCTTGCTGATTTTCCTGATCGTCTCCAGATCGAAGTGGTCCCCGTGTTCATGGGCCGCCAGGATCAGATCGGCCTTCGGCAGACCCGAGAAGTCCCCATACTGGCCGGCCGGATCGTTGTAGATGACCTTCCCGCCGAACTCAAACATCAGTGATGCGTGACCGATGAAGGTGATCTTCAGATCCCCCGCCGCTGTCGGCAGGACGTCCGTCTCGAAGGCCCCGGCAACTGAAGCCGGAGCCGCTGCGATAAGAACCAGCGGCATCATCAGAAAGGCTAACCCGTTCATATTTTACCTCCTCTTGAATCTCTCAGGTTCACAATTTCCCGCAGTGTGGCTGCGGACCAGATGTAAAGTCCTCTGTCCACTTTTAGGAGATTATATCGGCATGCCGTTCAGCCGTCAATGATCGAAATTTTCTCTTGACTTCCTTCGCTGAAAAGAACATTAATACATTGAAAATCAAATCTGGATCCAATTGACCTCACAATTTGACTGCCAACCTTCTTGGTGCCTTATGAAGAGGAGTTTGCAAAAGGTGCCCCTACAAAAGCTCTAAGGGAATTTTCCGTTCCCTTAGAGTCCTCTATTTTTTATCTCCTGATCCAAAAGCGTTCGACCGGATCTCTGCCTTCAACACTGTGGCTCTCGGACAATCAATTCTATTCCTGCCTTTTTCGGGCAGGAGAAGAAAAGATGAAATGCCCGCAGTGCCAGGCGCAAGGCGCCGCATACCATGAGATCGCGCTGTCTTCAGAACCGTGCTCCTTACACGAGCATGTACCGTTTTTAATGGGATCGATTGAAATAAAGCATAACGATAATAGCAGAGAGCAACCTGACAACATCAATCGAATGGAATGTGAAGTATCCCATGGCGAAGCTTTCAAAGGCTATTCTATTCGGGTGCAGTATAGGCTTGTTGGGCGTCTTGACGGGGATGATGCACTTTTTCGATGAACTCGACCAGGGGATCGGGCTCTACGACCTCTTTCAGGCGCGGGGACATCGGATTCCCCCGCCCGAGACGGTGATTATCTCGATAGACCGCGAATCGGCCCAGCAGCTCGACATTACCGCGGGATCCTGTGAAGTGGCCGAGATCAGCCCACGCCGAGTTGCTCGACGTCCTCACAGCGGGAGGTGCCAGGTTTGTAGCCTTCATCATCCTCTTCGACGAACATCGTGACCCCCAGGGTGACGAGAAATTCGCCACGGCAATCAAGAAGGCCGGCAATGTCATTCTCTGCGGATGCACCTTCTCGGAACATATTCTCCTTCACCGCACCGACCGCAAGGCAGAGGGGACTGTCATGGTTGAGACCTTCGTCCCCCCTATAGACCTTCTTGCCAGGAACGCCCTCGCGACGGCATCCTTCCCCTTGCCTCGCATGCCCGCAAGGGTCGACCAGTGCTGGTCCTTCAAACTGGGAAACACACCCACGCTGCCCGTGGTGGCGTTCCAGATATATGGAATGGATGTCTATGACGTCTTCGCTTCTGCAATCAAGACGATGAACGTGAGCCGCAGCGGCAAGTTGCCGGGCGACAGAGAGTCCCTCCTCGGCCAGGGCAGGGCCCAGTTGGCCGTCAGGGAGCTACGGGACCAGTTCCAGGAGTTCCCGGCACTCGAGCAGAGCGTCCTCCATTCAATGAGCAACCTTCCCGATGTGGCGGGTGACCCGAAAAAGGCAAGTCTCGTCCGCTCTCTAATCGACATGTACACGGGCAACGAGAGCCGCTTCATCAATTACTACGGTCCGGCCCGCACCATCACGACCATCCCTTACTACAAGGTAATCAATTCCCTTGGCAACGGGCTCGACTTCCGCGGGAAGGCGATCTTCGTTGGCATCTCGGAGGACTTCCGGGCCGAGCAGGTTAGCGCCTTCCGAACCGTCTTCTCGGGACCGGAAAGCCAAGACTTGAGCAGCGTTGAACTAGCCGCGACAGTCTTCTCGAACCTCCTCGATGGTTCTACTATTGAGATGATCAGCTCCGGGATGCAATTGCTTTTGCTCTTTATCTGGGGGTTGCTGGTCGGTTTTGTCAGCAGGTTTTTTACGGCAATCCGAGCCATTATCGTCGTCTGCCTCCTGTCCGCTGTCTACTTTGCAGCTGCGTATTACCAGTTCAAAATCAACTATATTTGGCTCCCGGTCTTCCTGCCACTGCTCACCCTATCACCCATCGCCATTATAGGGTCGATTGTCTATCACTACCTCGAAGTCAGAAAAGAGCGCGAGGACGTCCGCAAGGCAATGGGGTTTTACCTTCCCGACGACGTCATCGACCACATGATCGAAAATATCACCGACTTCAAGGACAAAAGTGAAGACGTCCAAGGAACGGTTCTTTACGCAGATGCTGAAAATTACAGCACCCTCGCCGAGAAGATGGAGCCTGCGGAGCTCAAGCGATTCATGAACCGTTTCTGCGAGGTACTTTTCTCACCGGTGAAGACATACCAGGGCAGAGTCTCCGATATTGTGGGTGACGCCATGCTTGCCCTCTGGTATGGCGAGGCGTTGAGTGCCGAGACGCGTGTAAGGCCATGCCGAGCCGCCCTTGAGATGGCCAGGGCTGTGGCGGAATTTAACACAGGCGCCGACAGCCCTAAGCTCCCCATCAGAATCGGCCTGCACTCGGGTCATTTCTCCATCGGCACCGTGGGTGCCATGGACCATTACGAATTCAGGGCTGTGGGTGATTGCGTCAACACGGCTTCCCGGCTGGAGGGACTCAACAAGCAACTGAAGACCCGTATTTTGGTATCGGAGGACGTCATCGCGGGGATAGAGGAGTTTCTGACGAGGCCGCTGGGCCGGTTTATCCTTGTTGGAAAGGTCAACTCCGTCCCAGTGCACGAGCTCATCTGCGAGCGAGACAAGGCGAACGGAGGCCAGGTCTTCCTCTGCGAGACCTTCAGTAGGGCGCTCGATGCCTATCGTAAGAAGCACTGGGAAGAGGCGATCCTCCTCTTTGAGGAGGTTCTGGAGATGAGCCCGAACGATGGGCCGTCTCGCTTCTACCTGAAGTTGTGTCGCGAGTTCCTCGTGAAGCCACCGCCAGACGGCTGGGAAGGGTCCGTTTCGCTGGCTGCAAAATAAAAAGGACCCCGGGCCGGGATCTGTGTAACCACTATATCACTTCGTTACTGTTTTTAAAAAGGAGCGGACGTCATGACGCCATCGAAAAAGTTGTTACGTACCATCGTTTGCCTTTTAATCGGCCTTTCTATCACGGCTCCCTGCGCAGCCCAGACGCCGGCAGAAGCTGCCAAGGACCGGTGGGTCGCCCACGTAACCTCGGTTCAAGGAGGGGTTTACATCCAGCACGCGGGCAAGTCTCAATGGGAGACCCTTAAAGTCGCCGCCAGGTGCTACCCCGGAGACTCGATCCGGGTGGATGAGAACTCCCGAGCCGCCCTTCTCTTCAAAAATGACTCTACTCTGCGAGTCGATCAGAACTCACACCTGACCTTCCAGCCCATGGAGGAGCAGACGATCCTTATGCGGCTCTTCAAAGGAGCGGCCTGCTTCTTCAGCCGTTTCCCGCGGAGCCTGAAGATCTTCACCCCTCACATGAACGGGACCGTGAAGGGCACTGAGTTCGTGATCCGGGTCGATGGCGACGAGACGCAGCTTACGCTCTTCGAAGGACAGGTCCTGGCAGAAAACGAAAAGGGTGAGCTTTTGCTTGTCAGCGGGCAATCCATTGTGGCAAAGAAGGGCCAGGCCCCGGTTTTTGTGACCGTCGTGCGGCCCCGTGATGCCGTCCAGTGGGCCCTCTACTACCCCGCCATTCAGGACTTCAGTCCCGGGGACTTCCCGGGGGAGGCCGACTGGCTGGTCAAATCCCGCGTCTCTGTCGAGGCCTGGCGCAAGGGCGACCACGCGGAGGCTCTCGGTGTTCTGAAGGAGGTTCGCGACGAAGGGGTCGAGGACACTCACTACCTGCTCTACCGGGCCTCGCTTGCCCTCAGCGTTGGGCGAATTGATGATGCCTCAGCCTACCTGGATCGCATCCTGAAAGCCGACCCAAAGAGCGCAGGCGCCGTCGCCCTTCAGTCTATCATCGCAACGGCACAGAACAACAAAGCTTTAGCGATGGACCTCGCAAACCGCGCCGTCACTATTGACCCACAGTCTTCGGCGGCGCGTGTCGCCCTGTCCTACGCCCAGCAGGCCCGCTTCGACCTCAACGGCGCCATGGCAAGCACGCAGGAGGCCGTGAAACTGAGCCCCTCTGATGCTTACGCCCGGGCCCGGCTTGCCGAGCTGTGGCTTGCCCAGGGATATCTCAAGCGTGCCCTTGAGGAGGCCCAGCGGGCCGTGTCAGATCAATCCCCATATCGCACGCACTCAGGTCGTACTGGGTTACGCGTACCTCACCCAGGTGAAGATCACCGAATCAAGGGCCGCCTTCGAGAAGGCCATCGCCCTCGACTCGGCCGATCCGCTTCCGAGGCTCGGTCTCGGGCTTGCGAAGATCCGCAAGGGGGACCTTGAGGAAGGCCGCCAGGAAATCGAAATCGCCGCGAGCCTCGACGTGAACAATGCCCTCATCCGCAGCTATTTGGGCAAGGCCTACTATGAGGAGAAGCGAGAGTCCCTGTCGGCAACCCAGTTTGCCACCGCCAAGCAGCTCGACCCCATGGACCCCACACCGTGGTTCTACGATGCCATCCTCAAGCAGAGCGTGAACCGCCCCGTTGAAGCCCTGCAGGATCATGCAGAAAGTCGATCGAGCTCAACGACAACCGCGCGGTGTACCGGTCCCGGCTCCTTCTCGACCAGGATCTCGCCGCCAGGAGCGCAAGCCTAGGGCCGGATTTACAGCAACCTTGGATTCTCAGCAGCTCGCCCTCGTCGAGGGATGGAAAGGGGTCAACTATGACCCGACGGACTTCTCGTCCCACCGGCTGCTGGCTGAAGTCCTACGGAAGCCTCTCCAAGCACCAGATTGCCCAAGCGAGCGAGCTTCTCCAGGCGCAGATGCTTCAGCCGATCAACATCAACCCTGTCCCGCTGCAGATTACCGACACGAATCTCGGCATCCTGCAGGGAGCGGCCCGTCGAGCCCGGCCTACAACGAGTTCAACCCCCTTTTCAACCGCAACAAAGTCAGCCTGCAGGCAGGCGGCGTGTGGGGCCAGCAGGACACCTATGGCGATGAGGTCACGCTCAATGCCCTCTACGACTCGCTACTCCATGAGCCTCGGGCCAGCTCTATTACAGGACCGACGGATTCCGCAACAACAACGACCTGAAGAAGGAAAACTACAATGTCTTTGCCCAGGCGAGCCTGTACATACCAGACGAGCGTCCAGGCCGAGCTCGAGGTACACGGACGAGCGGTACGGCGATCGACCATTGCGCTTCAATCCCGATCTTACCGACGAAACGTTTCGCAGCACGAGGATACACGAGATACGCCAGACTCGGTCTTCGTCACTCCTTCACGCCGGAATCCGACGTTCTCGTCTCGCTGAGTCTATCGGAACGGAAGCTTCGGAATCATCATTCGCTGATCCGGTTTTCAATTACAGTGTTCCTGAAAAACAGGACTGGTACATGGGGGAGCTTCAATACCTATTCCGGTCCGACCGGTTCCGGGCGATTGCAGGCGGCGGCTACAGCAAACTCAACGGAGAAGGAACACTTTGATATCAGCATGCCCATGCCCCCCGACCCGCCGCTCTCCATCTTTACGGCCCCGATTCGACGATGGCTCCCATCATACCAATGCATACCTTTACACCTACATGAACTTGCGCCGAAACAGGTGACCTGGACGCTTGGAGCGAGCTATGACAAACAAACAGATTGGGATCTATAATGATCTGACCAAGACCAGGTGAATCCGAAGATCGGAGCTGATATGGAATCCTCTGGCGTCAACCACAATCCGCGGCTGCCGCTTTCGTACCCTGGAGAGGTCACTCCTCATCGGCCAGACCCTCGAGCCGACGCAGGTGGCAGGCTTCAACCAGTTTTATTCGGACGGGACCGGTACTGACTCCTGGCGTTACGGGATTGGCCTGGACCAGAAGATCACGGACAGGATCTTTGCCGGCGCCGAGGTTTCCAGAAGAGACATCCAAGTTCCTTATGCATCGGGAACCGGCGACGTCTCGACAACGGATTGGGATGAAAAGACAGGCACGAGTCTACCTGTACTGGGCCCCGCACCGATGGTTTGCCATTAATGCGGAATACCTTTACGAACGCTTCGAAGCCACGCCTGAGTTGCCCAGCGAGTTATATTCCACCCATATCAAGACACACAGGTTCCTCTTGGCGTGCAGTTCTTCCATCCGGTCGGGTTCTTCGCCGGTGTCAAAGCCACCTACGTGACCCAGGATGTCACCACGGCTACCATCACGGCACCTCCATATCATTTTGTCGATGGATCCGACGCACTTCTGGATCTTTGATGCCGCGTTGGGTTACCGCCTGCCGAATCGCTACGGCCTTGTCTCCGTCGAGGCGAAGAACCTCTTCGACACAGGGTTCAATTACACGGACACCAACCCGGCCAATCCGGCCATTCAGCCGAAACGCGTGATTCTGGGTAAGATCACGCTGGTACTTCTAGGCCTGATGGCGAAATACTGACCAGTAAAGGAGGTGATGAACTGCCGAGTTTACGAAACGTCGTTGAGAATCTTAACTCAATTCTTCATCGATCCAGGAAAGGAGGGTGACATGCAAAAAAGTCTGAAAAGACCAGGGTCAAGACTTGATTGTTCCACAAAGATGTAAACGGTGAAAGACTATGCTCCGATGGACTGTCTTCAAAATAGACCCAAAGCACCAGAGTATGATAGATCCGCTGGATTAAAAAACTCGAGTTCACAACGCCTGATTGCGATTTCCACAAAGTTAGGAAAATTGTCTCGCGCGGGGGTGAGCAAATTGCCCTCTCGTTGTAGCATTCAATCAGACGGCAGAGCAGTTGCCGCCATTCTCACGCCATCCGGTGCTTCTTGTATCACGACAGACCCGGAAGCCATCAAGGCTCTTAAAGACCAAGGAGTGCTAAGACCTGGCTATATCGAAGTTGGTAACTATAATCCCAAGAGTATGCCTTATACAATCCGTGCATCAACGGGGTTTACAAGTGATTCGATTGATTTGTAACCCACCCGGTCTGGGCGGGAGACAGAAGGGTTGCCACTGTGGCAACCCTTCTTTTTGAATAAAATGTAAAGGGGCCTTAACACAACGGGTTGTGATACAATCTCCTGAAATACAAGAGCTTTTCCGTATCCTCAATTCACGCAAAAGCAAATTCTTAATAATATCAATTCAATTATATTATGATCAAAGCGAGTCCGGTCTTTACGGCAGGCGGCCCTCCTGGCGGAGCTTGCTGAGGATCTGCCTGATCTGGGGCATGGCATCCGTGGCTGCCTTCTCCCCTTCGAGGATCGCCTCATGCCGCCTTTCGAAGTCGCTCGAATTGATGTGATTCACCCGGGGGCGGATGACCACGTCGGCATTTCTGAGCTGGGCCGCCGAGATCTTGGCGTACATGATATCGATCGACTGGAGGATCGTCTCCAGCATCCCCTGGGGCAGGGTTCCCGCCACGCCGGCGGAGATGTCCACGGCGATGACGACGTCGGCGCCCGCCTTTCGGGCGGCGTCCACGGCGACGGGGCTCACCACGCCCCCGTCCACGTAGGTCTTCTCCCCGATCCGGACCGGCTGGAAGATCCCCGGGACTGGAGCAGCTCGCCCGGACCGCCTTGCCGGTGTTCCCCGTCGCAAAGACGGTCTCCTCACCGGTCTGGACGTTCGTGGCGACCGCCAGGAAGGGGATCTTCAACCGCTCGAGGGTGCAATTCTGCACCGCCTTGTTGACGAAATTCTCCAGCTTTTCCCCGCGGACGAATCCGTTATCGGGGATGGTCCAGTCGACCACGTCATCCTTCTGGATGGCGAGGGCCATCTTCTGGAGCTGGAAGCCGTCGAAGCCATAGGCGTAGAGGCTCCCGACGAAGCTCCCCGAACTGGTCCCGACGATCAGGTGGATCGGAACTTTCTGCGATTCGAGAACCTTGAGGACGCCGACGTGCGCAAATCCCCTGGAGGCGCCGGCGCCGAGAACGACGGCGATCTTCGCCGGCCGAGGTGGAGGCGGGAGAGGGGGAATCACCTTCGGCATGCAGGCCACTACAAGGAGGAGGCCCAGGCCGAGGGCCGCCCACCGGAGGGATTTCATCCCTTTTCCTCCCCGTCAGCCTCTTCATCCGCCGGTCCGATTTCCTGGTCAAGCTCCAGCTCCGCTTCTTCCTGAAGCCCTTCCGGCGTCTCGCCGTTCTCCCGCTCCTCTTCCCGCTCGGCGCGGGCGACCCCGACCAGCTTTTCGTTTTCGTCGAGATCGATCAGGCGCACCCCCTGGGTGCTCCGGTGGATGACGCGCACCTCCTCGGCGCGCATGCGGATGATCCGGCCCGCGTCGCTGATCAGCACGATGTCTTCGTTTCCCGTGACCTGGAGGATACCGGAGACATCGCCCACCTTGTCGGTCTTCAGGTTGATCGTCCCCTTCCCGCCCCGGGTCTGGAGACGGTATTCGGCGATCTCGGTCCGTTTTCCGTACCCCTTTTCGGAGACGGTGAGGATGGTGTTCCCCTCGGTCGGGATCTCCATCCCGACGACGCGGTCGGCCGCGGCCATCATGATCCCCCGGACGCCGCGGGCCGTCCGGCCCATATCGCGGACGTCGTCCTCCTTGAAGCGGATGGACTTGCCCTTCCGGGTGCCGAGGAAGATATCCTGGTTCCCGAGGGTGAGCTGGACATCGATCAGATCGTCCCCCTCGTCGACGGAGATGGCGATGATCCCGCCCGCACGGGGATTGGAGAAGGCCGACAGTTCCGTCTTCTTGATCGTCCCCTGCCGGGTCACCATGACCACCGATTTGTCGCCGGTGAACTCCCGGACGGCCTGAACGGCGGCGACGCGCTCCCCTTCCACCATGTTGATCAGGTTGACGATCGCCTTCCCCTTGGCGGCCCGCCCGGCCTGCGGGATCTGGTAGACCTTCAGCCAGTAGACCCTGCCTTTGCTGGTGAAGATCAGGAGGTAATGGTGGGTGGAGGCGACGAAGATCCTCTCCACGAAATCCTCTTCCTTCGTCCCCATGCCGATCTTGCCCTTGCCGCCCCGGCGCTGGCTCTTGTAAAGGCTCACGGGGTTTCTCTTGATGTAGCCCGCGTGCGAGACGGTGACGACCATGTCCTCTTCGACGATCATGTCCTCGATATCGATGTCCTCGGAACTCACGACGATCTCCGTCCGGCGTTCGTCCCCGTAACGCGCCCGGATCTCCTCAAGCTCCGCGACGATCACATCGAGAACCTTCTGCGGGTCGTCGAGGATCCCCTGAAGCTTGTGGATCAGCGCGGAGATCTCGGTGTATTCCGCGTCGATCTTGTCCCGTTCCAGGCCGGTCAGGCGCTGGAGGCGCATGTCGAGGATCGCCTTCGCCTGGACTTCGCTGAGGCCGAAGCGTGAGCAGAGGGCGGTGGACGCCTCCTGGGGATTCGCGGAGGCCTTGATCACCGCGATCACTTCATCAATACGGTCGAGGGCGATGATCAGCCCCTCGAGGATGTGGGCCCGCTCCCGCGCCTTCATCAGATCGAAGGTCGTCCGCCGGATGACGACCTCCTTGCGGAACGTCAGGAAACTCTGGAGGACCTCCTTGAGGTTGAAGACCCGGGGCTGGCCCCGGTCGATGGCCAGCATAATGATCCCGAAGGTGGACTCCATCTGGGTGTGTTTGTAGAGCTGGTTTAAGACGACCGCGGAGACCTCATCCCGCTTCAGGTCGAGGACGACGCGGATCCCCTCCCGGTCCGACTCGTCCCTAAGATCGGAGATCCCGCTGATCTTCTTCTCCTTGACGAGCTCCGAGATCTTCTCGATGAGGTTCGCCTTGTTGACCTGGTAGGGTAGCTCGGTCACGACGATGCTCTCCCGGTCGTTCCGGGCGTTCTTCTCGATCAGGGCGCGCGCCCTGACCCGGATGATCCCCCGCCCCGTCCGGTAGGCGGACAGGATCCCCTCCCGGCCGTTGATGAATCCGGCCGTCGGGAAATCCGGCCCCGGGATATGATGGATGAGCGCGTCGATGGTGATGTCGGGGTCGCGGATGAGCGCGATGGTCCCGTCGATCACCTCCCGGAGGTTGTGGGGCGGGATGTTGGTGGCCACACCGACGGCGATGCCCCCGGTGCCGTTAAGGAGCAGGAGCGGGATCTTCGCCGGCAGGACGGTCGGCTCCTCCATGGATTCGTCGTAGTTGGGCATGAAATCGACGGTGTTCTTCTCCAGATCTCCGAGGAGCTCTTCGGAGATCCTGGCCATCCGGACCTCCGTGTACCGCATGGCGGCCGGCGGGTCTCCGTCGATCGAGCCGAAGTTCCCCTGGCCGTCGACGAGCATATAGCGCATCGAGAACTCCTGGGCCATCCGGACCATGGTGTCGTACGCCGCCGTATCCCCGTGGGGATGGTACTTACCGATGATATCCCCGACGATCCTCGCCGACTTTTTGTAGGGCTTGTTCCAGCGGTTCCCCATCTCGCTCATGGCGAAGAGGACCCGGCGGTGGACCGGCTTCAGTCCGTCCCGGACGTCGGGGATCGCCCGGCCGATGATGACGCTCATCGCGTAGTCCATGTAGGACTTCTTCATCTCGTCTTCGATATTGATCGCGATATTCTTTTCGAACAGGTTGTCCATCAAAATCAAACTCTCCTTAATCATTGACCATGACCGCCCGAACAAGGACGGGATCATGATCATCTTTTAATATATTCGCAAAGCGTTCCTCCGGGGCGGCTTCGTAAAAAGCTCCAGAGGCAAGGCGCGCAACTCTTGAGGAATGAGGCGTACTGTTTCGTACGCCGCAATGACGAAGGAGGAAGCGCAACGCAGCATATTGACTTTTTTCGTAGCCGCCGCTACACATCAAGATTAGAGGCGTAGAGGGCGTTTTTATAGATGAAATCGCGCCGGGGCTCCACCTGATCCCCCATGAGGGTGGTAAAGATCTCGTCCGCCGCCACGGCGTCCTCGATACGCACCTGCAGGAGCGTCCGCTTCTCCGGGTTCATCGTGGTCTCCCAGAGCTGCTCCGGGTTCATCTCGCCGAGACCTTTGTAGCGCTGGACGGAGACCCCTTTTTTCCCGGCGCTGATCACGCAGTCGATCAGGCCGGACAGGGTGTCGACCGTTTCGCACACCTTTTCCAGGACGCCGTCTCCCTCCTCCGAACCCACCCGGTAGGGGGCCTCCCCGAGGACCGCCACCTGGGTCAGAAGGGCCTTGATCTCCAGGAACTTCGGAAGCTTCAGGATGTCCCGGTCGATGCTGGTGGTCAGGGTCTGATTTTTTCGACGGATGCTAAAGACGATCGCCCAACGGCCGTGTTCCTGGTCTATCTCCGTGCTGAATCCCTCCAGGCGATCGCCCAATGCCATCGCGGTCCGCTTTGCCACCTTGGTCAGGGCCTCCTCGGTCCGGAAGTCCTCCTCGCTGAGGGCCGGGTCGCCGGCCAGGATGCGAATGAGATCCCGGTTCTTTTCCTCCCGTTCGAAACGGTCCAGGACCGTCTCGATCCGCATTGCCTTCTTGATGAGGCCGAGGAGCCGGCTGCCGGTAATCGTCTGGGAGGTGCCGTTCACCACCGACAGGCGGACGCGATTGACACCGTTGTCGAGGACATGGTCTTTCATCGTCTCCTCGTTGTGGATATAGAGCTCCTGTTTTCGGTCGGTCACCTTGAACAAGGGCGGCTGGGCGATGTAGAGGTAGCCCCGCTCGATCAACTCCTTCATCTGCCGGAAGAAGAAGGTCAAAAGAAGCGTCCGGATGTGGAGGCCGTCCACGTCGGCGTCGGTCATGATGATCACCTTGTGGTACCTGAGCTTACTGATATCCTGATCCCCTTCCCCTTGTCCGATCCCCGCGCCGAGGGCGGTGATGATCACCTTGAGCTCCTCGTTCTGGAGCATCTTGTCAAAGCGCGCCTTCTCGACGTTGAGCACCTTGCCGCGGAGCGGCAGGATCGCCTGGTTTTTCCGGTCCCGGCCCTGTTTTGCCGAGCCGCCGGCGGAATCACCCTCAACAAGGTAGATCTCGCTCCGCGCCGGGTCCCGCTCCTGGCAGTCGGCCAGTTTTCCGGGGAGGGCGCCGACCTCGAGGGCGGTCTTGCGCCGGGTCAGTTCGCGGGCCCGCCGGGCCGCCTCACGAGCCCGGGCCGCATCCAGACACTTGCCCAGAAGCTGCTTGGCAACGGAGGGATTCTCCTCCAGATAGCTGCTGATCTTGTCGTAGACGATCCCCTCGACGAGCCCTTTGACCTCGCTGTTCCCGAGTTTTGTCTTTGTCTGCCCCTCGAACTGCGGATTGCGGATCTTGACGCTGATGACGCAGGCCAATCCCTCGCGCAGATCCTCGCCCTTGAAGGATTCCTTCCCGTTTTTCAGGATGTTGCTGCTCACGGCGTAGTTGTTGAACGCCCTTGTGAGGGCCGAGCGGAAGCCGATCAGGTGCGTTCCCCCCTCGGTCGTGTTGATGCTGTTGGCGAAGGAAAAGATGTTTTCCGCGTAGGTATCGTTATACTGGAGCGCCACCTCGACCAGGCAGTCCTCTTTCGAGCCGGTGATGAAGATCGGATTCTTGTGGAGGACCTTTTTGTTGCGGTTGATGTACTCGACGAAGGAGACGATTCCGCCTTTGTAGAAGAACTCGCTCTGGCGGTCGATCCGCTCGTCGATCAGGGTGATCTTCACCCCGGAATTCAGAAATGCCAGTTCCCGCAGACCGGTTGGACAGGATGTCGTAGCTGAACTCCGTCTCCTCAAAAATCGTATCGTCCGGCTTGAAGGTGACGGTGGTCCCCCGGCTCTTGGTCTTGCCGACCATCTCCAACGGTGCCGTCGGTACGCCGCGGACATAGGACTGCGTATAAACGCCGCCGTCCCGCCTTACCTCCAGATCCAGATAAATGGACAGAGCATTGACCACAGAGACACCGACCCCGTGAAGGCCGCCGGATATCTTGTAGCTGTCGTTGGAAAACTTCGCCCCGGCATGAAGCCTCGTCAGGGCCACCTCCGCCGCCGAGACCCCTTCTCCTTTGTGCATATCCACCGGGTATGCCGCGGCCGTTGTCCTCGACCCGACGCTGTTGTCCACCCGGATCTTGACGGTGATCGTATCGCAGAAACCGGCGGATGCCTCGTCGATGCTGTTGTCCACCACCTCATAGACCAGATGGTGGAGACCGTCCTTACCCGTACTCCCGATATACATGGCCGGACGCTTCCTGACCGCTTCCAGGCCTTCCAGCCCCTCCAAACCCTGATGCTGTCGGCGCTCCCCCGAACCTTCTCTCTTTTCTTCCTTAACGATTTCCATCTAACCTCTTTCCCTGAAGGAGACCCATCGGCCGTCCCCCCGTGCATAATGATGAATTGCGCATCTTTCCCGTGGCTGCTACAACTTCAACGGCATGACAATACAGAAGTAAATTTTCCTTTCCTACCGCCCGCATCACAGCCGGGTTTCATACCTACACCGATCCAAACTCCACTTCGTCCTCATCGACCACATCGAGGGCATCCGTCAAGATAGGTCACATTATAGCCGACGCTCCTCTCCTCTCCCTCATAGGAAGACCTCTATCGCAACATCGGCGTCGCCCACATCCGGATTCGTGGAGTTCATCACCACCCTTCCAGAAAGAGTAACTATCACGCCATTGTACCGCTCGGAAGAGAAATCACACTCATCCGGCGTAGTGAGTGTAGAAGCTTATCCTTCTCCACACCCACCACTATCCCTTTTTCGGCAGGGATCACACGCTTATAATCAGGATACTCCCCATCGACCAAGCTGACTTTCAAAAGGACATGATCGGTTTTCACAATGCACATCCCCTGACGGATCCCTATGA